>DATHIT010000209.1:0-15872 GCA_035489915.1 Pseudonocardia sp. | reverse complement strand
TGTCCCCCGCATCTGTGGGGCTCCGGGCCGGTCGGCCAGCGGCTATTGGCCGAGGTTGGTCACGAGGTTGACGGCCACAGTGACAATGCCCGTGCCGAAGGCGTAGGAGAGCAGCGCGTGCATGAGGGCGACCTTCCGAACGTGGGTGTTGGTGGGTTCGGTCTCGGACACGGCGAAGCTCATCCCGACCGTGAACGCGAGGTAGGCGAAATCGCTGTAAGCCGGTGGCTGGTCCTGCTTGAAGTCGATGCCGCCGTCGGCGGCGGCTTCGTCCTTGTAATACAGGCGCGCGTACTTCAGCGCGAAGACCGTGTTCACCTGGGCCCACGACAGAATCACGGCGAGCACACCGAGGATGACCGAGGCAATGGCGACCGAATCCTGGTTGCCGCTGGCGCGCACCAGCGCCAGCACGACCGCGCCCAGGCTGGCGATCGCGGCGAGAAGCACCGCGGCGTCGGTGGACCGCGACCGACTCTCCGCCTCGGCGAGCCGTTTGGTGCCCAGGTGATCTTGTTGCCAGCTGATCCTCCACACCCAAATCAGCGCGACGCCCGCGGCCACGATCCATCCGGTCAGCGGAGCCAGCTCGGGCACCCCGAGCACGGCGGCGACGCCGGCACTGATGACACCGGCGGCCAACGAGAGCAGCAGCCGTCGAGCGGACAGGAGTCGCTCAGGAGCAAGGCTTAGTCCCTGGGCGTGGTCTTGCGACTGACCCATCGGGCCGGGTGCCCCCTGCGCAGCGAGGCAAACCCTGCCAGCGTTAAGCGCCTGCGGCCGTCGATCACCGCGTGTGATGGGACCCCTGCCAGATGCGTATCGGGTGCCGATCGAGACGAGTATGGCTAGCTTCATCGTGTGGCTGGCACGACAAGGTGAGCCGCTTGCCGTTCGCGAGCAGTACCCCCGCGAGGTCGAGCGGTTCTTACGATGGCAATCGGAGCACACGCCCCACGAGAGCTACGTACCAATACGAGCACGGCAGGGGCCACACCTCGTGCGACACGGCGACCACGGTGATTGCCTACTTGACGAGCAGCGGCACGCCGCCCACCAGGGCCACTGCGATCAACGGCCGCATGTCGGGCTGGCGCCGCCTGCGGCGGGCGGGGTTCTCGCTGGGAGCAGTCGAACGCCTGGGTAGGGCTGGCGCCGCTCGCCGGTCACGAACGCACCAACCCCTCGACAACCTCGTGCACCGGGTGCCCTCCGAAGCCGTGCCGAAGCAACGCAACCGCCTTGGCCGCCGGCGTGTCGAGGTCGCGGTAGCTCATGAGCGCTTGCTGACTGTCGGAGACCACCAGCGACGGGATGTCGCGCTCCAGCGCCCAGCACAGCAACCATTTCACTTCACCGGTGTCCTCGACATAGGTGGACAGTCGTGACAAATCGGGGTTGTCGCGCAAACCGTCGCGCATCAGTTCCACCAACCACGAGCGGATGACCGAGCCATGACTCCAGTTATCGAACACGGCCGGCAGGTCGAGGTCTAACTCCGAGCGCATCAACAGCTCAGCACCCTCGGCGATCGACTCCACCATCCCGAATTCGATAGCGTTATGGACCAGCTTCACAAAGTGGCCCGAGCCGGGCGGGCCCACGAAGAGCGTGGCACGTTCATCAAACGCCAAATCCTTCAGCAGCGGCTCGATCAGTGCGTAGCCCGCGCTGTCACCACCGGCCATAAAGCATGCACCGTGTCGCGCGCCCCACAGTCCGCCGCTCGTGCCGAGGTCGACGAATCGGATGCCGGCCCGGGCGAACTCGCAGTGACGGCGGCGCGAGTCCTCCCAGTGTGAGTTCCCGCCGTCCACCACGACGTCGCCGGGCGCGGAAAGTGCCCGCAGCTGCTCGCACACGCGCTCGGTCGGATCACCATGGGGAACATAGATGAGCACGATTCTCGGCGATTTCAGCTTGGCGATCAGATCCTCAAGCGATGCTGCCGGCTCCATCCCGTCGGCGGCGAGCTCTTTCGTGGCGCTCGCCTCCGAGTCGTAACCCACCAGGGTGTGGCCGTGCTCGATCGCGGCGCGCGCAAGGTTGGCGCCCATCCGACCGAGGCCGACAATTCCTAGTCTCATTTGCAACTCCCTGCTCATTTCTATTGCTCGTCGAGAGTGAAGTCGATGACCGTCTTGATCTCGCTATCACGCTTGCCGAGGGCCTGCCTCCATTCGGCGAGCGAAACACGGCGAGTGATCAGGCGAGCGAGCCACTCGGGTTCAGCGGCGGCCAGCGCGTCGGCGGCGGCGGCGAAATGGCGACGGTTCGCGTTGACAGATCCGAACACGACATCGTTTCCCAGAACGAAGTCGTTGTTGAGCGTTCCCACGTCGGCGTTGAGGGCTCGCCCGCGAGAGGAGACCCCGAGCAAGCACGCGACCGTCGCCGGTGGCGTGACCCGCACGGCGTCGACCACGAGCTCAGGCACTCCAGTGCACTCGAGCACGACGTCGGGATCCGCCGCCTGGCACGCATCCGCGACCGTTCCACTGTGGTAAGAGGCGCCCAGCAACTGGGCCAGCTCCGGCTTGGGTCCCTCCCGCACGCGGTCCAGGATGTGGACTTCGAGCCCTCGCTGGACGCCCAGCAGCGCTGCCAGCAGACCGATCGGTCCCGCGCCGGTGATCAGCGCTCTCGCCAGCGGCGGGCATGCCCGATGTTTGATGCGATCGATCCGCTCCCAAGCCTTGGCGACGACGCTGGTCGGCTCGGTCAGGACGCCGAGCGAACCCAGTGACGGGTCCACCTTGACGGCGAATTCCGGCTCGAGCGTCACCCACTCGGCGCCATAGCCGTCGAGTTCCTTGATGCCCCGCTCGCGGTAGCCGTTGTTTCGGCACATGTCGAACTCGCCCCGAATGCAGCAGACACAGGGATCGGGATCCGCTCGCCGCACGATCCCAGCGACGAGGTCACCCACCGCGAAATCAGCGCCCTCGGGTGCTACCGCGACCCGCCCGAGCGACTCGTGACCGAGCACCAGCCAGTCGCGCCCCGGCGGAGGCCAGCCATAACGGCCCTGAAGGATTTCACGGTCTGTTCCGCACACCCCGAGCGCTAACGTCTTGACCAGCAGTTGGTCCTCGCGCCGGCTCGGCTCCTCCAGCTGGCCCAATCGCTCCCGGCCGGGAGCCCCGGGGCTGACGACGATGCCGAGCATGTGTCTGCCTTACTATGTAGGCCGACGTTCTTGGTGAATCCGACGTGAACACGTGCGCAGCGGTGCGGCCGGCCCCGGGATAAGCGAGCCGGTTGAGCCTCCCCGCACTCGGTGTCCGCCCTCCTGCCAAATTGAACTGGAGGTGAGCCGGTCACGAATCGTGCGACCAGGTCGAAACATTGGATCCCTGGTTGGACTCGCCGGGCCTATCAGAGCGAACATGGTAACCGGTACACCCGGAAAGTGGCGGAAAGGGCGCCATAGATTTGGTGTCGCCAGGCCGAGGTCCGTCAGGTCGGAGCGGGACAGAGTCGGCAACGGTTGTTTGCCACCGTTGGGAGCACGGTGGGCAGCGCGGGCGCGGGATGTCAGTGATTGGAGAGGCATGGTCGAGCGCTGGTACCGAAACGGAGCGATCTACTCGGTCGATGTCGGACTGTTCCAGGACGCCAACATGGATGGCGTGGGCGATTTTGCTGGGATGACGAGCCGACTCGATTACCTCTCGCGGCTCGGCGTGACAACGATCTGGCTCAACCCGATCCACCCTTCGCCGCGACGGGACGGCGGGTACGACATCACCGACCATTACGGCGTTCACCCGCGGTTCGGCAGCTTAGGCGATTTCTGTGCTTTCCTGAATGGCGCTGGTGAACGCGGCATTCGGGTGATGTTGGACTTCGTAGCCAACCACACCAGCGACCAGCATCCATGGTTCACCTCTGCCCGGAGAGATCGCGACTCGCCGTTTCGAGACTGGTACGTGTGGTCGGACACCGAACCCCCCGACCGCTTCGAAGGGCAAGTCTTTCCGGGAGTCGAGAACGAGACCTGGACCTACGACGATGCGGCCGGAGCGTGGTATCGCCACCGCTTCTACTCCTTCGAGCCCGATCTCAACACCGAGAACCCGCTGGTTCGTGCGGAGATCCGCAAGATCGCGGAGACCTGGTTGCGGGTCGGCGCCGCGGGCTTCCGCGTCGACGCGGCGCCGTTCTTGATCGAGTCGAAGCGCCCGGGCTCCTCTGGAGAAGAACCGGACTACACCCTCTTTCGAGAGCTGCGTGAGAGCGCATCATGGCACCGCGGGGATGTCGCCCTGCTGGCCGAGGCCAACGTGTCCAACGAGGAGGTACTGGAGTACTTCGGCCACGCGGACGGCTCGGCCAGCCGCTTCCACATGATCTTCGCCTTCCGACTCAATCAGGCGATCATGCTTGCGCTTGCCCGTCAGGACGCCGGTCCACTCATCGCCACCGTGCGCGGGCTCCCCGAGCTGCCCAGGCACGCGCAGTGGGCGACCTTCCTGCGCAACCACGACGAGGTCGACCTGGGCCGGCTGACCCCGCAAGAACGTCACGAGGTGTTCGCGGCCTTCGGACCCGACCCGAACATGCAGCTCTACAACCGGGGGATCCGACGAAGGCTCGCGCCGATGCTCAGTGGCGACCGCCGCCGCCTAGAGATGGCCTACAGCCTGCAGTTCACCATGCCAGGCACACCGGTCATTCGGTACGGCGACGAGATCGGCATGGGAGAGAACCTGGATCTGCCCGAGCGAGAGGCGATCCGGACCCCGATGCAATGGGACGACACCATCAACTCCGGGTTTTCTCGCGCGGATCCTCAAGACCTTCCGGTCCCGGTGGTCAGTGACGGCCCTTACGGATACAAGCTGGTGAACGTGACCGACCAGCGTCGTGACCCGCACAGCCTCCTGGTCTGGTTCGAGCGGATCCTGCACACCCTGCGCGAATGCGAGGAGATCGGTTCCGGACAGCACCTCATGCTCGACGTGGGACCGCCCCACGTGCTCGTGCACCGCGCGACCGGGGAAACGGGCGCCTTGCTGTTTCTCCACAACCTCGCGGACGTGCCTTGTCAGGTCGACATCGGTGAACAGACCGACCAACCCGGCCGGCCGCTCAGCGTCGCCGCCGATGGTCCCTACGACGAGAAGATTGACCTCCGTGCCCTCGATCTCGCCGGCTATGGCTACCGCTGGATCCGGCTGCGGCGCGACCCGTAGTACCGGACTCCGCGTCCTACGCCGACCCGCCCGGAGCGCCGCGACAAGCCCAGCAAGGCGCGCGAGCCCTCATATCGGGTCGAGGTACTCCACTGCGCCGCGTCCCGGTATCCCGCGCCGGTAAACCCGTCCTTCCCACGGTCGCAGCACAAGCCGCCTCCCGCTCGACTCCAGCTCCGGCGGCGTCCCGAGCAGCAGTTCCGCACGCGCCCACTCGGCGGCGTCCGCCAAGTCCACACCGGCATGTGCCGAGGAGAAGTTTCCCAGGACGAGGAGCTCGACGTCACCCAGCCGCCTGATGAAGGCGTAGACCTGCTCGTCGTGCGGAAGCAGCATGTGGAAACTGCCATGCACGACCACGGGTTCGGTGTGCCGGAGTTCAATGAGTTTGCGATAATGATGAAAAACCGAATCCGGGTCGGCCATGGCCGCGGCGGCATTGATCTCTGAGTAATTGGGATTGACCTGGATCCAGGGCGGAGAAGTGCTGAAACCCGCCCAGGGACCGGCGTTCCACTGCATCGGCGTGCGAGCGTTATCTCGGCTCATCAACCGCAGCGCGGCGAGCGCCTCACCAGGCGTCGCTACCCCGGAGCCAGTGATCGCCGCATACTGATTAAGCGATTCGATGTCGCGGAATTCATTTACCGTCTCGAAGAGAGCGTTGGTCATGCCCAGTTCTTCACCCTGGAAGATGTACGGCGTGCCGCGATGCAAATGGAGCACGGTAGCCAGCATCTTGGCCGACGCCACCCGGTACTCCTTGTCGTTCCCGTAACGTGACACAATCCTCGGCTGATCATGGTTGCTCCAGTACAGGCTGTTCCACCCAACCTCGGCCAACCCGGCCTGCCAACGGCCGAGTGACGCCTTCAGATCTCGTAGGTCAAAGCCGACATAGTCCCACTTGCTCACGCCCTGGTCGAGCTGGACGTGCTCGAACTGAAAAACCATGTCGACCTCGGCACGGGCCGGATCGGTGAACAATCTAGCCTCGTCCACCGTCACACCGGGCATCTCACCGACGATAAGACAGTTCCCCGGCCTACCAGCGAAAACATGGTGGCGCATCTCTTGCAGGAAGCTATGTATACGCGGGCCACACACGTAGTACTCAGAGCCGTCAGCGTACGGCTGATGAGGCAGATGATGCCCGTCAGGAAGACCGGGATCTTTAGAGATCAGGTTAATGACATCCATTCGGAATCCGTCAACGCCCCGGTCCAGCCACCAGCGCATCATCATGTATACGGCGTGGCGGACGGCCGGGTTCTCCCAATTGAGATCGGGCTGCTTCCGCGAGAACAGGTGCAGGTAATACTCTCCTGAGCCGTGGTCGAACTCCCACGCCGAACCAGAAAATATCGATGCCCAGTTCGTCGGTTCCGCACCAGGCGCACCAGGTTCCATGCCATATCGCGGGGGCCGCCACCAGTACCAATCTCGTCGCGGGCTGGCCTTCTCCGACTGGGACTCGAGGAACCAAGGATGTTCGTCAGAAGTGTGGTTCACCACGATGTCCATAATCACGCGTATGCTTCGTTCATGTGCCGAATGCAGCAGCCTGTCAAACTCATCTAGGCTGCCGAATAGCGGGTCGATCGCCCGATAGTCGCTGATGTCGTAGCCATAGTCGGCCTGGGGCGACGGATAGACCGGCGAGAGCCACAGCACGTCTACGCCGAGCACCGCCAGGTAGTCCAGCCGGGCGGCGATTCCCCCAAGATCACCAACTCCATCGGCGTTCGAATCGGCGAAGCTGCGCGGATAGATCTGGTAAACGACGGCGCTCCTCCACCACTGATTGGTGAAGTCTTCATTCAGCACGGTGCTGTCTGTTGCCCGGCTCCGCCAGCGTGCCTCAGTCTCAGGGGCCACTATTTGCCTCCGGCTGCGTGAGCCACGGAGCGAGCGAGCAGCGGCTCCTTGGCCTGTGGTCAAGCCAGACTCCCCCACCACAACGAAAGCAGCATCGGCCTCTCGGTGCTAGATCGTGTGTTCTCGTTACCCCGCCTGTGTCGGTAGGCACGGGTCGACAGGCCCATCGTCGGGAATCGCCCGGGACCAGTGGACCGACCTCGAATTCCACCTCCGACGGCGGTCACCCGGAGACAGCAGGCCAAGTCTCAGCCCCTGGCGTCCGCGAGCGCGGCAAATTCCCGACCGAGCTGGGCGAGCACGTCGTCGAACTCTCCTGGCGAGACCGCATCACGCAGGGTGTCGAGTACCGCAATGGCCCCCGCCCCCGCCTCAGCTTCATCCACCCCAGCGCGCTGGGCGACGCGGCGAGCGAACTCCTCGATGCCGAAGCCTTGCGCGTTCTCCTCAGGCGAAACCAGGTGAGCCTGCAGCTGCTTCGGTAACTGCGCGCGCAGATCCTCCGCCTCGCCGCCGCTGAGCCGTTCGCCCAGCGTCCGAAACACCGCGGCGACCACCTTCTCGGTCTTCTCGGGGGCCATGCCGACGCGCTCGGCCACATTGGTGATGAACTCTTCGTACTTCACGATTCCTCCTTGAACGATCGTCCGTTGGCCATCTGTCGGGGGAGCCGGGAGTAGAGCCGCACCGTCTCCGTGGCGACCCGCTCCCAGTTGTAGCGGGCCAGGATCCGATCCCGGCCGGCCAGCGCAAGGGCCCGGCGACGGACCGGCGCCTGCAGCAGGGGACGTACCTCCTTGGCCAGCTGACCTGGGCGTCCGGCCCGGACATGCACCCCGGTCACGCCGTCTACCACCGCGTCCGCCAACCCGCCCACGCCGGTGCAGACCACGGGCACGCCGCAGGCCATGGCGTCCAGGGCGACCTTGCCGGTGGTGTGCGACCACGGCACGCTCACCGCCAGATCCGCGCCGCGCAGCAGGGGCGGCACCTGCTCAGGTGGAATCCCACCGAGCAGGCTCACCCGGTTGGCGACGCCGAGCCGGTCAGCGAGCGCGCGGATCCGAAGTGCGTCCTGGTCACGGCCGAGGTCAGCGGGCGGCGGCCCGCCCGCCACGACCAGCTCGGTATCCGGCACGCCAGGCAGCGCTGCCACCACATCGTCCACCCCGTGCTGGGCGGAGAGCTCGTCGAGCACCACGATCCGGTACGGCATTGCATGCTCCTGGGCCGGGCCGTCCGGATTCATCCCTCGGGCGTCCACCCCGTAGGGAATGACCGAGATGCGCCCGCGGGACAAACCGAGGCGGACCAGATCGGACAGTTCGGTGGCGTTGTTCGCGATGACCGCGTCGACCCGGCCGCCGATGGTGCACTCAAACCGCACCCGCGGACCGTTCCCCGAATGCATGTTTGTCCGTGCCGACCGGTGGGGAAGCCGGTGGAAGGTCTGCACAATCGGGAGGCCGAGATGTTCACGGCCGGCCAGTAATGCGGTCAGCCCGTACAGCCAGGAGTGCGCGTGCACCACGTCCGGCGGGTCGCGCCGCCAGGTCTCCGCCAGCATCGCGGCGAACTCGCCGAGATGCTGGCGAACCTGGACGGCGTCCAGCGCCGTCGGCGGGCCGGCTGGCAGGTGCGACACCGTGAGCATCGGGCCGAGTTGAACTGTTCCGAGGTTCTCCCCGGTGCACCGGCGGGTAAAGATGTCCACCCGGTGGCCCAGGCTGCCCAGCGCCATCCCCAACTGGCGCGTCTGGACCTCCCATGCGTCCCGGTACGTTCCCGGCGAAGCCGGCGCGGTGATGCCCGGGATTAGCATGCCGATTCTCATCTGCGGCCTCCTCGAATTTCTGGATGCGAGAGCGGACGGGCCACCCGACCGCGCGGAGCCCGGCACGCGGCGCCTGCCTGTGCGGAGTGCCCCACCTGAGCGAGTCCCGCTCGGCAAGCGTCCCCGCGAAAGGCCCACACGTCCTGGCCCTGGTGGGACCAACGGCGAGGGGCAGATGCGCCCACCTGGGACGCATGGGTACCTGGACCGACTCGGCGGCGGCCGGCGCGTCGAATCGACCGGACAGCGGGCCCTTGGTCCTCCGGTGGCGAAACCGCGGCACCCGCGTCGACCTCGCGGGCCCGATCCGGCCGCGTCTGGTTTCCCGCGGCCCGGCCGCGGCCAATGGATAGACCCAGATCCGACAGGGGGTGAGGATGGCGGTCAAGGAGCCGAGTGACACGCTGGCCGCCGAGGGCGCCGCGCCGTCAGCTACCGCGCCGTCGCTGGACGGCGAGCTCGCCGAGGAGCCGTCGGACGACGAGACATCCGGTGGCGACGTAGCGGACGGTGAGGTAGCCGAGGGCCGGGGGGGCAGCACCGGGCGCCGCGATCGGACCCTGGTGATCGGCCTGCTGGCCGACCCCGGGCTCCCCACCGAACTCGCCCAATACCTTGCCGAGGAGCTGCCCGACGCGCTGGCCGACAGCCCCGTCGAGGGGACGCGATACCGGTTCGTCGTGGTCCCCGAGACGGTGCGGCGTCTCGGTGATGCCCGAGGCGAGCGGGTGATCGACCTGGCCGCCGAGCGGGCCAAACGCGAGGGCTGGGATTTCGTGCTCTGCCTGACCGACATGCCGGTGCACAAGGGCGCGCGGCCGCTAGTCGCCGAGCTGAGCCGGAGCGAGGCAGCCGCCGTGTTGGTCGTTCCCGCGCTGAACGTGCTCAGGCTGGCCGACGAGGCACGTGAGCTGGTCGCCGGAATGTTGATCGAGTGGGCCGCCCGGGAGCGACTCTCCCGCGGCAACAGACCGCTGGTCAGGCTGGCGGAGCAGACAGAGGACCTGCACCAGCTGGAACCCGACGATGACGATGTTGTGGACGTGCGGCTGACCAGGTCGGCGGGCCCGCTGAGGATGTTGGCCGGCATGGTCCGGGTGAACCGCCCGTGGCGCCTGGTGCTCGGGCTGCGCAGCGCGCTGGCCGCCGCCGTGGCCACGGCCGCGTTCGGCCTGGTGTCCAATCCGGTGTGGCAGGTCAGCGCGGCGATGAGCACGCTGCGGCTGTGGATATCCACCGTGGTGTCCCTGGTCACGATCGTTTGCTGGCTGATCATGAACCACGGTCTGTGGCAGCACGCCCGGTCCGCCGACCGGTTGGAGCGCCGGCAGATCCGCCTGTACAACGCCGCGACCGTGCTGACCCTGGCGATCGGCGTGCTGGTGTCCTATCTGGTGCTGTTCGTCGGAAACCTCCTCACCGGGTGGTTCGTAGTGGTTCCCGAGGTGTTGTCCCAGGTCATCGGCCGCCCGGCGGGTTTTACCGACTACCTACGACTCGCCTGGTTGGTGTCCTCGCTGGCGACGATCGGCGGCGCCCTCGGATCGGGGCTGGAGTCCAGCGACACGGTGCGCAGCGCGACCTGGGGCGACCGCTACCGGCAGAGCCGCGGCCGGGCAAGCAACCGGAACAACTCCCGCGGCGAACACGCGGCGGGGCATCGGGCGCACGGCGAGGAGGAACCGCACCATGAATGAGCGGCTGGCAACTTATCTGAACGATCACCTTGGTGGGGCGAACGCCGGGGTTGAGCTGGCCCGGCGGCTGGAGCAGGCCGTCCGGGACCAGCCCGACGGGGCATCGCTGGACGGACTCGCCGACGAGATAGCCGAGGACATGGAGACACTCCGGTCCGTGGTGGGCGCGATCGGCGGTTCGACCAACCCGATCAAGCAGGCGGCCGGATGGGTGGCTGAGAAGGCGCACCGGGTCGGCGTGGCCGTCGACACCGCTTCGGGAGACGGCGAGTCGGGGGACAACGACCTGACGCGATTGCTCGAGGCGGAATCCCTGTCGCTCGGGGTGGAAGGGAAGTTGTGTCTGTGGGTGGCGCTGCTGGAGGTCGCCGGTGCCTACCCGAGCTTGGCCTCGTTGGACCTGCCTCGCCTGGCCGATCGGGCCCGCGATCAGCGACGCCGGATCGAGGTAGTCCGCCTGGCGGCGGCTCGGCGGGCGTTCGCCCCCGTTGGCCAGGTGGCCGAGCTCCGGACCGGTTTCCCCGGGGAACTGGAGGCTTAAACCAGTCAGAACCGGGCACAGTGGGGCATGGCGCCACTGGATCTTGCCGCTGGGATCATCGCGGCGGTCGACCCTCCGCAGCTGCTGCCCGCGCGCCAACAGATGGCGTTCACCCTCGCGTTCCATATCATCCTGGTGCCCTTCGGCGTGGCCTTCACCTTCCTGATGCTGGTCGCCAACTACCGTGGCATCCGGCGCGGCGACTCGACCGCGCTGCTGCTCGCCCGGCGCTGGTCGAAGGTCGCCGCCGTGCTGTTCGCGGTCGGGGCGGTATCGGGCACCGTGCTGTCCTTCGAGCTCGGCCTGCTGTGGCCCGGCCTGATGGGGCGATTCGGCGCGGCGTACGGCATCCCGTTCGCCATCGAGGGGATCTTCTTCTTCCTCGAAGCGATCTTCGTGGCGATCTACCTGTACGGGTGGCAGCGGATGCGCCCGTGGCCGCACTTCTGGTCCGGGGTCCCGGTCTCCCTGTCCGGTCTCGGCGGCACCGCGTCGGTGGTGTCGGCCAATGCGTGGATGAACCAGCCCGGCGGCATCACCATGCACGACGGGCAGGTGGTCGCGGTGGACACCTGGGGAGTCCTGTTCACCAGGGCGTTCTGGTACGAGGCGGTGCACATGTTCCTGGCCGCCTACATCGTCGCCGGCTTCGTGGTGGCCGGGGTGTACGCCGCCGGCATGCTCAAGGGCCGCCGGGACTACTACCACCGGCTGGGCTTTTTGATCAGCTTCACCACCGCGGCGGTGATCATGCCGGTGCAGATCATCGTGGGCGACATCGCGGCCAGGGAGGTGTTCCTGCACGAACCGGCCAAGTTCGCCACCATCGAGGCGCTGCCACGCACCTCCACGCACGTCCCGGAGGTCATCGGCGGCGTGCTGATCGACGGCGAGGTGCGCTACGGCATCGAGATCCCCTACGCCGCCTCCATCCTGGCCGGTTACCGCCCGGATACCAAGATCGCCGGGCTGGACGCGATCCCCGCTGAGTACCGGCCGGCGCCGCGCCTGGTCAACACCGTGCACCTGGCGTTCAACGTCATGGTCGGCACCGGGTTCGCCCTGCTGGGCTTGGCCGCCTGGTTCGCCTGGGCCTGGTGGCGCCGGCGCGACCTGCCCCGGAGTCGGTGGTTCCTGCGCTGCTCAGCGATCGCCGGGGTGGTGTCGATCATCTCCATGGAGTGCGGCTGGATCGTGACAGAAGTGGGCCGGCAACCCTGGACCGTGGTCGGGCTGTTGCTCACCAGGGATGCGGTGACCAGGTCGGGCAACGTCTGGTACTTCTTCGCCGGCGCGCTGGTGATCTATACCGTCATCGGCACCGCGGCGATCCTGGTACTGCGCGGCATGCACCGGCGCTGGGCGGCCGGGGCGGAGGACGAGCGAGACGTGCCGTACGGACCATCCGGGCCCGAGGAGGCCCAGCTCGGCGGGGAAAAGCTATGACGGACGTCGTTGCCGCCACGCTGCTGATCGGGGTGATCGCCTACGCCGTGTTCGGCGGGGCCGACTTCGGCGCCGGTTTCTGGGATCTCACCGCGGGCGGGGCCGAGCGCGGCCGGCGTCCGAGGGCGCGGATCGACCGGTCGCTCGGCCCAGTGTGGGAAGGGAATCACACCTGGCTCATCTTCTGCCTGGTGGTGACCTGGACCGGCTTCCCAGCCGTGTTCGCCGCCGTCACCACCACGCTCTACCTGCCACTGGGCCTGGCCGCGCTGGGCATCGTGCTGCGCGGCAGCGGGTTCGCGTTCCGCAAGGCGGTGCACCGCACGCGGAACCAGCGGCTGTGGGGCGCCGTGTTCGCCACCTCCTCGGTGATCACCCCGTTCTTCCTCGGCACAGTGGCCGGCGCCGTCGCCTCCGGCCGCGTCCCGGACGCTGGCTACGGCGACCCGCTGGGCAGCTGGGTGAACCCCAGCTCGCTGTTCACCGGTGCGCTCGCCGTCGTCATCTGCGCCTACCTGGCCGCGGTGTTCCTCAGCGCGGACGCGCACAGCGACGGTGACAGCGAACTGGTCCGGTACTTCCAACTCCGGGCCTGGGCCACAGCTGTTGTCGCCGGCGGACTCGCCCTGGCCGGGCTGTTCATCGCCTACGCGGACGCGCCCCGGCTGTTTGCCCGCCTGGTCGGCCCCGCGCTGCCGGTGGTGATGCTCTCGGTGCTGGCCGGGGCCGCCGCGCTGGTGCTGCTGCACCGAATGTCCCCTCGGCTGGTCCGTGCCCTGGCCGCGCTGGCCGCCGCGTCCCTGGTGCTCGGCTGGGGCGTGGCACAGTACCCGTACCTGCTCGGCACCCACGCGACGGTCAGCGCGGCCGCCGCCCCCCGGCAGACCCTCGTCGCGCTGACCGTGATCTTCGGCGCCGCCGCCGTGCTCGTGGTGCCGTCCTTCATGCTGCTCTACGCGCTCGCGCAGCGCGCCCGGCTCGAGGAGGAGTGAGCGCGGGGTTGCCCTCGAACCCTCGAGAGCAACCCCGCCTCAATGCCTACTGACGGCTACCGCACCTGTTGTTTCGCGGCATGACGCACCGGCTCCGTATCCAGCTCGAATCCCCACTCGCTGTTCTGCTGAGCCAGCTCGAATCCGCTGGTATCCGGACCGCCATTCTTACCGGTGTCCCCGAAATCGCCGGAGTCGGCGATATATGAATGCCCGAGCTTCTCGTCACCGGGCAAAGTCCCCGGCGGGAAGTTCTCCTCGATAGCCGCCAGCGCGGCTTCGAACATCTTTTGGTGGGCCACCTCGCGGGTCATAAGAAAGTTCAGCGTGTCCTTCGCGCCGGCATCGTCCGTACACTTGATGAGCCGCTCGTAGGTGATTTTTGCGCGCGCCTCGGCCGCGATATCCGAGCGTAGATCAGCGGCGGGCTGCCCCAAGGTGTCCACGTACGCGGCCGTCCACGGCGTGCCCATCGAGTCGGTCAGGCGGGGGCCGCCGCCGCCGAGGATGTTGGTTCCGCTGTTCAGGGACAGGTTGACGTAGTCCGGCATTTTGCCGTTCAGTAAATCGCCGAGGTAGTTGCCCTCGACCTGGTCGACCATTTCCGAGGGAGAGCCCTTGAGCAGCATGTGCAACGTCTGGGCGACCATCTCCAGATGCGAGAGCTCCTCGGTCGCAATGTCGAGCAACATACTGCGCCGCTCGTCATCGGGCTCGTTCCAGCCCTGGGTGAAGTAACGCATCGCGGCGGCCAGTTCACCATTCGGGCCGCCGAATTGCTCGAGTAACATCTTGGCGAACGCGGGGTTGGGCTGATCGACGCGCACGGTGTACATCATTCGCTTGTTGTGCAGGAACATCGATGTGTCCTCGGGTGTGGTGGGGAAGCGTGCTTCTGGCTCGCGCGGCTACCCCCCGGCGCATACCTCAAACGGGCCGAACAGCCCCGTCCTGTCGCCGCAAGCGGGGACCTCCACCTGTAGGACTGCCCGTCAGGCCAGCATCGCACCACAACCAGGGGTTGCGCAGACCCACCGGCCCCCGCGCAGACCCTGCACAATCTGCACTGCCGCTACCAGGTCTGCGCCGCCCACCGGGACGGCCGAGCACAGGGGCTCCGGTCACCCAGGGCGGTCTCCCCGTCAGTTCCCACCTCGCATATCCAGCCTGCGCGCCGCACACCGCACAGCGGGTGTGGAGTGACAACAGATAGCTGACACGCCGGTGAACAACTCCTGCGAGAACTCACCATCGACCGCACCCGCAAACGCCAACCATGGTGAACCCCTGATCCTTGTCATTCGGCGCACGTTGACCTCGGCCTTGGTGTGGTCGATGGGTGTTATAGTGCTCGACGTATTCTGATAAGACTGCAACCGCATGACGCTCGTTACAGATGAGAAGCTGGTCGGTGCATTCGGCTCGGACGGTACATACGAACCGCTCCGCATAGCAGTTCGCTCGTGGGGTGCGCGGCGGCGTCTTCACAATTGTGATGCCCTCGCCGCGGAATACGTCATCGAACGCTCGCGTGAACTTGGCGTCCCGATCCCGGATGAGGAACGGAACGAGCCGATCCGGTCGCTCAACTCCATGGCCAGGTTGCGGCCTACATGCTCTTGCCGTCCGTCTGGCCACCGAGAACCCAACCTGGGTTACCGACGGATCCATGGCGAGTAGCTCGCCGGCCTCGGCTACCAGATCGGCGCCTCCCCGGTGTGGAAGATCCTGCACAGGGCCGGCATTGATCCCTCGCCCCGCCGAGCCGGACCTTCGTGGGCTGAATTCTTGCGGACGCAGGCGCACGCGATTGTGGCCTGCGACCTGTTTCACCTCGACACCATCAACTTGCACCGGCTGTATGCGTTCTTCGTGATCGAGCACGCCAGCCGCCGCGTGCACATCCTCGGCGTCATTGCCCACCCGACCGGTGCCTGGCTCACCCAGCTGGCCCGCAACCTCACCGTAGATCTCGACGACGCCGGCAGGAAGCTCCGGTTCCTCATCCGGGACCGCTCCATCGAGACGGACTTCCCCGGTTGGTTCGGTCCCGCCACACCGTGGCACAGCCGTCGGGTCACCACCAATACCCGGCCGCGACCGGCGCCCGCCATGGTGGCGCGGTCAGAGGGAAAGGAGAAGTCCTTTGGACTTCGATTGATGGGTCACATCGACCAAGCCCTGCTGAGCTTGGCCTGCTCAGTGACCTGTCTTCGCGTGTTACTGCTAGCGGGTAGTCGGGCACTCCGGCTATCGCGCCATGGAGACGGGTGGTGGCCGCGATGG
>DATHIT010000208.1:0-6249 GCA_035489915.1 Pseudonocardia sp. | reverse complement strand
CCGAGGTCCTCACGGGCGCCGTCCAGCAGCCGGCCCAGCAGCACGTCAGGGCTGATCGGCAGGTCGATGGCCGCCGCGAACAGGCCCTCCTTGCCGCCGAACCAATGGTTCACCATCGCCGCATCCACCCCCGCGGCGGCGGCGATGGAGCGCACCTTGGCGCCCTGGTAGCCGTGGGCGGAGAACTCCGCGCGGGCCGCCGCCAGCAAGGCGTCCTTGGTGTCCTGGCCGGCCGGGCGGCGCCCGCGCCGCCGCTCGCCCGCCGCGGCGAGTTCCACGGCGGACTGCTCTGGGGGCGGTGGGCTCACCTGGTCATCCTGACATCCACTGCGCGCGCTCGCTGGTAACCGGGGCGGCACAATGGCACGCATGACTGGCATCACGGGGGCGGTCGAGGGGATGGCATGACGGCAAGTTCGGTGTACACCGGTACCGGCGAGCTGGGCGCGGTGTCGCCTTCTCGGGAGGTGTTCCGCGAGTTGGCCGAGGGTCACCGGGTGATTCCGGTGGCCCGGCGGCTGCTCGCCGACGACGAGACCCCGATCGGGCTGTACCGCAAGTTGGCCGGCGATCGGGCCGGGACGTTCCTGTTGGAGTCGGCGGAGAACGGCCGGTCCTGGTCGCGGTGGTCGTTCGTGGGGGCGCACTGCGCGGCCACGCTGACCGAGGTGGATGGCCAGGCGACGTGGTTGGGCACGCCGCCGGTGGGGCTGCGTACCGGCGGTGATCCGCTGGAGGCGCTGCGCCAGGCGGTGGAGGAGCTGCGCACCGAGCCCTTCGCCGGGCTGCCGCCGCTGACCGGGGGCATGGTCGGCTACCTCGGCTACGACGTGGTGCGCCGGTTGGAGCGGCTGCCGGAGTTGGCCGAGGACGACCTGCGGCTGCCCGAGCTGGTCATGCTGCTGGCCACCGACCTGGCCGCGTTGGATCACCACGAAGGCACCGTGACGCTCATCGCGAACGCGGTGAACTGGGACGACACCCCGGACCGGGTGGACGCGGCCTACGACGACGCGGTGGCCCGGCTGGACCGGATGACCGAGGAACTCGGCGCCGCCGCCCCGTCCACGGTGTCGGTGTACCGGCCGGTCCAGCCCAGGTTCACCCGGCGGCGCAGCGTGGCGGAGCACTGCGCGGCGGTGGAGGCGGCCAAGGAGGAGATCCTGGCCGGCGAGGCGTTCCAGGTGGTGGTCTCGCAGCGGTTCGAGGCGGAGATCACCGTGGACTCCCTCGAGGTGTACCGGGTGCTCCGGGCGACCAACCCGAGCCCGTACATGTACCTGCTGCGGTTGGCCGACGCGGCGGGGCAGCGGTTCGACATCGTCGGGTCCAGCCCGGAGGCGCTGGTGACCGTGCGGGACGGGCTGGCTACCACGCACCCGATCGCGGGCACCCGGTGGCGGGGGGCCACCGAGGAGGAGGACCTGCTGCTGGAGAAGGACCTGCGCTCGGACGAGAAGGAGCGGGCCGAGCACGTGATGCTGGTCGACCTGGGGCGCAACGACCTGGGGCGGGTGTGCGAACCGGGCACGGTCAAGGTGCACAACTTCTTCCAGGTGGAGCGCTACAGCCACGTGATGCACCTGGTGTCCACGGTAACCGGGCGGCTGGCCGAGGGGCGCAACGCGTTCGACGCGGTCGTCGCGTGCTTCCCGGCCGGCACGCTGTCCGGGGCGCCGAAACCGAGGGCGATGGAGATCATCGAGAAGCTGGAGCCGACCCGGCGCGGCCTGTACGGCGGCATCGTGGGCTACCTGGACTTCGCCGGTAACGCCGATACCGCGATCGCCATCCGCACCGCGCTGGTCCGCGACGGCACCGCCTACGTGCAGGCCGGCGGGGGCATCGTGGCCGACTCCGACCCGGTCGCCGAGGACACCGAAAGCCTGAACAAGGCGCGCGCGGTGCTCTCCGCGATCGCCACCGCGGCGACGCTTGCCCAGCCGCGCATTGCCACCGCGGCGACGCTTGCCCAGCCGCGCATAAACACCGCGGCGACGCTTGCCGAGCCGGGTGCGGGCTCAACGGCAACGCCGGCGCCCGGCGGTTCGGACCGTCCGTGAGCCCCGGCCGCCGACTCGCGGTCACCCTGGCCGCGCTGGCCCTGTCCGCCTTCGGGCTCTGGCTGGCGACCCGGCTGGTGTGGCTGCGGACGAACTACCAGAGCCCGCTGCGTGGCGCGCTGACCGTGCCGTCGACCGGCGCCGAGGTGCGCCCCGAGCTGGCCGCGGTCGCCCTGGTCGCGGTGGCCGCCGCGGCGGCCGTGATCGCCACCTCGGGCTGGCCGCGGCGGTTGGTCGGCGGGCTGGTCGCGGCCGCTGGGGCATGGGCGGTGTGGTTGTGCTGGGCTTCAATAGTTCAGCCGGCCGTTGCACCGGCACCCGGCTCCGGCGGCGGCGCAACCGAGGGCTCGGCGCCCCACCCGCCGGCCGACGCGGTGGTGGTCGGGCTGCCCGAGCGGACCGCCGCGCCACTGCTCGGTGTGGCCGCTGGGCTGGTGCTGCTCGCGGCCGCGATCGGGCTGGTGTGCTGGGCGAACGCGATGCCGAGACTGGGCAGCCGGTACGCCGCACCGGGCACTGGTCGGCGGGTGCCGGACCGCGACAGCCAGTGGTGGAATGCGCTCGACGCGGGCGAGGATCCCACCCTGTCGAGACCTCCGATGGACCCAGGGGCTCCCCGCTGACTGCGCGCAGTTAGCATTCTCGACGAGCCAAGTTAAAGGCCCGCGCCGCCACCCACATCCACGACCGCCGACCCATGGTCGGTCCCGAGAGGGGGGATCGCCTCCGTGACTGAGCGGAGTACGCGAGCCATCCACGACGGCAAGACGCACGGCGCGGTGAGCTGCCGGTGAGCGTCCTGGAGTCGATCCTGGAGGGCGTCCGCGCCGACGTCGCGCAGCGCGAGTCCGTGGTGACCTTCGAGCAGGTGAAGCGGGCCTCGCTGGCCGCGCCGCCGCCGAAGGACGTGATGGCCGTGCTGAACGAGCCGGGCATCGGAGTGATCGCCGAGGTCAAGCGGGCCAGCCCGTCCCGGGGCGAGCTCGCCCCCATCGTCGACCCGGCCGAGCTGGCCACCCAGTACGCCGCCGGGGGCGCCCGGGTGATCAGCGTGCTCACCGAGCAACGCCGGTTCGGCGGTTCGCTGGCCGACCTGATCGCGGTCCGCGCCGCCGTGGACGTCCCGGTGCTGCGCAAGGACTTCGTGGTCGGCACCTACCAGGTGCACGAGGCCCGCGCCGCCGGTGCCGACCTGGTGCTGTTGATCGTCGCCGCGTTGGAGCAGAACGTGCTGGCCTCCTTGCTGGACCGGGTCGAGTCGCTGGGCATGACCGCGCTCGTCGAGGTGCACAACGAGGAGGAGGCCGACCGTGCCCTGGAGGCCAGCGCCTCGCTGATCGGGGTCAACGCCCGCAACCTGCACACCCTCGAGGTGGACCGCTCGCTGTTCGGCCGGCTGGCCCCCGGGCTGCCCGCTGACGTGCTGCGGGTGGCCGAGTCGGGCGTGCGCGGCCCGGGCGACCTGCTCACCTACGCCGGTTACGGCGCGGACGCCGTGCTGGTCGGCGAGGGCCTGGTGACCAGCGGTGATCCGCGCGTGGCGGTGACCAAGCTGGTGGCCGCCGGGTTCCACCCGTCCTGCTCGCGAGCGGCCCGATGAGCCGCTCAGAGGTGGTCACCGCGACCGCGAGCAGCGGGATCGCCACCCGCAGTGGCCACGAACCGGACGAGGGTGGCCACTTCGGCCGCTTCGGCGGGCGGTTCGTGCCGGAGGCGCTCGTCGCCGCGCTGGACGAGGTCAGCGCGTTCTACGAGAAGGCCCGGGTGGACCCGGAGTTCCTGGCCGAGCTGGACCGGCTGCAGCGCGACTACGCGGGCCGCCCGTCGCCGCTGACCGACGCCGCGAAGCTGGGGATGCATGCCGGCGGCGCGCGCTTGTTGCTCAAGCGGGAGGACCTCAACCACACCGGGTCTCACAAGATCAATAATGTGTTGGGCCAGGCGCTGTTGACCAAACGGATGGGCAAGTCCCGGGTGATCGCGGAGACCGGCGCCGGCCAGCACGGGGTGGCCACCGCCACCGCCGCCGCGCTGTTCGACCTGGACTGCGTGATCTACATGGGCGAGGTGGACACCGAGCGCCAGGCGCTGAACGTTGCCCGGATGCGGCTGCTGGGCGCCCGGGTGATACCGGTGAAGACCGGGTCGCGCACGCTCAAGGACGCCATCAACGAGGCGCTGCGGGACTGGGTGACCAACGTCGACTCCACCCACTACGTGTTCGGCACGGTCGCCGGCCCGCACCCGTTCCCGATGATCGTGCGGGACTTGCAGCGGGTGGTCGGGCTGGAGGCTCGGGAGCAGGTACTGGCCCGGTGCGGCCGGCTGCCGACCGCGGTGGCGGCCTGCGTGGGCGGCGGCTCGAACGCGATCGGCATCTTCCACGCCTTCCTGGACGACCCGGGGGTGCGGCTGGTCGGCTTCGAGCCAGGCGGCGACGGGGTCTCGACCGGCCGGCACGGCGCCACGCTGACCGTGGGCAGCCCGGGCGCCCTGCACGGGTCGATGTCCTACCTGTTGCAGGACGACGAGGGCCAGACGTTGGAGTCGCACTCGATCTCCGCGGGGCTGGACTACCCGGGAGTGGGCCCGGAGCACGCGCTGCTCAAGGACATCGGGCGGGCGGAGTACCGGCCGGTGACCGACGCCGAGGCGATGGATGCGTTCGCGCTGCTGGCCCGCACCGAGGGGATCATCCCGGCGATCGAGTCCGCGCACGCGGTGGCCGGCGCGCTGAAGCTGGGCCAGGAACTGGGGCCGGACGCGGTGATCCTGATCAACCTCTCCGGCCGGGGTGACAAGGACATGGACACCGCGGTCAAGTGGTTCAACCTGACCGATGAGCCGGCGGAGAACGCCGAGGTCGACTCGTGAGCGGCCTGGACGCCCTGTTCGCCGACTGCCGGGCCGAGCACCGGGCCGCGCTGGTGGGTTACCTGCCCGCCGGCTACCCCACGGTGGACGACTCCGCCCGGCTGCTGTCCGCGCTGATCGACTCCGGGGTTGACCTGGTCGAGGTGGGGTTGCCCTACTCCGACCCGGTGCTGGACGGGCCGACCATCCAGGCCGCCGCCGACGTCGCGCTGCGTGGCGGTACCCGGATCCGGGACGTGTTCAGCGTGGTGGAGCGGGTGGCCGCGGCGGGTGGCCGGGCCGTGGTGATGACGTACTACAACCCGGTGTTCCGCTACGGGGTGGACCGGTTTGCCCGGGACCTGGCCGCCGCCGGCGGGCTGGGGCTGATCACCCCGGACCTGATCCCGGACGAGGCGGCCGACTGGCTGGCGGCGTCGGCCACGCACGGGCTGGACCGGATCTTCCTGGTCGCGCCGTCCTCGACCGAGGAGCGGATCGCGCTGACCTCGGCGGCCAGCAGCGGGTTCCTCTACGCCGCCGCGGTGATGGGGGTGACCGGCGCGCGGGACGCTCTCGGCCCGGCCGCCGCCGACCTGGTCGCCCGCACCCGCCCGCACACCACGCTGCCGATCGGCGTCGGCCTCGGCGTGCGCTCCGGCGCGCAGGCCGCGGCGGTGGCCGGCTTCGCCGACGCCGTCATCGTCGGATCCGCGCTGGTCACCGCCGCCACCGACGGCGAAGCGACGATGCGCGCGCTGGCCACCGAGCTCGCCGACGGGGTCCGGCACCCGTCCAGCCAGCCGGCCTGATTCACCGATCCGGGCGCCAAGTACGGTGGGCCCGTGCTGTCCGTGCTGACCTCTGGGTTTCTGGCCAATATCCCGAGCCCTGACCGCGGTGTCTGGCACCTGGGGCCGATTCCGATCCGGGCCTACGCGCTGTGCATCATCGCCGGCATCGTGGTCGCGGTGACCTGGGGCGAGCGGCGGCTGGTGGCCCGGGGCGGAGAGCCCGGCGCGGTGGTCGACGTCGCGGTGTTTGCCGTGCCGTTCGGCCTGGTGGGCGGCCGGCTCTACCACGTGGCTACCGACTGGGAGACCTACTTCGGCCCCGGCGGCCACGCGGTCGACGCGTTGAAGATCTGGCAGGGCGGCCTGGGAATCTGGGGCGCCATTGCGCTGGGCGGGGTGGGCGCGTGGATCGGCTGCCGCCGCCGGGGCATCCCGCTGCCGTTCTTCGCCGACGCGGTGGCCCCGGCCATCGTCACCGCGCAGGCCATCGGCCGGCTGGGCAACTACTTCAACCAGGAGCTCTACGGCGGCCCGACCAC
>DATHIT010000207.1:0-23211 GCA_035489915.1 Pseudonocardia sp. | reverse complement strand
AGTCAATGAAAGCTGAGCCAGGCTCAGCGCGGTCCCCAGATCGGATCGGATCACCGCTGGCCCGAGCGGGCGAGCAGCTCGCGCAGCAGCATGGTCACCGGGCCAGTTCGACCATCGCCGATCCGCACCGAGCCACCAGGGTGTTTAACGCCGCCGACCCGGCCGATCCCCACAGTTGTGCCTGAGCCGATCAGGCGGCGGATTCGGGCAGCGCGGTGCGCACCTGGGCGTGGGCCTTCTGACGTTGGCCCACCCAGTCCTCGAGGGTTGAGCGAGTGGCCTGGTCGACGTGTCGCAGTCCGGTCAGGTCCAGCTCGACAAGGCGCGCGTGCGGGACTTCTTCGAGTGAGCGCAGCATCTGGGGCAGACGCAGGAAGGTGGCGTTGCCTCTCATCCGGACCTGTACGCAGTGGTCCTCACGACGCCAGTCCACGGTGACGTGGGAGAGCCTCCAGGCCGCGAGGCAGATCGCCAGGCCCAGCCCGGTGAGCACGCCGGTGAGCATGTCCACGCCGAAGATGGTCGCCGCGGTGACCGCGGTGATCGCGGCCTCGGCGCGGTCATGGCGCGCCGAGCGCACCAACTTGCCCGGGTCCAGCAGCTTCCACCCGGCGTGCACCAGCAGCGCGGCCAGCGCAGACAGCGGCACCAGCCCGAGTAGCTCCGGCAGCGCGACGGCGAACAGCAGCAGCCAGACGCCGTGCAGTATGCGCGAGGCTTTAGTGCGGGCCCCAGCCTGCACGTTGGCCGCGCTGCGCACGATGACCGCCGTCATCGGCAGTGCGCCGAGCACGCCGCTTACCACGTTGCCGGTGCCCTGGGCGATCAGCTCCGCGTTGTAGCGGGTCGGTGCACCGTCGTGCAGCCGATCCACCGCCGCGGCACTGAACAAGCTCTCCGCCGAGGCCACCACGGCGATGGTGAGGATCGATCCGAGCACCGCCGGGTCGGCAAGCAGGCCCACCTGTGTCGGGCCGGGGAAGTGCAGGGCGTCGGTGATCGAGCCGACCTCAACCCTGGCGACCGGCAGGGCGAACACAGCGGTCAGAACCGAAGCGCCGACCACCGCGACCAGCGCCGCGGGCACCGAGCGAGCCCACTGCGGCAGCCGGGGCCAGAGCACCAGGATCGCCAAGGTGAGCCCGCCCAGTCCCGCCGACCAGGCGGTGCTGCTCTGGTGGCCGATGCCGGTGATCAACCCCGGCAGCTGAAGGATCTTGCTCACGGTTTCCGCCGGTTGGCTGGCACCGATCAGGGGATAGAGCTGACCGAGGATCAGCACCAGCCCAATGCCGGCCAGCATGCCCTGCACCACCGAGGGGGAGATGGCCTGGAACCAGGTGCCCAGCCGCAGCAGGCCCATCAGCAGCTGCACCAGCCCGGCGCCGAGCACCAGCACGCCCAGGGCAGGCAGCCCGTGCCGGGCCACCGCGTCGGCGACCAGCACGGTCAGCCCGGCCGCTGGGCCGCTGACCTGCAACCCACTACCGGGCAACGCACCCGCGATCAGCCCACCGACGATGCCGGTGACGATGCCGAGCTCGGCCGGCGCCCCGGAGGCCACCGCGACCCCGACACATAGCGGCAACGCGACCAAGAAGACCACCAGCGAGGCACCGAAGTCCGCGAACAGGGTTTGTCGATTCATCGCCGCCACCCTGGCACCAGGCGGGAATCGGAGCAGGAGATGAACATGGCCAGCGGCGCCTGGCGCTCGGCCAGTTCCCGCCGCCAGGGGTCGAAGGTGTTGCCGTGGGCGCGCGCATGCGCCACGAGGTCGTGGAAGGCCACGTGGAAATCTCACTTTCGGTGTCAGGAGTCGAAGCCGGACCGGGTCACCGTCCCTGGGACGGTGGCGGGGGCATCAGCGCCGGAACACCTGAAGCGCGGCGGGAGTTCTCGCGGCCGCGAGTGCTGGCACACCGAGAGGGTCATGCACCGGGCCCCGCGGCACGGCGGGGTACGCCCTCTGGTCGACCACCTGCCCGCCATGGTCCAGACGCGAGGCGGCCTCCACCGGTGTCGCCTGCTCCGCTGGGCGGCAGGAACAGTGCGGAAGCCGAGCCGGGCCGGGCGCCGCAACGTGGACGTGATCGTTGTCATCGTCGATCAGCGCCCCGGCGGCCGTCACCGAGTCGGTCCCCTTGTCAGTCGGCCCCGCGGCGGCCACGCCCAAAATCGACAGCAGCAGGCACAACAGCGCGGGCGCAATGGCCGCGCGGCCGCGCAGCGAGAACGAACCCAGCAAGATGCTCGACCCTCCCCCGGATCTGCAAATGGGCATGCAGCATTCAGATACCGCAGATACCCGCGGCCACTCAGTGGATTGTGTTCGTCATTGAACGGCCGCGAGTGTCAACGCGGAACGACTCCGCGGCCTCGCCCGCCAGGGACGCCGCCTTTTGGCAGCGCCATCGCTATCTCAACGCCCTGAGCCGGCCCCAGGTTCCGAGCGTCGGGCCCCACGCCACATCGCGCGGATGAACGGGGCAAAACCGACGACGTGGCCCTTTCCTCATCCAGGCCTAAACCCCTCGCCCCGGAGGACCACACCGCCCACATTAGCTAGGCCACGGTTATCGTCTGCTCTGAAGTCGGTTAACCAGCGGAAAAATCTCGGTCAGAGGCGCAGGTTTCGTATCACATGGCGAGTCACGGCGAGTTCGGCTATGGGCGCGCCAGCACGGCGCTAGCTGTCCACGCTGTTACGACTGCTCGGGACCGGTCGCTCCGCCTGCACCGCAGCGCGGGAGGATCTCGGTGTACTCCAGAACGCCATCCTGTCCAGCACCTTGTCCCTGATCACGATGGTGTGCAGCAGCACGCCGGCCAGGTGGGCGGCGAATGTCAGGTAGAGCAGGTAAGCGGCGACGATGTGGGCGCGGAGCAGGTTGGCGAACAGGGTGGCGTTCTGCGGTGCGATGGCCGGCAGGTGCAGCGATCCGAAAAGGATGATGGGCTGCCCGGACGCGGACACCATGGCCCAGCCGATCAGCGGCTGACACAGCAGCAGCGCGTAGAGCAGCTTCTCGGAGTAGATCGCGGCGAGGCGGTCCAGCGGGCCCATCCCCGGCGGGAACGGCGGCGGGACGTGGGTGCGCCGCCAGCCGATCCGCACCAACACGAAGATGAGGATCGCGATGCCCAGCGGCTCGTGGACGGTGACCAGAAAGTTGAAGTCGGCGACCGAGGTCACCATGAACACGCCGATGAACAGGATGGCGATCACCATGACCGCCATCGTCCAGTGCAACAACCGCGCGACGACGGTGTACCGCGCCGGAGCCGGCGGTGGCGTTGGCTGACTGCTGCTCATCGTCCACCCTCGGCTTCCGCTGTTGCGACGTTGACCTCGCTGGGCTGTTGAGGCTCGCCGGTCCTGCGCTGGTAGGACTGCGCGTACACGGCTGAGCGCGCGGCGAGCAGGGGGTCGTCCGACGCCGCGATGCCCTCCGGCAGCACGAGCGGGTCGAAGTTGATGTCCCGCGCGTTGCCGGGCGCCTCGGTCTGTAGCGAGTCGATGGTGAGCGTGCCCACCTCGACCTGACGGCGGTTGGCCGGCCAGGGCGTCGTGGCGTCGTTCGTCGGGTCGCCGGGCTGGCCGATCGTGACCAGGAACCGCCAGCGCACCGGGCCCTGCGCCACCTTGTTGATCAGCGCGCGGAACAGGTAGTCCCGGCCGGGCGGGTGCGCTGTGCCCATCACGGGCTGGAACGGGTCTTCGGGCATCACCGTCCAGCGCACCGGCATCGTGGTGCCCGCGGAGTTGGTGAAGCGGAAAGCGTTCAGACCGTGGAACGGGCTGTTGTACAGCCCGGTCGATGGCGGGGTCTGGTTGATCAGCGCCATGGCCCGCGCGGTCTCCGGGTACTTGGACAGGAACGCCGCGAGCTTCACCGGGTCCGGCCGCCCGGTAGCGGGCACCGGCGCGGTAGCCAGCAGCCGCTCGTAGAAGCCTTGCGGCACGCTGTCGGTGAATACCGGGGTGTTCACCATCGCGGTGCGCCACTGCTCGCCGTTGGTCATGTGGAACAGCACGCCAAGACCCCGAACGGTGGCGTTGGCGTCCGCGGCGGTCGGCATCCCGCCGGAGATGGAGAACCGCGCGGTGACAGGTGTTGCGCCGGGCTCAAAGACCGCCGCCCTGCACAGCGATGTGCCCGCGCCGTTGCTGGTGAAGACCCCGGTGGCGCTGACGCCCTTGGCGTGGTTGCGGCGGAATCCGTCGTGCTTGCCGAACACCTGCTCGAAACGGTCCACGAACCGAGAAGTGGTGAGATTGTCCGGCGTGAACCAGCCACCTGCCCAGAGGAAGGCGCCGAGGTTCACCACGCTGATCCCGCCGACAGCGGCCAGCCCACCCAACATGCTGCGCCGGGTCACCGGCGTCGGGCCGACCCGCGACCGGGCGCCCGATGGCTCGACCGGCGTAGCTGATGGGGCGCTCTCGTCCTCCATCGACTCTTCCTTTCTCACGTGGGTGGGGTAATGGAGGGCTTACGAGGCGGGGGTTCCTGGCACCGGTTCGAGGCAGCCGGGAGGTGGCGCACCACCGGGGCGGTGCCCCCACATGCTGGTGCTGCGCATGTGCGTGACGACCCACTGCTCTTCGTCGGCCACGGTGTCCGCGCCCCAGCCGTACTCGATCTCGAAGCCGCTGGGTGAGCGCAGGTAGAAGCTGAACATCCGGTCGTTGGTGTGCCGCCCCAGGGTCATGGCCAGTGGTATCCCCTGATCAGCGCACAGGTCGTGGGCCATCCCGACGTCGTCCACGCTGCCCACCTGCAGCATCAGATGATGCAGCCCACGCATGCCGGCGATGCCCATGATCGCCAGACTGTGGTGGCGTGAGTTGACGTGGAAGAACACCAGCCGGCCGCCGTGGCTGTCGATCTCGTCGCTGACCCGCATGCCCAGCACACGGCGGTAGAAATCCAGCGACGCGGCCAGGTCGGGCACGATCAGCACGACGTGGCCCAGCCCTTGACCGGCGGTGACGAAGCCGGACATCGCCCGGCCCGGCCGGAACGATCCGGGCACCACCAGCTGGCCATAGAACAGCTCGTGGGTAAACCCGGCCGGATCGGTGAAGCTGACCAGCTCGCGGACCTGCGCCGCCCGGCACTGTTCCGCGGTTCCTCGGTGCACGCTCACCCCGGCGTCCTCCAGCTGCTCGGCGGCGTCGGCCAGGTCCCCCTCGTTCGGTAGCTCCCAGCCCACGCACCGCAGCCGGTTCTGCTCGCCCACATTGATCACTAACCGGCCGGGCCGGTCGTCGTTGGTCAGCAACACGGTGTCCGGCCGGCCCAGCGGATCGTTCGACAAAGCCAGCCCAAGCACGTCCGGACCGAACGACTCCCACTCTTTCGCCTCTGGCGACTCCAGGCGCAGATAGCCCAGCGACATGATCCTCATCGGGCTGTCTCCTCGTTAACGGTGAACAGCTCGGCCATGCGCACGGCGTCGGTCTTGCGCCCTCGGACGCCGAACCCGCCGTCGCAGTTGTGCACCGAACCGGTCGTGGTGGCGGAGTTGTCCCGCGACGCGAGCAGCACGTACGTGCCGGTGTAGTCGGCCGCGCTGATAGGCCGTTCGAGCGGACCTATGCGCGTGATCGTGTCCACCCACATGCCACCGAAAGGGGTGTCGGCCAGCCCGAGCGCCGCCGGCCCGCGCAGGTCGGTCGGCATGACGCCAGGCGCGACGCCGTTGACCCGGATTTCCGGAGCCAACTCGTAGGCGAGTTGTTTCACCAGGCCCATCACTGCGTGCTTGGACGAGGTATAGAGCGGTCCACCGCCACCCGGGTAGTAACCGGCGTTGGACACCGTGAAGATCATCGAACCGTTCGAGTCACGCAGCGGTTCGATACAGGCCTTCGCACCGAGCAGATAGCCCAGCACGTTGAGCTCGAACAGCTGGCTGAACGCCGAGGGCAGTGACTCGGCCGGCACCGCCTCCAGGCACGTGCCGAAGTCCCACAGCCCGGCGTTGCCGACAAACGTATCCAACCGTCTAAACGCGGCCACCGTGTCGGCCACCGCGCGGAAGTTGTCCGCCCAGCTGGTCGCGCTGCCCTCGGTGACCAGCACCGCGTCCCCGAACGTGGCGCCGACCTCTTTGGCCTTGTCCGGGTTCACCTCCAGGACCCCGACACGTGCGCCTTCGGCGATGAAGCGCTCGACCACCGCGCGGCCTAGCCCGGAGCCACCGCCGGTGACCAGCGCGACCTGTCCGTCCATCCAACCCATGCCCACCGCTCCCTAGAAGAAGTTGCTGAGGTTCTGCGAGAGCAGCACCGTCTGCTCCAGCAGGATCAGCCGCTTGGTGATCAGAAAGGACTCCCCGTCCCAACGCAGCACGTCGCGGCGGGAGCCGATCCACGTGGTTTCCTCGGACTTGAGTCGGGTGCGATAGAGGATGAAGTTGGACGCGATGTCCAACTCGTCGCCGCGGTCCTCGGTGATGCGGATGTTGGTCACCAGGTGACGGGTCCGCGATGGCGGGTCCTCGGCCCACGCCGTCCCGGTGGCGATCTTGGCCACTCGCCCGAGCAGGCTCTGCTTGGTGTCGTCGAAGAAGGCGATCTCGCCGGGCCGGGTGAATTCCTTGGCCAGCTCACGACGCAGCCGGGTGCGCCGGAGCGGCATGAAATAGTGGGTGTCGTCGCTGAACAGTTGGACCCACTCGGCGTAGCGGTGCTCGTCGAGCAGGGTTGCCTCGTCGTAGTAGAAGCGCTCCACCTGGTACTGGCGGACTACCTGAGTGAACGGATCTCCGCTCACCTGGACGTTCTCGTCAATGCTCATCGTCATCCCGCTCTCGGCTCAGGGGCTTTCAGATCACGTCCGGCGGCGCGGTGCGCTCGCGCAGCTCGGGCCAGCCGCAGCCAGACAGCCAGTGCACCCAGGAGGCGAAGGTCCACAACTGTCCGTGCTCGTTGATCGAGCACTCGATGTAGGGCGGGTCGAGCCCGTCGCTGTCGTGCACCACCTTGCCTCGGCGCAGGTTCATCTGGAGCAGCTGCGGGATCTTCGCGCTGGCGTTTCCCCTGGTCTGCAGGGTGCTCTGCGCCCAGTTCTCGCCGTCCTCCTGCTCGAGGAACCCGGCAGGGCCGAACGAATGGATCGCGCCCTGGGCGATTGCTGTCTTCCGCTCCGGCGGCGCCTGCTTCGGAACGAAGGTGAACCACCAGATCTCGGTTTCCATCGGCCCGCGCGGCACCCGCAACGAGATCTGGTTGGACAACAGGGTGATCCAGCAGGTCGGGAAAATGCTCGCGTGCCCCGCTGACCGGCGCGCCATCGGGCCCAGGTTCCCCCGTGCCTCCGGCGAGTCCCGCCACGAGTGGTCGATCCTCCCGCCCGAGTCGCCCAACGCCTCGACGGTGGGGCCAGAGATGGCGTGTCCGAACGCGTCGATGAACACCATCTGATCACTCGCGGCGCCGGAGGCCACGCCGCCCGGCAACTGAATCTCCGAGCCGTCCGGCCCGGCGACCCCGGCGGTCTTCATCTTCGTCCCCCTGACATCCGCCGACCCGGCCAGCCCGGTCTGGAACGCCGACAGGTGGGTGATCTGTGGGTGATACCAGTCGAAGATGTTGTCCACGGCGAACTTCCAGTTGCACGGGATGACGAACTTCTGGATGCCGGGCACCACCTCCAGCTCACCCTGCCCAGCAAGGAACTCCAGCCCGGTGATACCGGTGCGGCCAAGGAACTCCAACAGCGGCGGTGCCTGTGGGTCCAGGGTGGCAAACACGAACCCCTTGTAGACCTCCAGCTGGGCGACCTCCCGCAGCCCGTTCGCCGAGACGTCCAAGTCGTTGTGATACAGCTCATCCAGCCCCGGGACACCGACCAACTTGCCCGCAATGTCGTAGGTCCAGCCGTGGTAGGTGCACATGAAGTTCTTCGCGTTGCCCTCCTCGGCCCGACACACCGCGTTACCCCGGTGCGCGCAGGTGTTGAGCAACGCTTTGATCCCGCCGTCGCGTTGCCGCACCACCAGCACGTTGTCCCGGCCCATCGGCGCCTCGAAAAAGTCACCCCGCTTCGGGATCTGACTCCCATGACACAAGAACAGCCAGCTGCGCCCGAAGATGTGCCGCATCTCCTCCTCGAAAATGTCCGGATCGCTGAAAATCCTCCGATCGATCTCCCCGCGCTCCAGCGACACCAACGGCCGCGCCCCGTCCGTCGCACTTTCGGTGGTCACGATGTCCTCCTGAACCGACTCGCGGGCCCACCGCCCTAGCGAGTCAGAAACGTGGTGGGAAGGCGAGCGCACGCGAGACACACGAGTCGCCAGCACCGCCCATCCTGCGAGCAGACCAGCGGCGCGGCCCAGCGCCACGTTCCACGCCACGGAACCGAACGCACGGCACCAGCTAGGAGGGTCCCGCGGTTTCATCACGCGGAACACCGCCGTACCCGCGGACCCGGCGATCGTCTTGTCTTCCCGACATGCGCACACGCCCGCGCCAGCTCAACCCACCTACACCGACGCTTACCGGCCCCCAACCGGGCTAAGAAAGGGGAAAAGACACATGGCCTGGACACGCGCCTGCGCGGTGGCCGACCTCAAACCAGGAGAAGCCATCCGCATCGACGTAAACCCACCCGTAGCGGTCTTCAACGTGCACGGCGAATTTCTCGCCACCTCGGACACCTGTACCCATGCGGACTCCTCACTGGCCGACGGCTACGTCGAAGATGACGAAGTGGAGTGCGCCTGGCATTTCGCCAAGTTTTGCCTCCGCACCGGCCAAGCCTTGTGCCAGCCGGCCATCGAGGACCTGAGGACATACGCCACCAAGATCGAGGACAACGACGTGCTCGTCGACATCTAGCAACCGCCCCCACGATCTGCCTCGCACACCACGCGCTCGCCCAACCTAAACTCGCGGCACAGCGAAGCGTTCAGAGGAAAGCGAGACCAGATGTCCTCACCTGTCGGCGAGGTACCGACACGTCACGACCACAGCCCCGCCGCATCGGGTCACCGGCGCCCTCAGAAACCGTTCGGAACCGAGCGGACCCGCCGCGACATCCTGCGCGCCGCGGGGCGCCGCTTCGCGCGCACCGGCTACGCCTCGGTCCGACTCAAGGACATCGCCACCGACGTCGGCGTCACCGCTCCCCTCGTGCTCAGATACTTCGGCTCCAAGGAAGCGCTGTTCCGCGAGGTGGCCCGGGACGAGCGCAATCCACCCCACGTTATCGCGGACCTGCGGGGCCCTCTCTCGTCTCTGGGCGAACGGCTGGCCCGCACCATGACCCACTATTGGCTGTCTGCCGACTTCCACTATCCGGCGATCGCGCTGATCCGCTCCCTCGACTTCGAGGAAAGCAAGGCACTGTTCAACGGGGAGCTAGCCCGGCGGCTCACCGATCCTCTCTGTGCCGTCCTGCCCGGCCCCGACCCCCAGCTGCGCGCTCAAGTGATCTCTTCACAGCTCATGGGCATCGGCATGTTCGGGCTGGGCATCCTCACCGACCCGGACACCCCACCACCGGCCCCCGAAGAGATCGAGCGCATGGTGCAACTGCTGGGCCGCGCGGTACAGGCGATCATCGACTCCCCCTGAGCCCACGCCCGCCCCCGTACCGGAAATTCGCGCGCCACATGCCGCACCGAGGCAAACCGCGGCCGCTGAGAGCTCCCCTACGCACGCATTTGACCAGACCAGGCCCGCCCCCTACCTTCGATCTCGGTAAACCGTGATTTACTGAATGTGGGGTAGGTATGGCTGGGGAGGAACCACCCGCCTTGACGGCAGGCGCGGTTAGGGCCGTTGAGATACCTGAGGAGGGCGATCAGGCCGCCGTCGCCTCGCCATCGCGCCGGGGCCGCGCGCGAGTAGACTTCGATACAGGACAGGTCCCGCAGCCGCGCAACTCAGCAAGTAGGGCGATTGCGTTGCTCGACGCGTTCGCCACTCCCGGAGGGATTTTTGGCGTCAGTCAATTGGCTGGTAGAGCGGGCATCCCGAAGTCAACGGCACACCGATTGCTCGCGGTACTTGTCAAGCACGGGTATGTCAAGCGAAGCGGTGATCGCTATTGTCTCTCCGAACACGCTTTCGAGTTCGGAAACCAGTTCTGGGCCTGCCGTCCGGGGGGCCTTCGGGAACAGGTTGTGCCCCTCATGATCGAGCTGGTTCAGCAGACCAGAGAGACCGTCCACCTCGCGGTCCTATATAACGGATCTGTCTTGTATCTGGAGAAATTGTTCGCACGAGACTCCATGCCGTGCCCCACCTCGGTCGGACAGCGAAGGCCTGTGCACTGCACAGCTCTCGGCAAGGCAATCTTGGCGCACTCGGCACCGTCCGTTCTCGATACTATCGCGGGTGATCGGCTAGCCCGCCACACACGACGCACCATCGTGGCGCCGGACCATCTGGAGAAGGAACTATCCCGTGCCCGCGACGAAAGAGTCGCCACAGAGCTAGAAGAATACCGAAACGGATTGGCATGCATCGCGGTCCCGCTTCTCGATGAACGGACCGGTTACCCGGTCGGCGCCCTATCTATCAGCTCATCGGTGGGACGATTCAACTACCGTAGATTCTCTTCGGAGTTGCACCGAGCGGCACGAGCAGTGACGGTAACATGCCCGGTCGAGAACGATCTGACCGCTGCCGCGCCCATCGGCTAAACGCCTACCTGGTGGAAGAGGTTCCAGCACGTGGAACCGCCCGGTAGCCCGGCACCTCCGATCCGCCGGAGACTATCTCCGAAAATCACAACTCGCGCGAGGCGCGAGCGATTTCCTTGGCCGCCGATTACGGCCACGGACGGATTCGGAGGGCTACCTGATGGGCACCATTAGCACGAGCGAGGTCAAGGCGGGCGAGCACATCATCCGACTCAACCGGGCGGGCGAAGGCAACGGCGAGCCTGTGCTGTTTCTCCACGGCTCCGGACCCGGCGCCACCGGTATGTCCAACTTCTCCGGAAACCTCGATGCCCTCGCCGAGAAACACGACTGCCTGGTGATTGACCAGGTCGGTTGGGGCGACTCCAGCCATCCCGAAGACGTATCCGGAGGACGGGCCCGCCAGATCGTCACCGCCAACCTGGCGCTGCTCGACGAGCTAGGGATCGAGAAAGCGCACCTCGTCGGCAACTCACTCGGCGGAGCCGTCGCACTTAACATGGTAGCGCGCGCACCAGAACGAGTAGGCAAGGTCATAGCCATGGGCAGTGCCGGCAGCGGCTCGGGTTCGCTCACCGCCGAGCTCATGAAGCTGATCACATTCTACGCGGATCCTTCGATCGAGAGCATGAAGGAACTCATTTCCTACATGGTTGTGAACACCGAGCTTTTCGGCGAACGACTGGATGAGATCGCGGCGGAGCGACTTAAAATGGCGCTCCGACCAGAGGTGCGGCGATCCCACGAACTCACCTTCTCACCCGCCGGCACGGCAGGCATGACCGTTCCGGAGACGGCTCTCCGTCGCATTACCAACGACGTGCTCTTTATTCACGGCAGAGAGGACCCCGTCGTAAAACTGGAAAACAGTGAGTGGTTCGTCAGGAAAGTCCCGAACGCCCGCCTATTCGTTGTTCCGGGCTGCGCGCACTGGGTACAGATAGAAGCCTCCGACACGTTCAACTCGCTCACCAGTGCCTTCCTTTCCGGCACATTCTGAAGCGCTGTGACAAGGGGGCCGTGATGCGGCTGGTGGTCGGGATTACCGGGGCGACCGGTCAGGTTTGGCTGAGCCCGTCTCGGACTATGGCGAGCATTCGTCGGCTCAGCTCTGGGTCACCGCAGTGCCGCAGCATCGCCTGGCAGCCGACCACCAGCGTCTTGATGTCGCGGACGTCGACGTCGGCGCGGACCGCTCGGGCCCGCTGGGCGTCGGTCAGCAGATTGTCGAGCACCGCCAGGAAGTCCCGCTCGGCGCTCGGTATCGCCGCCGCGATGTCGAAGCCATCCCCGGCAAATGCCTCGACCAGCCCCTGATCCCCCTTGCCCTCTTCGACCAGCAACGTTACGAACGCGAAGAACGCCGCGCCCGGATCGTCCGCGTCGGTCAACTCCTTGGCATAGTCGGTCAGCCGTTGCAGCCGACTGGTCACGATCGCCCGGAAGAGGGCGTCCTTGGTCGGGAAGTGGCGATACACGGTTCCAGCGCCGACGCCGGCCCGTCGGGCGATTTCGTCGATGGGCACAGACAGGCCTTCCTCAGCGAATGTCTGGTAGGCCACCTCGAGCACCCGAGCCCGGTTGCGGGCCGCGTCGGCGCGCAGCGGCCGGGGCTTGTCTGCCATGCGCGGTGAACCTCACCGGGTCAGCGGGTAAACGGGGCGCGCGTTCCGTATAGTTCTAAGCGGAACGCACGCCCCGAATGCTACCTCTGGAGCTCCGATGACCGACGGCAAGTGGACCGAGACCGACGTGCCGAGCCAGGCCGGGCGCACGGCGGTGATCACCGGCGCCAACACCGGCATCGGGTTCGAAGCCGCGCGCGCATTGGCCGCGCACGGTGCGTCGGTCGTACTCGCGGTGCGCAACCTGGACAAGGGCAAGGACGCCGCCAGCCGGATCAGCGCGGCCGCGCCCGGTGCCGACGTCACCGTCCAACGTCTCGATCTGACCTCATTGAACTCGGTGCGCGACGCGGCCCAGGAGCTGCGGGCCAACCACGACAAGATCGACCTCCTGATCAACAACGCCGGCGTGATGAACACGCCCAAGAGCGTCACCGCGGACGGGTTCGAACTGCAGTTCGGCACCAACCACCTCGGTCACTTCGCGCTCACCGGCCTGCTGCTGGACCGGATGATGGCCGTCGCCGGTTCCCGGGTGGTCACCGTCAGCAGCTCGGCGCACCGAATCCGCGCCCAGATCCACTTCGACGACCTGCAGTGGGAACGCGGCTACAGCCGGATCGGCGCCTATGGGCAGTCCAAGCTGGCCAACTTGATGTTCACCTACGAGATGCAGCGCCGACTGGAAGGCAAGACGTCGACCATCGCCGTGGCGGCGCACCCCGGCGGGTCGAACACCGAGTTGGCCCGCAACTCCCCCGCGCCGCTACGGGCAGTGAGCTGGCTGTTCGGTCGGTTCATCGGGCAGAGCCCCGCCATGGGGGCGCTGCCGACCCTGCGCGCCGCGACCGACCCTGGCGTGCTGGGCGGCCAGTACTACGGGCCTGGCGGAATTCAGGAGCTTCGCGGTTACCCGAAACTCGTACAGTCCAGCGCACAGTCGCACAACGCCGAACTGCAGCGTCGACTGTGGGCGGTGTCCGAGGAGCTGACCGGCGTCACTTTCCCGGTCTGACACCCGCCGCGACGACAGCCGGGTCGCGGTCGACCTCGGTGTCGGCCCGTCGGGCGACGGTGGCATCCGGTTGGGCGAGGAGCGTCGCCCACGTCGTGAGCGCGGAGGAGCGCGCGCGCCCGGTACATGTTCACCGAGTCATCGGGGTGCTCGAATCCTTGCCGCGGCGTCGCGGAGCAACCCGGGTACCAGTCGGCGATGGATGGCGGACAACGGGGGCCACACCCCATGGCCCAGGTGCCGGTCATAGCGCAGGAAAGTCCCCAGCGACACCCGCCCATCGGCTGTCTGCACAAGGAGGTTGCCGGTCAGAAACCAGGAAGCCGCCTCGAGCCGGATCCAATCTTCGCCACGTTCGCCGATCTGCCATCCGGCCACGGTGGCCGGCGATCGTCCTCGGCTGAGTCGGAGACCGAGGAGACCGCGCCAGATCAGCAGCTCCGCGACGCTGGGGACGTCACCAAACATCGCCCGAGCCCACTGCTCCGGTGTTGCGTCCGCGTCCGTGGAGAGGGTGAATTGGTCGGCGTAGTCGATGTCAGGCAGCGAACTGAGCGCACGGACGGGTCCGGGGATGTTGTGCGTCCCCACGGCACTGTCAACAAAGCCGACGGTCATCTCACTGTCTCCGTCCATGTATACGATGCCGTACAAATCCAAGCTAGCCCATTTATACGGTGGCGTATATGGGGAGGTGAGGTGAGGCACATCGTGGGCGCGACTCGCACGCCGCGGGACAGGTGGATCGAGGAGGGGCTGCAGGCGCTGGCCGCCGGCGGCCCGGATGCCGTCCGCGTCGAGGGGCTGGCGAAGAAGCTTGGCGTCACGAAAGGCGGGTTCTACGGGTCCTTCGCCGACCGTGACGCGCTACTGGAGGCGATGCTGGACGCCTGGGAGAGGGAGAGCACCGACGAGGTGATCGACCGCGTCGAGCGCGAGGGCGGCGATCCGAGGACCAAAATCCAGCGCGCGGGCGTGCTCACTTTCTCCAGCGACCGCCTGCTGCCGATCGACCTCGCGATCCGAGACTGGGCCCGGCGCGACGAGGCGGTCGCCGAGCGGCTGCGACGGGTGGACAACCGGCGCATGGCGCTGCTGCGCGAGATGATCGGCACCTTCTGCTCCGATGCCGACGAGGTCGAGGCCCGCAGCCTGCTCGCCTTCTGCGTAGCGATCGGCGAGCACTTCCTCGCCGCCGACCACGGCGACCGCACCCGAGCACAGGTCCTCGTCCGCGCTGCTGGCCTGCTGCTCGACCACCCCACAAAGTCCACGGCCACTGACCCGGCCCTTCATTGAGGGCTGACCGAACGTCCCCTGTGGACATGAACCCGAGACGGAGTCAGCGTCCCGCGAGGGCGACGAAGGCGTCGGCGCCAGCGCGCAGGGCCTCCCGGAACGGGAGGGTGCTCGCCCGGTACAGCGCTGGGCGGCCTGTCGCCACCGCGTCTCCGGCAACCGTGATCTCCTCGGCGACTTCCAGCGCCCGGGCATACAGGTCCGCGGCGGAGACGATCTCGTCCACGACACCGAGCCGCTCAGCCTGCTCGGCTGTGAACGGCTTCCCGGTGAGCACGTTGCGCCGCAGCGCCGGGAATGGGGTCCGCTGCAGTGCCGCGACCTGGGCGATGACGGGCCAGGAACCGAACCGGGCCTCGACGGTTCCGAGCAGCGCATCGTCGACCGCGAGCACGATGTCGGCACAGCACATCAGCCCGAAGCCCCCGGCCAGCGCGTCGCCGTTCACCGCCGCGATGATGGGGGTCCGCAGTTCCGGAAAGAGGGCGAAGAGCTCGACGACGGCGTCCGAGAACTCGTGCAGTGTCCCGGACGCCGTGATCTCGGGAAGATCCGCGCCACCGCAGAAGATGCCCTCGGAGCCGGTGAGGATGATGGCGCGCACGTCGTCCGCGGCGTCGAGCTCGACCAGCGTCGCACGGAGGGCCCTGGTCAACACGAGGTCGAGCTTGTGCTGAGGAGGCCGGCGCATCGTCATCCGCGCGACGCTTCCCTCTTTGCTGACGTCGACGAGCGGGCCGCCGACAGTCGGGTCAGCGCTCATCGGCGGCGACGCTCACCGGATAGTCGAGCGCGAAGCGGTCGATGCAGAGCTCGTCGAGCCTCCCGAGCAGCTTCTGATGGGCGGGATGGTTCCAGTACTCGCCGAGGAGTGCCGCCTCGCCGGTGAGCCGGGCGAAACAACCGTGGGTGTATCCGTGCTTCAGGCCGGACGCGTTGGTGTTCTCACCCCAGCTGAAGTCCTTGATGCAGGTCAGCGCGGTGATGTCGGCTGCGAAGTCTCGTAAGGCCGCGGAGAGGTCCTCCTCCCGTCCCCGGTGCGGCTGGAACACGACGTAGTGGTCAAGCATGATCACCCTCCTCGGTGAGGATCAGTCGGGTCAGCAGTGGTCGGACTCGAAACGCTCCCAGTCGACCGGCCACCGGTAGCTGTGCTGCTGGGGCGGGGCGGGGGCCTGGGTCTCGATCCAGCGGACGCGCCCGCCATCGACGTTGAAGCAGGCGTGCGTCGCACCCACGCCCGCCCACGCGACGTCACCCGGCGAGACGTGAACTGTCTGCCCGCCGAGTTCGAAGTCGGTCTCCCCGCTCAGGAAGAAGTAGGCCTCCTCGAAGGGGTGGTCATGCGGTTGGGCGGCGCCTCCGACCTCGTAGTCGACCATGAACATGGTCAGCAGGTGGGCCCCGCGGTGCTGGTCAACCAGCATCTTCACCGAGATGCCGCTGTACGCCAGCAATGCCGTGTTCATGCCCGCCGACTCCCGGCCGCGGGCCGGCTCGGACGTGGCCGTTGCGACGTGGTCCGGTTCCGTGCCCTCGTAGTGGCCGACGAGCCGCAGGGTGGGGTCGGCGAGGTTCGGCGGTGCGGCCGCCGCGGTGACGTCAATGGCGGCGACCGGGAAGAAGGTGTCTCTGCGCCCGGACTCGCGACGCAGCGCGACGGGGCTGTAGACGTCCATCCAGCGAGCTTCGGTCGATGCGCGGTTCGCGAAGGCGTGCACTGCTCCCAGTGGAATGAAGGCGAAGTCGCCAGGTCGCAGGAGGTAGGCCCTGGCCTCGATCTGCACCGCAACCTCGCCCTCGAGCACGTAGATCGCCTGCTCGTAGGAGCGGACGTGCGGTGGGACGCTCCCCCCGGCGGCGAGACGCCCGATGCCCAGGTCCGTGTGGGTGGTGCCGACGCTCGGCTCCAGGAGTGTGAGGCGGTCGAAGCCCTCGCCACGCCCCTCGAACGCCCACGGGACCGCGGCCGCCGCCCAGTCCTGACGTACGGCAGCCGTCGGTCCGTCGAGCCTTGCGCCCCGATCAGGTCCGTGGTCGCGGGAATGGAACGTCGCGGTCGTCATCATGAGCCTCCTCGATCACTGCTGGCGCCTCGGTCCCGCCCTCGGCACGAAATGGACGAACGACTGACCGTAAGTGGCCATGCCAATCTAGCGACTTCGGAGGCAATCCTCAATATGTGGCATAGCCACTTAACCACTCTTTGACAGAGCGCTGGCTCCCTGTAAGGCTTGGATGAGGCGCGGGACCACCGCGCACCGCCCGAGTCGTCGGGCCGGCACCCGCACTCTCGAAGGTGGCGACGATGCCCACTCCTGATCCCCACACCTCCATCGGCTTCATCGGGCTCGGCAGCCTCGGCGCGCCTCTCGCCCGCAACCTCGCCGCCGCCGGTTACCCGGTCACCGGACACGACGTGAACGAGCAGGCAGTGACCCGCCTCGCCGCCGACGGCGTCGCAGGCGCCGGGTCGGCGGAACAGGTGGGCCACCGATCCACTGTGGTCTTCACTTGCGTCCGGTCCTCGGCGGACCTCGAGAAGGTGCTCTCCGGACCGGGCGGCCTGCTCAGCGGCCTGGCTCCGGGTTCGGCGGTGCTCGACCTGAGCACCCTGTCCCCCGAGGCCTCCGCCTTCCACGCCGAGGCCGTCGAGGCGGCCGGATCGCGCTATCTGCGTGTCGCCGTCAGCGGTAGCGCGGCAGCGGCAGCGGCGCGTCAGGTCAGCTTCATCTGCTCCGGTCCCCGAGACCTCTACGAGTCGAGCGCCCCCCTGCTCGATGCGCTCGGCCGTTCCCGGACCCATGTCGGGGAAGGGGACGAGGCGCGTTCGATCAAGATCGCGGTGAACATGCTCGTCGGGATCGGCTTGGCCGCGCTGGTCGAGGCCGTGGCACTCGCCGACAGCCTGGGCATCGACCGCCGCCGATTCCTCGACGTGGTCGAGCAGAGCGCGGTGGGCTCACCGTTCGTCTCCGCCAAGGCGACCGCCCTCGTCGAGCGGGACTACACACCCGCGGCCAGCCTCGCGCTGATGCTGAAGGATCTCGACCTGGCCCTCGACGCGGGCCAGGGGACCAAGCTGACGTTGCCGCTCACCGAGCTGGCCCGCGAGCTCTACGACGAGTGCAGCGACCGAGGCTGGGCGGAGCGTGACTTCGCCTGCATCGCGGAACTCTACGAATCACCCGCCGAGTGAGGCCGCGGCGCCCGCCGACGAGTGGGTCGGCGGGCGCCGGCGGCGAGGGCGGCACGCGCGGTCAGGCGCCGGTCTCCTGCTCGAGGGCGGCGCCTCGGGCCTGCTGGTCGTAGAGCGACAGGAAATCCTCCTCGCGCAGCCCGATCCCGATCGCCGACTGGATGAGCTGATACGTCGCGGAGCCCACCGGCATCGGCACCTCCAACGAGCGCGCCAGCCCGAGACCGAGGTCGAAGTCCTTGCGCAGCCCTTCGGTGGTGAACTTCGGAGTCCAGTCCCGCTTGACCAGATCCGGGGTGCGCTTGCGCACCCAGTCCGAGGCCACCACCGTCCCGTTGAGGAACTCCAGGAACGCCGCCCGGTCGGTGCCCCCCTTCTCCACCAGGCTGGTCACCTCGACCAGGGCCTGCACCATCATCCCGAGGTAGAGGTTGTGGCACAGCTTCACCAGCCGGCTCTGCTCCTGCTCCCCGGCGTGCACCGTGACCTTGGCAATCTCGTCCAGATAGGGCTTGACCCGCTGGAACGACTCGATCGGACCGGAAGCCACGATGCACGCGCCGCCCTCGGCGACGACGTGTGGGTTGCCACTGATCGGCGCGGCCAGGAACTCCACGTCGGCCGCCGTCGCGGCCGCGCGGACCTTCGCCGACGTCTCGCCCGACACCGTCGAGCAATCCACGATGATCGCCGGCTTCGACGACCCGGCCAGCAGGCCGTGCTCGCCGGTGACGACCTGTTCGAGGTCGGTCGGGGTGGAAACCATGACGAACACGACCTGACAGCGGGCGAGGTCGGCGATCGTCTCCACGACCGTCGCCCCCTTCGCGGCCAGCGGCACGGTCTTCGACCTGGTCCGGTTCCACACGCTCACCTGCTCGCCCGCGTCGACAAGGCGCCCGGCCATCGCGGCGCCCATTCGGCCGGTGCCCAACCATCCAAGGCTGACGCTCTGCGTACTCATGGGTACTCCTCGACGAGATGTTGGGGCGCGCTCTCAGTGCGCGCGAAGCGGTGCGACGACTCCGTTGACCGATGAGCTCGGCAGGTCCACCCCGGTCCAGTACTGGGTGCCCGCGACGTAGAGCTGGTCGGCCGGGAAGCGCGTGAGCAGCTCACAGCCGCCCGGGGTGACCACCACTTCCTCCTCGATCCGCGCCGCGGCCGTGCCGTCCGGGGTGGGCCAGTAGGTCTCGATGGCGAAAACCATGCCCTCCTCCAGCTCCACCGGGTACTCGAAGGAGTGCAGGCGGCTCATCAGCGGCCGCTCCCAGTTCGACAGGCCCAGCCCGTGGCAGTACTGCAGGCCGAACGCCTCCTCCTCGGTCGCGAAGCCGAACTCCTGTGCCGCCGGGAAGTGCTTGACCACGTCGGCCGAGGTGGCCCCCGGGCGGATCTCGGAGATCGCGTTGTCCATGAACTCCCGTGCCCGGCGGTAGGCCTCGCGCTGCGCGGCGTTGGAGTTGCCGACGTTCAGCGTGCGGTAGTAGCAGGTCCGGTAGCCGTTGTAGGCGTGGATGATGTCGAAGTAGGCGGTGTCGCCGGGGCGGATGAGCCGGTCGGAGAACACGTGCGGGTGCGGGCTACAGCGCTCACCGGAGATCGAGTTGACCGCCTCGACCTCGTCCGAGCCGTGCTCGTAGAGGTAGCGGTTCACCAGCCCGACGCAGTCGTTCTCCCGCACCCCCGGGCGCAGGAACCGGTACAGCTCGTCGTAGGCGCCGTCGACGAGCGCGGCGGCGTGATCGAGCAACGCGACCTCGTCCGGGGTCTTGATCGCCCGGACGTCCTGCATGAAGCCGTGGCCGTCCTCGATGTGCAGGCCCTCCCGCTCCAGCGCGCGCAGCACCGGCAGCTCGACGACGTCGACGCCGACCGGCTCGCTGGCCAGGCCGTGCTCGCGCAGCAGGTTCGCCAGCCGTTTGGCATTGCCGCGCTCCACCCCGACCTCCTCAGGGATGGAGCCCCGCCAGCTCGACAGCCCGGCCTGCCAGGAGTCCTTGCCGAACCAGTCCGCGAACTGCTGGTGCGTGCGCGCCGCCGAGCCGATGTCCCACAGGATCGGGTCCTGGCCGCGCATCACCAGCGCGCAGCGGAAGAACTTGTCCCGCGCCCAGTTCCCGATGTGCGTCGAGGTGGTGTAGCGGACGTTGTTCATGTCGAACAGGATCAGCGCGCCGAGGTGTGAGCGCTCCAGTGCCTCGCGGACCTTGGCGAAGCGGGCGTTGCGCAACCGGTCGAAGTCGACCCGCCGCTCCCAGTCCACGCCCTGCGTGGCACCGGGCGAGGCGATCGGGGTGGCCTGTCGGGAGGCCGAGTAGAAGGCAGTCATCAGTGATGCTCCAGCGTGGTGAGGGGTTCAGACCGGCGAGTACTCGCCGGTCTCGACAACGGCGACGGGAACGGCGGGCGCCGCGCCGGGGCGACCCAGTGCGGCCCACGCCGCCTCGATCAGCGACCGGGTGGACAGGCCGTACTTCTCGAACAGGTAGGGCCCGCTCATCGAGCCCTCGGCGAAGGTGTCCTGAAGCCCGATCCGGCGCAGTGGCCGCCCGAGCCCGGCCTCGGCGATCGTCTCCGCGACCGCGGAGCCGAGGCCCCCGATGACGGAGTGGTTCTCCGCGGTGAGCACGACCTTCGCCTCGGCGGCGACTCCCTGCACGGTCACCGTGTCCAGCGGTTTGATCACCGGCACGTTGACCACCGACACCGAGACGCCGTGCTTGCCCAGCACCCGCGCCGCACTCAACGCGGGGGCGAGCATCATCCCGCTCGCGAACAACGCGACGTCGGTGCCCTCGGTCAGCACCTCGGCGCGGTCGAGGTTCAGCAGGTGATCCTCGTCGAAGATCACTGGGATCTCCCCGCGCTTCAGTCGCACGTACACCGGCCCCGGCACGTCCACGATCGCCTCGACGACCTGGCGCACCTCGACCGCGTCCGCGACATCGATCACGGTCATGTTCGGCAGTGCCCGCATCAGCGCGACGTCGTCGATCGCCTGGTGACTCGGCCCGCCAGGGGTCGACACGCCGGGCATGAACCCGATGATGCGCACCGGCAGGTTCGGATAGGCGATCGCGTTGGCGATCTGGTCGTAGGGCCGGCGGGTGGCGAACACCCCGAAGGTGTGCACGAACGGGATGTGCCCGCACCGGGCCAACGTCCCGGCCATGCCCATCATGTTGGCCTCGGCCATGCCGCCGTGGATGAACCGCCCGGGCAGCTCGGCCTGGAACAGGTCGATCTCGCACTGCCGGGTCAGGTCACCGCTGAGGCACAACACCTCCTCCCGGCGACGCGCCAGATCCAGCAGCGCCTTGCCGTAGGGCTTGAGCTCGGTGGGATAGGGCGGCTCATGCATGGATGCTCTCCAGCTTGTGGGTGAGCTCCGCGACGGCCGCGGCCGCCAGCTCGGGGGGCAGCTTGATGAAGTGGCCATCCGCGTCGGGCGGCAGGCAGTCCAGGCCATGCACGGTGGAGGTACGGCAGACCAGCACACTGGGCCGGTCGCACTCGGCGTCGGCGGCGGCCAGAGCATCGATCACCGCGTCGATGTCGTGCCCGTCCAGATCGATCACGTGCCAGCCGAACGCCGCCCACTTGTCGGCAATCGGCTCAATCGTCGTGATGGCATCCACCGGCCCGTCGACCTGCGAGTTGTTCGCATCCAACAGCACGGTGAGCCGCGACATGCGGTGGTGGGCGGCGAACATCGCCGCCTCCCACACCTGCCCCTCCTCCAGCTCGCCGTCGCTCACCATGGCGAAGGTGCGAGCGTCACGCCCGCGAAGCCGGTCCGACAGGGCGAACCCGATCGCGCCCGACAGACCCTGGCCCAGCGACCCGCAGGTGTAGTCGACCACCGGCGAACGCTCGGTACCGATGGCCTCGATCACCGACCCGTTCTGGCCGTAACCCGCAACAGCCGCTTCGTCGAGCAGGCCGAGCTCGGTCGCCGCGGCGAACGGCCCGATGATGTAGTGCCCCGGCGAGCAGACCAGGCGATCGATCCCCGGTCGCGCGGTGGCGAACACCGCCGCGACCTGCTCAGCCGCCGAGAGGGCCTGACCGAGGTAGCCGAATCCCTGTGGGGCCACCATCCACACCGCCCGCAAGCGGATCCGCAGAGCAAGCTCGCGGGGGTCGGGCACCGTCCAGTGCAATCCCGGATCGGAGACGTGCAGCAATGCAGTCATCGGGCCTTCCTCCTCGCTAAGCCTTCCCCACTTGGCGACATTGTGGTCAAGTGGCATGGCCACATTGTGGCTTTGCCACTGCAGTAGTGTCAAGATTCAGCGCGATGCGCCGGTGCCCGATGCGCCGCCGAGCCGAGAGGAACGACGTGGCCGATTCGACCCCAGAACCGCGCACACCACGGCGCCGCCCCGCGCCGGTCGCCCTTCCCGGCATCGCACCGCTCGCCACCACTAACCTGTCCGACGATCTCGCCAACCGGATCCGTAGTCTGATCATCAGCGAGGACATCGTCGAGGGATCCCGGCTGCCCCCGGAACGCGATCTCGCCGAGCGGTTCGGCGCCAGCCGGCCGACCGTCAGCCAGGCCCTGCGCACCCTGTCGCTGATGGGCCTGGTTGAGATCCGCCGCGGATCCGGGGCCTATGTCGTGCGACGACCCGAGACGATGGTCACCGCCTCGGTCAACCTCATGCTCGATCTCGACCAGCACTCGGTCAGCGACCTGATGCAGCTGCGCTTGTGGCTCGAGACCGTCGGCGTGCAGGAGGCGGCCACCCGCGAACCCGCTCTCGGAGATGGCGAGCTCGCCCGGATCAGGGACGCTCTGGCGCGTTTACAGGAGGCTGCGGGTAATACCTCCGAGTGGATCGCCGCCGACACCGTCTTCCACGCCACCGTCGTACGCAGCGCCGGCAACCCGTACCTCGCGGCGATCTACGAGGGTGTGCACACCGCCGTGCTGTCCTACGAGTTCAAGCAGTGGGTCGACAGCGAGTCTGTGCCCGCCTGGCTGCGCGACACCAGCCCGGAACAACAGATGGCGCTGCACGAGCCCATCGTGGCCTCGATCGCCGCGCAGGACGCCGACGCCGCCCGGATCGCCGTCCTCAAGCACCACCGCGTGATGCTCGAGCACCTCGACGCGGCCAGGGCGTTGCACGACGCTCGGCGTGCTTGAGCGCGCGCCGAATCGAGCGCATCCTTGCTGGTCATAGAAAGCGCCTAGCCAGCGCCATTCCGAGGTTCTTGCTATTGACTCGTATATGCGATTCACTGCTGTTGCTATGGGCGACGACCTGCTGCGCAACCCCAACCACACCGGTCACCTGCTGGCTGCCGCGCTGAAGCGCCACAAAGACAAGCCGGTGCTGCTCCTCGGCGACACCACCCTGACCGGCAGCCAGCTCGCCGACCGAATCAGCCAGTAC
>DATHIT010000206.1:0-2029 GCA_035489915.1 Pseudonocardia sp. | reverse complement strand
GTGCCGGGCCGGGGGTTGAGGAAGTTCAGCGGCACCTCGTCGGGCTCCAGGTCGGCGAGCTGGCCGGCGAACTCGGCGCGCTGCTCGACGGTCTCGCCCATCCCGACGATGCCGCCGCAGCAGACCTCCATGCCGGCCTCGCGCACCATTCGCAGCGTCTCCCAGCGCTCCTCCCAGGTGTGCGTGGTGACCACCTCGGGGAAGTAGGACCGGGCGGTCTCCAGGTTGTGGTTGTAGCGGTGCACGCCCATCGCGGCCAGCCGGTCCACCTGCTCGGCGGTCAGCATGCCCAGCGAGCAGGCGATGTTGATGTCGATCTCGTCCTTGATCGCCTGGATACCGGCGGCGACCTGGGTCATCAGCCGCTCGTCCGGCCCGCGCACGGCGGCCACGATGCAGAACTCGGTGGCACCGGTCTTGGCGGTCTGCTTGGCCGCCTCGACCAGCATCGGGATGTCCAGCCAGGCCGAGCGCACCGGGGAGGCGAACAGCCCGGACTGGGAGCAGAAGTGGCAGTCCTCGGGGCACCCGCCGGTCTTCAGGCTGATGATCCCCTCGACCTCGACCTCGGGCCCGCACCAGCGCATCCGGACCTGGTGGGCCAGCTCGAGCAGCTCCTCCAGCCGGTCATCCGACAGCCGCAGCAGCTCAAGCACCTGGGCCGGGGTGGCCGGCTCGCCCCGCTCAAGCACCGAGTCCCGAAGTTGCGCCAGGATCTCGGTCTGGACGGGCGCGGCCATACGGCTCTCCTTTGGGTCGGGTGTTCCGGATCCTAGGACAGCCGCGCTGTCGTCGCCCCAAGCCCGGCGCGCGCGGTGACCAGGAACTCACCAGGGGGCAATGCGCCGGCGCCGGCGGGCAGCCGGCCGAGCAGTGGCAGGCCGGTCACCGCCGGCAGGTCGGCCAGGTTGCACTCGGCCGCCAGGTCGGGCTGGGCCGGCCAGCTGCCGATCACCACCCCGGGGCAGCGCAGACCCCGCACGGCCAGCGCCTCGGTGGTCAGCGCGGTGTGGTTCAACGTGCCCAGCCCGGCGGTAGCCACCACCAGTACCGGGGCGGCCAGCGCGGCGGCCACGTCGGCCAGGGTGTCCTCGGCGGTGAACCGCACCAGTAACCCGCCGGCGCCCTCGACCAGCACCAGGTCGTGCTCGGCGGCCAGCTTCGCGGCGGCCTCGGCGGCCTCGGCGGCGCTGACCGGGGCTCGGCCGGCCCGCGCGGCGGCGGTGGCCGGGGCCAGCGGCTCCGGGTAGCGGGCCAGCTCGTGACAGGTCAGCCGGTCGCTGTCGCCGACCAGCCGGCGCACCTCGTCCAGGTCGCCATGCTCGTGCGGGCCCACCCCGGTCTGCGCCGGCTTGAGCACCGCCACCCGGCTCCCGGCCGCCACGCCCAGCGCGGCCAGGGCGGCGGTCACCACGGTCTTGCCGACCCCGGTGCCGGTGCCGGTGACCACCAACACGCTCACCCGACCGGCGCCCCGATCGCCGCGCCCGGCCCGCGCACCCCGGGCAGGACCTCGGCCAGCACCGCGCGCACCCGGTCCAGCTCCTCCGGGGTCAGCGTGGCCCGCGCGGTCAGCCGCAGCCGACTGGTCCCGTCCGGCACCGAGGGCGGCCGGAAGCAGCCCACCCGCAGGCCACGGGCCAGGCAGTCCCCGGCGGCCGAGTAGGCCACCTCCGGATCACCGAGCACCACGGACACCACGGCGGAAGCCGGCGCGGGCACCCCGGCGGCCTCGGCGATGGCGGCCGCCGCCGCGAGCACCGCGGCCGCCCGCTCCGGCTCGGCGGCCAGCACCCGCAGCGCGGCCAGCGCGGTGCCCACGCTGGCCGGGGCCAACCCGGTGTCGAAGATGAAGCCGCGGGCGGTGTCCACCAGGTGCTCGATCACCGCGGTCGGCCCGAGCACCGCGCCGCCCTGGCCACCCAGCGCCTTGGACAGCGTCACGGTGGCCACCACGTCGTCCGCCCCGGCCAGGCCGGCCTCGGCGAGCAGCCCACGCCCGCCGGGACCACACACGCCCAGTCCGTGC
>DATHIT010000205.1:0-3229 GCA_035489915.1 Pseudonocardia sp. | reverse complement strand
GCCGCGACGCCTTCGCCCTCGTGGATCAGGCCCAGCAGGATGTGCTCGGTGCCGATGTAGTTGTGGTTGAGCATCCTGGCCTCTTCTTGGGCCAGGACGACCACCCGCCTCGCGCGATCGGTAAACCTCTCGAACATGTGCACTCCTGACAGCGCAGCCGTGCCGACCCGCATCTCGCGCCGAGCATGCACCGTAGGAACTACTGTATCCGCGTGGGCCGTCGATATCTCTCGTGTGTGCACGAAGGGTGGCATCGAGAACACTCCCGCCGGACGTTGCGGCATCGCGCGGGCCCGCGCCCTGGGCTGGTTAAGTGACAACCATGACGAGTCGAACGACCGGTTCATGATCTCCGCTCCGCCCTTCGAAAAGGGCGTGATCCTCGCGCTGAGCTGCCGTTTTGCTGCTCGGCCGGCTCGGGGAGCACGCTGACCGATGCGCCAGACGTCGGCCGCGTCGCGGGCGGCCGAGCAGGTTCGGGCGGTGCGGGACAGCCCCGAAGGACGCCTCCGGCTGGCCGCCGAGTTCTACCCCGAGGACGCGGGGGAGCGCGGCCGCTACGGCAGGGCCGAGTTGAGCTTCCTGCGCTGGGCGATCGCCCGAGGGGTGTTGAACGGGCGCCGCGCCGGCCGTCCCGGTAGCCCTTGGTGGCAGGCGGTCAACGACCGGTTGTTGTGCGACAAGCTCGAGGTCAGCCTCCTGCGCGCGGGCGCGTTAGGCAGTCCGTCCTCGCGCGGCGTCGAGTTGTGGGACGAGTTCATCGCGCGCCCCTCGTCGGCGAGTTGGTATCGAGCGCACAATTCGAGCGTTGCGCGCGCCTACCTCGAGCACGAGCCGCTGGCCGAGGCCGAGCTGCCCGCGGAGCGCTTCATGATGAACGTGGCGCTGGTGCGCGTCCTGTACACCCATGCGTTGGTGGCCCGGCCCCGGCTGGCCCTGGGCGCGTTCGCTCCGCTCGGCCGGCTGCTCGGCGATCCGAGGGGCGGAACGGTCGCGCTTTTTCTTGACCTGCGTCGCTCGTTTCCCGCTCAGTACCCGCTCGTTGGGGCGGTAATCGAGGACCTCATCGCGGCGGAGGGGCACCTGCCCAGGGCACTGGACTACGGGCTCATTCTCCCCAGGCTGACCGAGCTCTACGAGTTCGCCGCGACCTCGCTGGAGATGCCCGGCATCACGGGGCTGATCAGCGAAGGGGTGCCCTGCTACGCCCGGCCCGCGCCGCGCTCGGTCTGGGTGACCGGCAACGCCACCCGGCTGCTGCCCAGGCTGACCGCGTGGGCCACCAGACCGAAGTCGGAACCCTAGGCCCGCGCAGCTCGCGTCCGGCTCACACAGCCCGCCCTTCCGCTCACACAGCCCGCGACCCGCCCACACAGCCGCCCAGGCCGCTGTGCGGAGCCGATGGAGCTGTGCCGAGCCACTCGGGCTGTGTGAGCGCGAGCGCGTGGAAGTGCGGCGCCGGCCTTGGTCACGCCCGGCTCCCCGGCCTTGGTCACGCCCGGCTCCGCAGGCGCCGGGCGGCTCCGCGGGCGCCGGAGGCAGGGCCACTTTATGCTGCTCGACATGGCCGAGGGGGAGAAGGCAGACGGCGCTGGCGGTCCCGGCCTGGCGGAGCGCGAAGAGCTCGGCTGGGAGCTGTTCGGCACCGCGAGCAGGGAGCTTGCCCAGACCATCGCCGACGACGGATTCGCCCCGGACCTGATCCTGTCGATCGCGCGGGGCGGGCTGTTCGTCGCGGGCTCGCTGGGCTACGCGCTGGACGTGAAGAACCTGCACGTGATGAACGTCGAGTTCTACACCGGCGTGGACGAGCGCCTCGACCTGCCGGTGATGCTCCCGCCGGTGCCGAACGCGGTCGATCTGACCGGGGCCACGGTGCTGGTCGCCGACGATGTCGCGGACACCGGCGCCACGCTGAAGCTGGTCCGCGACTTCTGCACCGATCATGTCGCCGAGGTGCGCTGCGCGGTGATCTACGAGAAGCCTCGTTCCGAGGTCAAGTGCGACTACGTGTGGAAGTACACCGACAGGTGGATCAACTTTCCGTGGTCGGTCCAGCCGCCGGTGATCCGACGCGAGGGCCAGGTGCTGGACGCATAGCCGCCTGTCGCTGGGGCAGCGGCCGCCTACTGCTGGGGCAGCGTGGGCAGGTCGTCCTTGAGGCCGACGCCGGTGATGCCGAGCCTGCGCGCCTCGGTCATCAGGTGGCTGAGCTTTTCGGCGGCCAGGGCGTAGCTGAGCCCGCCCGGCGGGTGAACGTTAGAGATGCAGTTGCGTTCGTGGTCGCCCCGGCCGACCTTCGGCGCCGCGGTCAGGTAGATGCCGAGGCTGTCCGCCGCGCTGAGGCCCGGCCGCTCACCGATGAGCACCACGACGAGTGCGGCGCCGAGCCGCTGGCCGATCTCGTCGCCGAGGGCGACCCTGGCCTGGGTGGCGAGCACCACCGGGGCGATCCGCCAGCCGTCCAGCCGGTCCAGCACCGCCCGCAACATCTCGGCCGCGTGGTCGTGCACCGCGCGCGCCGAGAGGCCGTCCGCGATCACAAACGCCGCGTCGTACCGGCCCGGCTCGCCGGTCGCCGGCAGCGTGTCGCAGTGCGCGTCAAGCCGCCGACCCAGATCCGGGCGCCGCAGGTAGGTGGCCCGATCGGCCGCCGCGCTGCGCACGTCGATCGTGTCGAGCCCGCCGAGCTGGGCCCGGATCGGGGCGAAGTCGACGGGGGTGTGCACCGCGTCGCGGGCCTGCGCGTGGGCGATCTCGAACTCCAGCAGCCGCCCGGTGGGCACGCCGTCGCCGGCCCGCCCCAGGCCCACCCGCGCCGCGGTGTACCGGCGCAGCACCGTCCACGGGTCCGGGCCGTCACCGACCAGCTTGGTCACGACAGCTCCAGCGCGCCGACGAACCGGGCCAACTGCGGGCCGCCCGGCGCGAGCTCGCGGACCCGCCGCTGGTCGTCGAGCAACTCCATCCGTTCCAGCCATGCCTCGAACTCCGGCGCTGGACGCAGCCCCAGCACGGAGCGGACGTAGAGGGCATCGTGGAACGAGGTGCTCTGGTAGTTGAGCATGATGTCGTCGGCTCCCGGGATGCCCATCACGAACGTGCAGCCGGCCACGCCCAGCAGCGTGAGCAGGTTGTCCATGTCGTCCTGGTCGGCCTCGGCGTGGTTGGTGTAGCAGACGTCGCAGCCCATCGGGAGGCCGAGCAGCTTGCCGCAGAAGTGGTCCTC
>DATHIT010000204.1:0-16806 GCA_035489915.1 Pseudonocardia sp. | reverse complement strand
GTGCTCCGCCGTGCCCCCGACCGCGAGGGTGATCTCCGAGCTGGTCCGTCCGAAGTGGACACCGGCGGCCTCGGCGGCGCCGTGGATCAGGTGCCGATCCGGCGCGCTGACGTGCAGGTGCTCCCGGTCGACGGTGATCTGGTAGGTCGCCGCCCCGGTCAGCGCTGCGGCGGCATCCCCGATCCGGTGCGCGCTGAGATGGTCGGGGTGACCGTAGATCCCGTGCTCGTCGTCGTAGATGAGTGTCTCCGCGCCCTCCGCCTCGGCCAGCCGGGCGACCCGGCGAGCCAACCGACGTGGGTCCGCGCCGGCCAGCGCCCTCGGGTGTGCGCCGCTGGCCCAGCCGGGCAGGCCGGAGTCTCGCCGGCCCAGCAGCACCAGGCGGGACACGCCCAGCAGCGCGGCCGACCGCTCGAGCTCCGTGATGCGGCGCCGGGCGATCGTCTCACCGCGCCTCAGCGGGAGCCGGGACTCACCCAGTTCGCCGGCCGTAGCCACGACCAGGACAGTGCGCGCGCCGGCGTCGGCCAGCCGGCGCAGGGTGAGGCCGGTGAAGATCGCTTCGTCGTCCGGGTGCGCGTGCAGGGCCAGGACGGTGTGACCACGAAGGTCGGGGGTGCTGAACATGAAATGTGATCACAGACGTGAGGGGCCGCCGGGCGACCGGGATGTGCGAGGGCCTCAGATGCAGCGACAGCTGCGACAGCACCTCGGACAGCGACAACCCAGAACGCGGGTGCCGGCCACATCGATCACGCTGGACAGTATGCCATGACCTCGCGGCTGATCACGATCGGACTACCCCTACTTCGGCTCACCGGGCGGCCCCCACCTCAGGCCGGCGCCGGGGCGTTCGCGACGAAGGAGATGACGTCCTTGAGGCCGACCACCCGCCCGAATGCTCCCCAGTTCCCCTCCGGGACCTCGGTGATGTGCACCCAGGCCGCCGGCGTCTGGTAGAGCCGCTCCGGATCGTCGTCGACCTCGGCCAGCACACGGGTGACTCGTTCGACCATGTCGGCGCGCTTCGCGTCGTTCAGTGAGCCGGCGGGCACGCTGACCCGCACCACGTACCGAGGCGGCCCCTCGGTGGCTTCCTCGCCGCCGACAAACCAGGCGTCCGGTTCGGTGACGACCAGCCAGGAGATGTCCCGGGCGGCCTGGGTATCCGGGGCACCCTCCGCCTTCATGACCTCGCCGACCAGGTTGCGCGTGGCGCGGCGGCCTCGCTCGGTGTCCAGGGATCCCTTGGGTGCGAACAGCTCGACGAACGGCATTGTCAGTCCTCTCATTGAACTAACCCGACGGCAGGTACGCTATGGCGGTTAGTTCAATGAGTCAACGCATTAGGTGGTGGCCGTGCGACGCACCAGCTTCGGGCAGATGCACTGCTCGATCGCGCAGACCCTGGACGTGGTCGGCGAGTGGTGGTCGCCGCTGATCCTGCGCGACATCTACATGGGGCTACACCGGTTCGACGACATCGCGCAGAACCTGGAAATATCCCGGAACCTGCTCACCCGCCGGCTGACGGACCTGGTGACACACGGCATTCTGGAGCGCCGCAAGTACCAGGACAGACCGGCCCGCTACGGCTACCACCTCACCGAATCCGGTCGCGAACTGGTGCCCGCCCTGCTCCTGCTCATGGCCTGGGGCGATCGTCGTGCCACACCCCCGGGCGGCCCACCGGTCCGACTGATCCACCGCGACTGCGGCGAGGAGTTCACCCCGACGGCCAGCTGCTCGCACTGCGGCGGCTCGGTGGGGGCGGACGACATAACCCTGCTGCCCGGCCCGGGGGCGGCCGAAGGCCCAGGCACCCGCCTCCTGCACCGCCGTGCTGCCCCCACGCCCCCCTAACAGTCGCCGGCGAGACCACCCGCGTTGCCGTCGTTGGGCTCGCACAGAGCCACCGCGGCTCGCACAAGCCCTGCACGCTCTGCGCCGGCCCCACCTGGTCTGCGCCACCCACGGGTTTGCGCCAGCTCCACGATGTAGGTTCAATCGTGATACGGACTTCTGCGACGAACACTGGAGAGCTTCATGGCCAGGACACCGCGTATCGAGCTGGATTCGGCGGCGGCCGAGGCGATTGACGGCCGGCAGATTCGGGCGATGGCCTTCCAGGCTGTGCGGCTGGAGTACCTGCGGGGCACGATGAGCCGGCTGGGGCTGTCACCATCCGGAAGCCGTGCGCTGGTGGTGGGCGCCGGGCGGGGGGTGCTGCCGCGCGGGCTGGCCCGCCTTGGTTTCGAGGTGCTCGCCGTCGACCCGTCCGCCCGCGCCACCGAGATCGCCGCCGAGCTGGCGCACCGGGAGAACCTGAACATCAGCCACCGCACCGCGCCGGCAGAGGATCTCGGTGTGCCGAGCGGCGAGTTCGACCTGGCCTACTACGCGGACACCTTGGAGATCACCGAGGACCTGGACCGGGTGCTCGAGCAGGCCCAGTCCGCCCTGAAGCCCGGCGGGCCGCTGGTCTACGACACGGTCAACCGGACTGCGCTGGCCCGCCTGGTCTACCTCGGCGCGTTCCAGGGCTTCCCCTTCACCCGGATCATGCCGCCGGGCCGGTATGCCGCCGCCCGGCTGCGCACCCCGGACGAGCTGAGCGCGGCATTGCGCCGGCACGGCCTGCACAACGAGGACATCACCGACTTCAAGCCCAGAAACCCGGCGCGCCTGGTCAAGGCGGTGCTGGCGCGCCGGCGAGGGACCGTGGCCGACGAGGACATCCCGGCCATCGTGGAGATGACACTGATGCCCGACGCTTCCCCGATTGTCACCTACCTGGGCTATGCCCGCAAGATCTGAGCGGCCAGCCCGGCGACGCTGACCCACTCCATCGGCGAACACGTTGTTCGGGGCACAGTTGCTGTCCGGCATACCGGGCGTGTGCCAGGCTGAACGCATCGACGACCATCGTGCGCGAGACGAGATCGGCGGCGCGGCCCGTCTGGTGGCCGACGCCGTGGGGTTCATCGCGGGCCCCGGCGAGCAGACCCACCGGGCCATCTCGGATCTGGTATTCAGCGCGCTCGGCCCGGTCGCTCGGCCGGTGCGGGTGGGGCACGACGTGATCAGCTCGATCAGCTACCAGGCGGTTCGCGCGACGGCGGTGCTGGCCGGCGAGGCGGTCGCCGTCGCGTCCACCCTGGCCGGCACGGACCGGCCGCTGCTGGACCGGTCGAGTCCCGGCTCGGGCGTGGTCGCGGCGGTCAACGGGCTGCTCGGCGACCGGCTGGCGGCCCAGGGCAACGACCTCGACCTGGGGATGACGCTGCGGCACGGCGGGCGCGACCTGCGACTGAGCACCGAGGCACTGCGCGCGGCGTATCCCACCTCGAGCGGGCACCTGGTGCTCCTGATGCCCGGCTTGGGTGAGACCGAACACGCCTGGCGGTTCCGTCGGTCCCGACGCGGGCCGGCCGACCCGGACTACGGCGTGCGGCTGGCCGCCGACCTCGGCGCGGCCCCCCTATACCTGCGCTACAACACCGGGCGGCCGCTGGCCACCAATGCCGAGGCACTGAGCGAGCTGCTGGAGACCCTGCTGGAGCGCTGGCCGGTGCCGGTGCGCCGGATCGACCTGATCGGACATTCGATGGGCGGCCTGGTGTCCCGGCTGGCCTGCGCGAGCGGGGTGGCCCGGGACGCGCGGTGGCCCGAATTGGTCCGGCACGTGGTGTACCTGGGCAGCCCGCACGCGGGGGCCTCGCTGGCCATGGGCGCGGCGATGCTGGCCGGCCTGCTCTCCGCGCGCCCCTCCACCAGGGCCTGGGGCGAACTCCTGGACCTGCGCTCCGCCGGGATCCAAGACCTCAGCGCGGGCGTCCCGCTCGCCAACTGCGCGCCGTTGGCGTCCGCGCGGCACCACACCGTGGTGGCGGAGCTGACCCACTCGGAGCGACATCCGGTGGGCCGGCTCCTCGGCGATATGATGGTCCGCTCAGTCAGCGCCGACGTGGGTGTGGGAGACAAGCTGCGGATCGCCCCCGCACACCACCTCGACCTGCTCAACCACCCGCTGGTCTACACCGCGCTACGTGATTGGCTGGGCGACGACGACCGCTCGCTCTGCTCGTAGACCTGCTCCGGAGGTCCGACGATCAGCGGGTCGGGCGTGCCGACGATGTCCCGGTCCTTGGTCGGATAGTCCAGTCCGGACAGAACCCAGCGCAACGCGGCGATCCGACCCCGCTTCTTGTCGTTGCTCTTGACCACGGTCCAGGGGGCATAGGGCACGTCGGTGCCCTTGAACATGTCCTCTTTCGCCTCGGTGTATTCGTCCCACCGATCCAGCGAGCCAAGATCGACCGGGCTGAGCTTCCACTGCCGGAGCGGATCGATCACGCGGATCATGAACCGGGTGCGCTGCTCCGCCCTGGAGACGGAGAACCACAGCTTGATCAGTTGAATGCCATTGTCCACCAGCGCCTGCTCCAGCCCGGGCGTCTGGCTCATGAACTCCCGATACTGCTCATCTTTGCAAAACCCCATGACCCGCTCGACGACCGCCCGGTTGTACCAGGACCGGTCGAACAGCACGATTTCTCCGGCGGCGGGCAGCTGACTGAAGTAGCGCTGGAAGTACCACTGCGTCTGTTCCCGGTCGGTGGGTTTCTCGAGCGCCACGACTCGCGCCCCGCGCGGGTTCAGATGCTCGGTGAACCGCTTGATCGTGCCGCCCTTTCCGGCCGCGTCCCGGCCTTCGAACAGCACCACGACCCGTTGTCCGGTGTCCTTGACCCAGGACTGCATCTTCAGCAGCTCGATCTGCAGCGCCCGCTTGAGCTGTTCGTACTCGTCGCGGGTCATCCGCTCGCCGTAGGGGTAGTCCTCCTTCCAGGTGGTGATTTCCTGACCGCCGGCGCCGAAAAGAATCGCGTCGTCATCGTCCAGCTCTTGCACCGACCAACCGTCCGTGCTCTCGAAGAGGTCGACCGCGCGCAACGCTCTGCGCAGCTCCTCCCGGGTCCTCTCGGAATGGCCGACCGCGTGTGGGGTGCGGCGGAATTCACTGACGGCCTGCTCGACTGAAGTCATCACGCTCCCTCGCCTGGGGTGGGCCCCCGCTCGGCCCTGGCGGGTCGGCTCCGGATCCGCACCGCTTCCGGGCCGACCCGGGCATGCACCGCGAGGACCATCACGGTGATCCTGACCAGAACAGCGCCGTTCCGCAATGGAAAGCCAGCCACGTCATGGCCGGCGACCTGGCACCGCGCACGAAGATGTCGGATAAGTGAATTTCACTCGTCTCACTCGGGAACGACCACCGCCCATACCGCGAACTCATCGATGATCGACAAGGCCAGGGCTCTACTGGGCCGCATTGCGCTCAGCGAGGGCTCGATTGGCCTCGGCGCTGCGCCCCGCCGCACCCACCGTGGCGCCCAGGTAGAGGCAACCCAACCCCATTACGGCCCACACAGCGGCAGCGGCCGATCCGGCTCCTTGCAATCCGCTCCACAGCGCGAGAGCGAAGTAAGCGCCCGCCAACACCAGCAAGTAACAGCGGGAGTTCGGGCTTCCGGCCCGCTGCAGGGCCGCCACGGCCGAGGCTCGCTGGGCGGCCAGCGGGGCCAATCGGGCATCGGAGACCGCGCGGCCAGTCGCGGTAGCCAAGTACAGCCGCCACCGGTCCGCCCAGGGCAGGGTGGCCGCCGTCCGACACCAGGCCACCCAACCGCTGGCGATGCGTCGCCGGCGGGTCAGCCACTGACTCAGCGGAATCAACACCGCGAAGATCACCACGAGGCAGCCACCAAGGAACAACCAGAGCAGCCAGTCCCAATCCAGCATCAGGCTCTCCCCCACCCGGCCGGCTTGGCGCCGTCGGTGGCGCCGATGGTCGCGGCTGCCCGCCTCCGGTGTCCACCGCTTTGCCGCGCCACCGAGCGGCCCGGGCTGAAAGGACGTGCAGCGTCCTTCCAATCACCGAACCGGTGATCACCCGGGCTAGCCCTCGTCCGATGCCATCCGAAGTCGGATCTCGCGGGCCCCGGCCATGTGTGACTCGGCGATCTTGGCCGCCTCGACCGAATCCCGGCGCTCGATCGCGTCGAGCAGCCGAGCATGCTCGTCCAGCACCGTCGGCCAGCGGTCCGGCCAGGTCAGCGTGGTGGTCGGATACCGGGTCAGGTGGGCGTTGAGGTGGCGCAGCATGTCGACCAATGTGCCGTTGTGGCTGGCCACCCACAGGGTTTCGTGAAACCGCCGGTTCACCTCGGCCATCCCGGCGGCGTCTGTCGCGTCGGTGCCGAGCATGAGCTCGTGCGCCCGGCGCAGCCGCATCAGATCGAGCTCGGTACGCCGCTCCGCCGCCCAGCGCGCGGCGGTGGCCTCCAGCGAGATGCGTACGTCGTAGATCTCCAGGATCTCCTCGGCGCTGCGCATGCGCACCCGCATCCCCCGGTCCCCGCGCTCGACCAGGCCGTCCTGCTCGAGCCGGCGCAGTGCCTCCCGGATGGGTGTGCGGCTGGTCCCGTACCGGTCCGCCATGGTCAACTCGACCAGCGGCGTGCCAGGGGCCAGTGCGCCGGAGACGATGTCCTCCCGGATGCGGTCGTACACATTCGCGGACATGTCGGGGCCTCCCGCCCGATGAGTGACGGCGAGCGTATGCGTCGCGGGGCACGGTTCAACTAGGCACGCTACTGCATACAACGGCGTGCAGAAGCCGGCGGCGGCCGCTCGGGGTATGCCCTCAGCGGCGGCCTGGCGAGCTCGGCGAGGAGCTCAGAACGGGGTGCGCTCCAGCCACAGCTGCCACGTCTTGGCGTCGCCGATCACCTCGACCGCATCGGGATCTTCCAGCGGCCGCCGCAGCACCGCCAGCAACAGGTCCACCGCGCGACCGCGCACCGCGGCGTCGCCCTTGCCGTGCCCGTGCTCCCAGGACACTCCGCCATCCTCGCCGCGGATCATCCACTCCCCGCCGGCACCGAGATCCGCGTCCGTGGCGTGCAGGTGCAGCGTGGTCCCGGGGTCCAGCGGCGCTGGGCGATCCGGCCTCCGGGCGGTCGCGATGTCCAGCCACTCCGATAGCCCGTCCGCGGCCAGCTCCGCCGACAACTCGTAGAGGGCACCGAGGGCGAGGGCGGCGTCCGCGCGGTGCACGGTCGCCTCGTGCAGCCGCCGCCGCACCCACCACGCCGAGGGGCGAGGGCCGATGAACGTCCACACCGGTGTCTCGGCGCCCACCGAGGACACTGCGTCGATCACCGCGCGGGCGCTGTCGGCCAGCCACTCGCGCGCGCCGTCGGGGTCCGCCGGTGGCTTGCCGTCCGGCACGCCGCGCGGGTCGACAGGGCTGTCTCTCCGGTCGCGCACGATCGTCGCCGCCCATCGGTGGCCCCGGCCGACGTGGGTGAGCAGCTGTCTGAGCGTCCACTCGGGGCAGCTCGGCACCGGGGTGGCCGGGTCGGCGGGGTAGACGAGCTCACCGAGCAGCTGGTTCTGCTCGAGCAGGGCGGCGGTGTAGTCCACGACCGGGGAGCCTAGTGCTCCGTACCGACAAGTACGGCGCCGACAATGACGCCCCGCGACCTCGTCCGTGCTTGCCGGTCGGCCATCGCTGGCCGCGCGCCGGGCGCCCAGCCGTTATTAACTACCGAGTATGACCGAGCGGCCGCTGACCCCCCAGCGGCTGATCCCCGCACGGCTGGGCGGGGACCTGCGGCTGTTGCGCCGGGTGGGCGCGCTGCTCTGGCCGCACCGGCTGCGCATCGCCGGCCTGGCCGGTTGCGTGCTGGTCCAGGCGCTGTCGGCGGCCGCCGCGCCGTTCCTGATCAGGGCGATGCTAGACGACGCGCTGCCGTACCGGAACCTGACGCTCTTGGTCGAGCTGGGCGCGACCATCGCCGGGGCGGCCGCGCTGGGCGGGGTGGCCGGTGTCGGGGCCACCCACCTGTCGCATTCCACCGGACACCGCGTGGTGCACCGGCTGCGCACCGGAATGTTCGAGCACCTGCAGCGCATGCCGCTGACGTTCTTCACCCAGTCCCGCACCACCGACCTGCAGACCCACCTGGTGACCGACGTGGACGGCCTGGTCCTGGTGCTCACCGGCACCACCAGCTCGGCGATCCAGAACGGCATGCTGCTGTTGGCCACCGGCACCGCGCTGGTGCTGCTGGATTGGCGACTGGGCGTGATCGCGGTGGTCGCCGCCGTGGTGTTGATGCTGGTCACCGGCCGGGTGGGCAAGGAACGGCGGGCACTCACCCGGCGTCGCCAGCGCGGGTTCTCCCAGCTCGCCGGATTGATCGAGGAGTCGCTGTCCGCCTCCGCCGTGCTACTGGCCCGCACGTTGGGCCGCAACTCCGACCAGCGCGACCGGTTCCGCGCCGAGTCCCGTCGGCTGGCCGACGTGCAGCTGCGCGGCGCGCTGGCCGGGCGGTGGCGCACCGCGGTGCGCGGCGCCGCGCTCATCACGCTGCCCGCCGCCGTCTACACGGTGGCCGGAATCCAGATCGCCGCCGGCGCCACGCTGACCATCGGCACCGTGGTCGCCTTCGCCACCACGCTGACCAGGGTGATCCGCCCGGTCACCGCGCTGCAGAACGCCAGCCAGGGCTTCTCCGGCTCACTGGCCCTGTTCGAACGCATCTTCGCGGTGCTGGACCTGCCCGCACCGGGTACCGCGGCGCCCGGCGCGCCGCCGTTGCGGGTGACCCGGGGCGCGGTGGAGGTGGACGACGTGACGGTCCGCTACGACAGCGCCGAACAACCCGCGCTTTACGGCGTGCGGCTGCGCGCCGAGCCCGGGCAGATGACCGCGATCGTCGGCGCGTCCGGGGCCGGCAAGACCACCCTGGCCCACGTGCTGCTCGGACTGCACCCACCCGACCGAGGCCGGCTGCTGGTGGACGGGCAGGACCTCGCCCAGGTGGCGCCGGACTCGATCGCCAACGGAATCGGGTTCGTCGCGCAGGACACCTACCTGTTCCACACCACGATTCGGGAGAACCTGCTCTTCGCCCGGCCGGACGCCACCGACGCCGAGCTGGCCGCCGCCTGCCGCGCGGCCAAGATCCACGACCTGATCGCCGGGCTGCCCAAGGGATACGAGACCGTGGTCGGCGAGCGGGGGCACCGCTTCTCCGGGGGCGAGCGGCAGCGCCTGTCGCTGGCCAGGCTGCTGCTGCGGGACCCGCCGATCGCGGTGCTGGACGAGGCCACCAGTGCGCTGGACACCCGTACCGAGGCGGCCATCCGGGCCGCCCTGGACCGACGCGCGGCGGGCAGCCCGGGCGGCCGAACCATGATCGTCATCGCGCACCGGCTCTCCACGGTCCGGTCCGCCGACCAGATCGTGGTGCTCCATCACGGCCGGGTGATGGAACGCGGCACACATCACCAACTGCTCGAGCTGGATGGCTACTACCGGCGACTGGTCACCGCCGGAGAAGCCGCCCAAGCCGGCTAGCCGCGTGGACCGGGCCCGGGGCTGCGCCAACCGTGTCCGCCGCCGTTCCGCCGCCGTCCGCCACTTTGCACACCTGGCCTACACCTCGCACAGGACGTGAGGTATGCGAACCGCGGGCTGGGTATGCGAAGTGGCGGGTTGCGCGCGCGGCGAGGCGGCGCGCTCCGAGCGGCGGTGCTTGGGCGCCGCCGTCCTCCGCGGCGGCAGCCGCTTGTGACCGAGCGGCACAAGAGGCAGGTTCGGCGTGCAGGAAGGCTTCCGGGTGTGGAGTTCCGTAACGACAGGCAGGCCGCGCCGGGCCGCCAAGTGGCGGGCGCCGAAGTGGCGCTGGTTGCCAACGGACGCGGCCCGATCACGGGCGCGGCGCTGCCCACGCCGATCGCAGCTGAGCTGCGCCTGTTTGCGGGGAACCAGTGCAACCGGACAGCAATTGATCCGACCAGACTCGGCGTCCGTGAAGGCTATCGCCGGGAGTTAGGCGACTTCCTCCTTCAGAATGTCGGCAATGCATGTGTCGATTTGCTCTCGATCCGACGGCCCTAGGCAAAACATCGCGAAATGGGCCCATAGGCTGTTGACGACACGGAACTGGCTGTTCGCGATGAGCTTCTGCTCCGCCTCGCAGTCCTTGGGAGGGAAGAACATGTCCTGCGAGAACGCGACAACGTAAGTCTTTGCCTTGATTCGCCCGAGTGCCGTCGCGAGATCACCTTCCGTGTGCAGGCTTACGTCACCGTGTCGCCACTTCCAGCCCATCCAGATCAGATTGTTCGGATCCATCGGCAAGAAGTAGGCTTCCCAGAATCTGTGCTGGAAATCATCAAGGGATGTGAATCCGATGCCCCGCCAGGCTTCCGTATTGTAGAAGTCCGGACACAACCCCATCACCGACCAGATCTGTGCGTGGCGGCGGAGCCCGACATGTACGTCGCTCGAGTTCTCGTAGAACCCGTTGTCCCATGCCGGGTCGGACTTGAGCGCGTCCTCATGCGACCGCACGAACAGGTAGTCGTGCGGCGTTGTCTTGGCCGTTCCAGCGAAGGGCAGCGCCCGTTTAACCATATCGGGGAACCGAACGGCCCATTCGTAGGTCTGCTCGGCTCCCATCGACCACCCGAGTACCAACTCCAACCTCTCGATGCCGTAGCGCTCCGTGAGAAGTCGGTGTTGCGCACGTACATCGTCACCGATAGTGACATGCGGGAACGCCCCGCCATTAAAGGGTGCGGGGGTGTTGCTGGGTGACGACGAGAACCCATTGGCGAACTGACCGGGCAGGATAATGAAGTACCTACTGGGATCGAGTGGACGATCTTCGCCGATGAAGATCTCCATCGCCTTCGGCGTGCCCGACCACATGTGGGGAAACAAAATGACGTTGTCCCGGGCCTCATTCAGCGTCCCGTGGGTCTTGAAGGCCAGCCTCGCATCAGGAAGCGTGACTCCGCTCTCCAGCTCGAAGTTACCGAGCTCGAAGATCTCATGCGGCCCGTGCGCGTCTTCCGAGTAGTAATTCATCGTGAGCATCTCCTGATGGTTCAGGGGCGGGGTTCCACGTCGATATCGGCTGAGCCGATCCGGCGCAAGAGCCTGAACCCACTCGGCGTAGTAGGCGGAGCGCGTACCAGCCGGGTGGCCCAGCCCCAGTCGCGTCAGCTAGCCACCCTCATGGCGTCGGCAGCAGGGCACTCACCGGGGGGTTCAGCTGGGCGAAGCCCTCTTGCCGCTCGTAGGGGTAATAGGGGTAGGGCGCCGTCGTGGCGCTCGCCGCCTCCAGCTTGGCCGCCTGCGCCGCGGTGAGCGTCCAACCGACGGCGCCCAGGTTCTGCCGCAGCTGCTCCTCGTTGCGCGCGCCGAGGATCACCGAAGACACCGTGGGGCGCCGCAGCAGCCAGTTGATCGCGACCTGGGGGACGGCCTTGCCGGTCTCCTCGGCGATCTCGCTGAGCACATCGACGATGTCGAAGAGCTGCTCATCGCGCACCGGCGGACCGAACTGCGCGGTGTCGTGCAGCCGGCTGCCCGCCGGTAGCGGCCGCCCTCGGCGCACTTTGCCGGTCAGCCGGCCCCAGCCCAGCGGGCTCCAAACCAGCGCGCCGACGCCCTGATCCAGGCCGAGGGGCATCAGCTCCCACTCGTAGTCCCGGCCGACCAGCGAGTAGTAGACCTGGTGCGAGATGTAGCGCGGATAGCCGTACTTCTCGGCTACCGCGAGCGACTTCATCAGCTGCCAGCCGGAGAAGTTGGAGACTCCGACGTAGCGCAGTTTGCCCGCGCGCACCAGCTCGTCGAGCGTGGACAGCACCTCCTCGATCGGCGTCCCGGCGTCGAAGGCGTGCAGCTGGAACACGTCGATATGGTCGGTACCCAGCCGGCGCAGCGCCTGCTCGCAGGCCTCGATCAGCCGGAATCGGGACGACCCCGCGTCATTCGGGCCGTCCCCGACCGGCAAGCTGGCTTTGGTGGACAGGATGACCTGGTCCCGCCGCCCCTTGATCGCCCCACCCAGCACCTCCTCGGAGGCACCGCCCGAGTAGACGTCCGCGGTGTCGAACAGCGTGACGCCGGCATCCAGGCAGATGTCCACCAGCCGGCGGGCCTCCTCGACATCGACCCGGCCCCACGCGCCGAACAGCGGCCCCTGGCCGCCGAAGGTGCCCGCTCCCAGGCTCAGCACGGGAACCCGCAGCCCCGACGCGCCCAGTCTCCGATACTCCATCGCGACTCCTAATGGGTCTATAGTTTCATTAGCCTTCGCCAGCGTAGCAGCGCCACGAAGCAAACGGAGCTGGAGACCCGTTATGACCGACGTCGAAGCCGAGCCGGGCACGGTCCGTCCCGGTGGCCGCACCGCCCGCGTGCGCGCGGCCGTGTTGCGGGCGGCCGGCGATGCACTGGCCGAGCACGGCTTCGCCCACCTGGACCTGGCCGACGTCGCCCGCCGCGCCGGGGTCGGCAAGACGACGGTCTACCGCCGCTGGGGAACCGTGCCCGGGCTGGTCGCCGACCTGCTCATCGAGATGGCCGAGGGCTCACTGCCGCGCACCGAGACCGGCTCACTGCTCGGTGACCTGCGCGCCAACGCCCGGCTCGTCCGGCGCACCCTGACCGACCCCAGGCAGGGCCGGCTGTTCCAGGCGATTCTGGCCGCCGCCACGTGCGACGAGCGAACCGCCGAGGCGCTGCACCGTTTCTACGAGATCCGGGTCAACGAATGGGCGCCGTGCGTGACGCGGGCAGCCGAGCGAGGCGAGGTGCCCGCGGGGACCGACCCGGCCGAGGTCATCCGCGCCGTCTCCGCCCCGCTCTACTACCGACTGCTGACCAGCGCGGCACCGCTCGACGAGGCCGCCGAGGAGCAGGCTGCCCGCGCGGCCGCCTCGGCCGCCGCCGCCGGAGCCTTCGTGCCGGTCGGAGAACCTCCCAGGACAGAGCCAGCGGGGTAATCCGCCAGCGGTGTCAGGTGGGGATGTCGGCGCGGGATTTCCAACTCGCCTTCAGCACGGCGGCATACACCGCGACAGCGGTCCCCCCGCCAACGGCCAGCACAACCAGAGTTCCGAGCTGGTCGGAGGCGTAGGCGCGTTGGACCCACCACGTGACTACGCACGCTGGTACCGCGGCCAGTGCGGCGAACAGCGTCGATCGCAGCGCCCGCCGGTCGACGAACAGTTCGGGCCGGATGACTCGGCGGATCCGAGCGAGGACCATTCCGGCGGCGGCGAGCTCGCCAGTCAAGATGGCGACCACGAGGCAGACGAGGCGCGCTCCGCCAGCAGGTACCAGTAGCGCGGCCGCGGCCACCAGCGCTGTGACACCGAAAGTGACTCGGCTGGCGAGCCTAGGCACCCGGTCTTCCAACCGGGCGTAGAGCGCCTGATTGCCCAGATCACTGAGCCCGGTGACCAGCTGGGCGACCGCCACCATGGCCAGGCAGATTCCGAGTGGGCCGATCACCGAGCCGTGTCGCAGCCCGTTGGCCAGGATGTTCGCCGTGGGGCCGCCGAGGATTGCCAGCATCAGAAGCAAGGGCAAGCTGGCGACGAGCGCATACGCAAGGCCCCGCCGCCAAATCGTGGCGAACGCCGCGGGATCGTGTCTACGCATCGCCTCGGACAGCTCCGGCAGCGAGGCCAACATGAGCACCAGCACCACCACGCTCAGCAGCGTCCATACCGCAACGGTCGCCGAGTTCCGCGCCATCGTGACGGAGGTACCCGCACCGTCTGCGGTCACAGCCGATCCTCGTGCAGGGGCGTCTGGCGGCGACCGAGCGCGACGCTGCACCAGAGGAACAGCGCAATCGCCACCGCGGTCGTGCCGGCCAACACGGCGAGATCGACCAGTCGGCCGGAGCCAACGTGGCGGATCAACAAGAAGCCCGCGGCGAGCGCGGGCAACATCGCGAGAGTCGCGAGCAGGGCGTGGGCGCCAGTGCCCGCCTCGGCGAGCCGTTCAGGGCGGATGTGGCGTCGGACGCCGAGCAGGACCATCACCGCGCCCGCGGCCTCGCCGACGACCATCGCCATCATCAACGTGATCAACGTGGTGGTCGGATCTGGATGCAGAAGCGCCGCGAGGCCGGCCACCAAGACGCTGACGAAAAACGCCACCAGGCTGGCCCGCCGGGGGCCACGGTCATCAAGACGGGCGAACAACGCTCGACGGCCAAGGTCATGGATCCCGGAGACCATCTGACCGACCGCGGCAATCGCCAAGCAGGCCCCGAGTTCTGTCACCAGAACCCGATCGGCGAGCTCGCCTTGGCTGACCAGGTCCGCGACGGTAGGCGCGAACAGCATCAGCAGGCAGAGCGGTGGCAGCGCGGCCAGCGTCGCGTAGTGCAGACACTTTCGCCAGGCCGCGGCGAACCCAGGCAGGTCCCCGGCGGCCGCCGCCGTCGCTAGCCGTGGCATCGCGGCCATCGACACCGCGCGGGCCGCGATGAATGACACGCCGTTGGAGACCTGGGAGGCGAACTGGATGACGGTTACCCCGCCCGGCACGGAGGCGGCGATGGCCGCGACCAAATAGCTGGTGGCCGCCGATTTGGCGGGCACGGACATGGACCGCGCGATGCGACGCACACACCTCTGCGCCTCCTCAGACCGCGCCAGGCCCCACCGGGGTATGACGAGCAAGCCGACCCGGGCGGCGCCGTAGAACTGCAACCCAGCATGGATCAGCACAGCGACGGTACTTCCAGCGCCCAGCCAAATGACCATCGCAAGCTGGGTATGGGCGACGTCGAGCCCGGATCCGAACATCGTCCCCGCCGCCGCCACCACAGCGATGGTGGCGAGGTTCTCGAGCGTGGAGGCGCCGGCAGCGAGGGCAAACCGGTCCCGGCTCTGCTGCGCGGCCTGCGCAAGGGAGATGGCGGTGTACAGCACGACCTGGGGCGCCACACACACGATCAGCACCAGAGCCAGTAGCCAGGCCCGCGATCGGTCCGGTCCGGGCACTCCCAGCACCAACGACCACGCCAGGGCCGGGGACAACAGCACAAGGCCGACAGTGGCCAAGCCCGCGACGGTCAACAAACGCCCGGCCACCCGACCGAGGACCTCGCGGGCCTGCCCCGGTCCTGCCCCGGCGCCGGTGCTCGCGTGTACCACGCTGGGCACCACCACCATGGCCACAATCGGCCCGGCGAAGACGGTGTACACATTGTTGGGCAATGTGTTGCTGGCCTGGAAAATGTTCGCGGTGTACGTCGGACCAAGCACTCCGCCGGCGACCAGTACCCGCGCCATCCCGGTGACCCGACTCAGTAGGGTCCAGACCGCCACACCCAGCGCCGAGCGCCGCATCCGGCCACCACCAGTCGGCCCGAGAGAGGCATCACCCGACGCCTGGCCAGGTACAACGGATCCGTGCGTCAACGCGTCTTGCCGCCCCTGAGCGCCGCGCGTGCCCCCGCAGAGCCGCGGTTACCCCGGATCAGCCTGGCCACCAGCCTGGCAACCGCTTTCGCGCTGTACCGAGCACGCGCCACGGCCGGACCCGGGTCGCGGGCGTCCCACACCGCTGCCACATGCGGCGCCAGGTAGGGCCGCAGGAACCGGCGGACCGTGTATTTGGGCCGGCGGAGGTATGACATCGCATCCTTGGCATCCCGGCTGATGTCGATCCAGTAGAGGCCTTGCCGGCAAGGTGGCTGGTGAGGCGCCTCGCCGTGGACCAGGTGCCGGTACTGCAACAGCGGAAAGTTCACCCCGCATCTCACGGCGAGCGTCGCGGACAGGTTGTGCCGGGCATTGACCTCGATGATCTTGTATTGGCCGTCCCGGGGATCGCGTTTGAACTCAATGTTCGCGAAGCCTTCGTAGTTCAGCGCGCGCAGCATCTGTCGGCCCGGGGCGAGGAGTTCCGGCAGCTCGTGGCTGACTACCACCGACGGTGACCCGGTGTCCGCCGGCGAGTTGCGAATCTTCGTCGCGGTCATCTCGACCAAAGGCTGTCCCGCCCAGAAATAGGCGTTGTAGTTGACCCCGCAGCGCTCGTCGCCCGGAATCAGTTCCTGCAGGACCACCTCCAGACCCACCTCATCGGCCCGCAGGTATTCCGTGACCGCCTGCTCCGGACTGTCAACCAGGGTCCACTTGCGGCCGAACTTGGCCAGGTAGAGGTGGCTCATCGTGGGCTTGAGCACCGCCGGAAACCCGTCGGACCCCTCCGCCGCCGCGGCGTAGCGTTCGATGTCCTCGATCCCGCTCAGCGCGATCGTCCTGGGCGAGGGCACCCCGCGCTGCTCGGCCAAGGCGTAGGTAGCCGACTTGTCCAGGCAGGTTCGGATGGTCCACTCGCTGGGCGCGGCGACCAGGTAGCCGGCCTGGATCAGCCGCTCGGCGTGGCCGGCGAGGGTCACCAGACCCCGATCCGAGGCCGGCACCAGCAGCGACCCTGGGTAGCGGGCGGCGAGCAGGATGAGAAACGCGACGAACGCCGGCTCATCGTGCTCCGGATGTGGGCAGCTGAGCGCCTCGTGCACCCACTTCGAGGCATGCGCGGTGTCGCGTTCGTCGTAGTGGGCCACAACCACCGGTACACCGTGCGGCCCTAACGCCCGCACCGCCGCCAGACCAGGCGTGCCACCTCCGACCACCACGACCGGCCTCACCCAGCGCACCTTTCCTTCGGCGAATACCCCCCGCGCCACGGCCAGGAACAGCACAACGACCAAGATGTCGGCCGCGCTCAGATGCCCCCGGCGTAACGTCTCAGCCCAGGAGCTTGCGGCGGAGCCCGGCTGGCCACTTCTCCACCGGCACCACAGCGTGCAGCGTCTCGCTGAGCTTGAGCTTGCCCTTGAACAGCACGAGCATCAACGCGCGATGGTCCCGCCACAGCTTGCGGCGCCGCGAATGGGG
>DATHIT010000203.1:0-2299 GCA_035489915.1 Pseudonocardia sp. | reverse complement strand
CAGGCAATCCGCCGCGGCACCTTCAGCTCGGTACGCGAACTGATCGACGCGATCACACGATTCATCGACGGCTGGAACGAACGCTGCCATCCATTCGTCTGGACCAAAGACGCCGACACGATCATCGCCAAAGCCCACCGTAAACCAACTTCCGGCACGCGACACTAGTGTTGCGTGTCATCTGTTTACGGTGGGGTGGCGCGGGACAATGAGTTATGTCGGTAGCCGCGCCGCTGGCTCGGCCCGCTGATCGCCTACGATGCGCGGGAGCCGGCCGAGCTGACCGCGACCTTGGCGGAGTTCCTCGAGCACCACTGCGACCTGGATGTGACCGCGTCGGCGCTCGGGATCCATCGGAGCACGCTGCGCCATCGGCTGTTCCGGGTTCGCCAACTCACCGGGTACGACATCCAACGCCCTGACACGCGCTCTAACCTGCTGCGGGCCACCCGGGCACGGCGGACCAGTTAGCCGCCGGGGAAGGCGTGAGGCTGGAGGCAGCCGCGCGGCCCCGCGCGGGGCGCGACTTGCGCTGAATGGATAGCCGGCCGATGAGCGAGGACATCTACTGCGGCTTCATGTGGTGCGATCCTGCTGAGCCAGACGACGATGATGGCGCTCCACCCTCGGCTGACACCGGCGATCACCCAACGGCCGGGGCCGGACCTGAGGGGCACGCCGTCAGCGTGTTTGCGGCGGCGGACCGGGTTGTGGTGGTGGCCGTGCGGGATGCGCTGAGCCGCGAGCGTGTGGTCATGCTGCGGCATGCCGCGCTCGCGCAGCTGGCTCGACACCCGCGGATGGTGATCGTGGAATTCGCCCCGCCCGCCCTGCTAGCCGACCATGACCCCGCGCCGCTGGAGGCCGCCATGGCGGTACTGATCGAGGTCGCCCGGGAGGCCGCGGACGCGGACATCGGCCTATGCCTGGTCGTAGCGGCCGCCCAGACGGCCGCGATCACCGCGGCGCTGGATGCCGACGCTCGGGAGCTGTTCGAGATCTACCCCACGATCGCCGCGGCTCTGGACGCCGCGCCGTGAGCAAACTCGGCGTCGATCCGCCCCCCGCGCGGGTGACTTGGCCGGGTCCGATCCGCCGGTCCGGACCGCGCTAGCCTCGCAGTGCCATGGATCCGACATCGAGTCGCGCTGGCCCGGGCGCGGTTGGGTCGGCGGAGCCGAAGCCCGTGCTGCGCACCAAGCTGACCCCACCGGGGGCTCAACCGGGTGCGTTGGCGCGGGCCGAGCTGGTGGCGCGGTTGGACGCGGAAATGCTCCCCGGCCGGCTGGGGCTGGTGGTCGCCCCGGCGGGCTGGGGCAAGTCCGCCCTGCTCGCCTCTTGGTGCGCTCAGCACCCGGCCCGAGACCGGTGCGGCTGGTTCTCCGCCGATGACGCGGACAACGACCCGGGCCGGTTCTGGACCTATGTGCTGGCCGCGCTCGCCACGGTCCGGCCCGGCCTGGGCGACGGGGCCACCCAGCTGCTGTCCGCGCCCGGGACGACCGCCCTGGGCGACGTGGTGCCGGCCCTGCTCAACAACCTCGCCGAGCAGCCCGAACCAGTGACGCTGGTGATCGACGACTATCAGACGGTCACCCACCGCGAGGTCCAGGACAGCGTGGCGCTGCTGGTCGAGCGGATCCCGCCAACCCTGTGCCTGATCATCGCGAGCCGGACTCAGCCCAGCGCGCTGCCGATCGCGCGGTGGCGGGGCCGCGGCCGGATGGTCGAGCTCACCGCCGCCGATCTCGCTCTGACCCTCGGCGAGACCACCGAGCTGCTGGCCCGGGAGCTGCCCACCCCCCCGACGGTCGAGGACGCCGGGCGGTTGCACGAGCGCACCGAGGGATGGGTCGCAGGGCTGCATCTCGCGGCGCTGTCGCTGCGTCGACGCCGCGACCTGCACGAGGCGATCAGTGAAATCACCGGCGACAACCGCCGCATCGGGGATTATCTGGCCGGGGAGGTCCTCGCTCGGCAACCCGATGAGCTGCGCGGCTTTCTGCGGCGGACCTCGATCCTGCAGCGGCTCAGTGCGCCACTGTGCGACGCCACCACCACGGGTACCGACGCCGTGGCCATGTTGGCCCGGATCGAGCGCGACCAGCTGTTCCTGATTCCGCTCGACGATCGCCGCCGTTGGTACCGCTACCACCAGCTGTTCGCCGACGTCCTGCGCCGCGACCTGGAGCAGACCGAGCCCGCCCTCGCCGCGGTGCTGCACCGCCGCGCCGCGGACTGGTTCGCCGCGCACGACTCTCCGCTGGAGGCGGTGGGTCACGCTCTGGCCGGCGGCGAC
>DATHIT010000202.1:0-18304 GCA_035489915.1 Pseudonocardia sp. | reverse complement strand
GCACTGGCTGGACAGTTCCGAGGGACTCGTGCCCGGCAAGTACGACTTCAAGTCGACCTTCATCAACGGCTCCTGGGATGGGCAGTACACGTTCATGGAGCCGATGCTGACCAGAGAATGGCTGCTGACTAAGGCGCCACTGCGGCAGGACATCAAACAGCCGGCCGCTTATCAGCGCAGCGGCTACTTTCCGACCGTCTACAGCGTGAATTTCGACGACTCATCGAAGGAATACGTGATCTCGCTGGGTGGCCTGACAAAGCGCGATGCGTCCTGAGTCGTCGCGCGCACGGCGCAGACCCTGCACCTCCCCCGTTCCCTCGTACTGGCCGCCTTGCTCGTCGTGGCGGGCGGGTCAATGGTGCTCGGAGGGCATCGCGCCAGCGACGGTGCAGCCGCCCTTGACGCGCCCGCCACGGCGTGGACGATTCGCGGTCGAGGGGACGGACGTACCGGCTTAGCTATTGCGGCAAGTCGGGGGTGCAGTCCGGCATGTATGGCGGGCTGCAGCTCTGCGGACAGCTCTGCGGATCGCACGTCATGGGTGTGCAACTGCTGTAGTCGGGCGCGCAGCTCTGTGGGCACTCTGGCGTGCAACCCATGTAGTCGATCTTCGGCAGCCAGACCGTCTCGTAGATCTCCCGTCGGATGTGCCGCAGCGGCATGCCGCGCACGATGTCGGCGAGCTCCGTCTGTCGGATGTTCCCTACCGGCCATTGCCGGGCCATGACGCAGGGGAAGACCTCACCGTCCGGGGCAACGCACAGCTTGCCGTTCCAGCAGTGTCCGCACAAGCCGGACATCTGCGCCTCGCGCCCCAGCACTTTCTCGCCCCGGCCGAACTCGCGCACGTCCGATGACCGGACCAGAGACACGCCCAGGTCCAGCAGAAACCGCCGGGTGCGGTCCATCATCGCGTCGTCCTGGTCGATCCTGATGGTGCCCGCCCGGGTGGTGACACCGGCACCGATAAGCCGTTTGAGGTTGTGGATGGTCTTGGTGTGGCTGCCCCGCACCCCGGTGATGGTGTCGTGGACCGCGGCCTCGTCCGAGTACACCGACGTCGCGAAGTGGATTCCGTGCGTGGCCGCGTACCGGAGCGTGTCCTCGGTTAGAAACGTGAGGTTGCTGAACACCTCGATGAATGGAAAACCGATCCGGATGGCTTCGGCGAGGAGCACCGGGAAGTCCCGGTTGAGCTGCGGCTCCCCGCCGATGAATTGCATGCTCCGGCAGCCCAAGGCGAACGCCTGGTGCATGGTCGACACGTAGTCGGGGATAGCGAGCTTGTCGAGGTCACCGGTTTGCGGGCCGGACTCGGTATAGCAGTGGACGCAATGCAAGTTGCACCGATTGGTCAGCTCAAGCCACACGAAGTCCAACCGAGGCATGTCCGGCGTGGGAGCGGTCTTGGCACACGCGACCTCAGCGGTGATGTGGTTCATCACTTCCTCCCTCGGATCGGGTGGGCGTGGGCGTTCTGCCTCCAGCCCGGACGCGTGCATGGGCGGCCCAGCGCTCACCGAATCCGGTAAATCCGCCAGCCGACGACGGTGCGAATCAGGTAGTAGAGAAGGAAGGACGATCGGGGCGGCAGCTCATCCCGGGTATAGGTCTCCTTGACCAGCACGACCTTCTCGATGTCGGACTCGTCGTGGGTGTGCAGAAGCTCGATCGTCAGATCCCGCAGCGACAGGTATCCGTCGCTCGAGCCCAGATCGATCTCGGAGACCTGGGTCGATAGGAAGGACGGGCGGTCGTTGGCGTACACCGCCGCCGCGCGCGCGTCGAATAAGGCATGAATCTCGCTGTCCATCGATCCGATCCCATCACTCCGCCGAGTCCGGCACCAGGCTGACCAAACGCGCGCTAGCTGAAGTGGATCAGTACGCAGCGTGTCCGAACGCTCGCCGGCCCGCATCGTCAATATTGGGTACCGCGACCGAAGCCGGAACCAACCCCGGGTAGGCACGGCGCTCAGTGGGGCGGCTAGCTTCTCGCCTTCGAGCGAGACCGCTCGAAGCTGAAGAACGCAACGACACACTCGGCCCCCGGCGATGACGCAGGACCGGTACCTGGGCCGGCGGGCCGTCGGGCACGGGGCACAGGAATACCCCTGAACCTCGTCTGGGTCGTCCCGCTCGCGGTCGTCCTACTCGACCGGGAGCTGCCCCGGATCGTGCGCATCGTCGGTTGGGTCTTCGTCTGCTGGGGTGACCGCCGCCCCGTTCGAACGGCTGCCACGAGGTGGCGATGTCGAGCTCACCTACAACGGCTGGCAGTACGCCCTCGCGTCGTTCACAGCCGCCCTTGGGATCGTCTTCCTGGTGGCCTGCCCGAGCGGCACCTTCTAAGGCCGTCTCGAGAGTCGAGCCCGGAGCCGCCGTTGGAATCCGCCATGGTGACGCCCGATGAGTTGGCGCTGGATGCCGCCCACCCGCGAAAACACCATCCACCTATGACCCGACCCACTACGGCGGTCCCCTGCCCGAAGGCGCCGGTACAACCCCCTGATCGCCCGTGCTGCGCATGGTGTGCCCGCCCGCCTCTACACTGTCCCCGGTGCGCGGTGAGCACCCGAGCAATATTGACGGACCACGGACTCACCACGGACTGGCCAGCGGGAGTCTGCTCGGTGACCCCACAGGCGGGAGACTGTGACTGGGCGGCTGACCAGTACAAGTTCACAACGCAAGCCCTCGTAGCTCAGGGGATAGAGCATCGGTTTCCTAAACCGTGTGTCGCAGGTTCGATTCCTGCCGGGGGCACCAGGTCAGAGCGCTGATCGTCGATCATCTGAGCTCCGCATACTTCGGTTCATGCCACGAAATGCAGTATTCTGTGGCCATGGCCGCAGGTCAGAGCAGGGCCAGAGACCGCCGAAGAGGCCGGGTACGCGTTCTGCCCAGCGGGTCCCTCCAGGTGACGGTCTACGCCGGCGTTGATCCCCTGACCGGCCGGCGACTCGATCTCACCGAGACCGTCCCGGCGGGCCCGACAGCGGCCCGGGACGCCGAGAAGGTCCGCGTCAAGCTCCTGAGCCAGCTCGACGAGCAGCGCAACCCGCGCACAACAGCGACCGTCAACCAGCTACTTGACCGGTACCTCGAGCTACTCGACGTCGATCGCACCACGCGCACGAGCTACGAGGGCTACATCCGCAACCACATCCGCCCCCTACTGGGCACCTTGCCGCTAGGCAGGCTGGACGGTGAAACCCTCGACTCCTTCTACACAATTCTGCGCACCTGCCGCGCCCGCTGCGGCGGACGAGTCGCCGTCGACCACCACACCGACCAGCCGCACGAGTGCGACCAGCGATGCAAACCGCACATCTGCCGCCCGCTCGCCACCTCCTCGATCCGCCAGGTCCACGGAATCCTCAGCAGCGCACTCAAGCGCGCGATCCGATGGCGCTGGATCACCGTCAACCCGCTCGATCAGGCCGAGCGGCCCAAGGCGGTCAGACACGATCCCGACCCACCGAGTCCGGAACAAGCCGCCAAGATCTTGGACGAAGCATTCAAGGATCCGGCGTGGGGAATGCTGGTCTGGCTGGCCATGACGACCGGGGCCAGGCGCGGTGAGCTGTGCGCGGCCCAATGGGACCGGCTGGATCTGGAGCACGCGCTGTTGGCGATCCGAACCAGTATCGCCCAGGACGGAGCCGAGACCTGGGAGAAAGGCACCAAGACTCACCAGCAGCGACGGATTGCACTCGATGACGCCACGGTGACGCTGCTGCACGCCTATCGCGACCGTTGCGAGGCTGATGCCTCGGAACTCGGTACCGCGCTCAGCCCGACCGGCCGACTGTTCTCCTCCTCGATCGATCACAGCACATGGATCAAGCCCAGCACCGTCACCCAGCGATACCGGCGGATGTGCGTCCGACTCGGCCTGGACATGCACCTCCACCAGCTCCGCCACTACTCGGCAACCGAGCTGATCGCCTCAGGAGTAGACGTGCGCACCGTCGCCGGCCGGCTCGGTCACGCCGGAGGCGGAGCGACGACGCTGCGCGTCTACTCGGCCTGGGTCTCTGAAGCCGACCAGCGCGCCGCCGGCAGTCTCAACGCCCGCATGCCCACGCCGCCGATCGACCTGGACGAGATGTCAGCTCCGCTCAGCGAACGGCCCACCGCCCAGCCTGACGAGGACGGCGCCCCCTACCAGCGCATCGCCGCCGACCTGCGTGGGGCGATCCTCTGCGGCGCTCTCGAACCCGGAGACCCATTACCCACTACAAAGGACATCGCCGGGCGCTACAACGTCTCGACAAGCACAGCCCACCGCGCACTCGAACTGCTCACCTCCGCCGGTCTCGCCACTACCAGCCGAGGCCGGCGCGCTACGGTCGCGCGAGGCGATCGGGATGCGGCGCGCGAGCGGGCCGATCGTCCTAGGACCGGTCGGCGCTAGATCTGTTGATGGGAGAGGTTTTCATTCGCTCGTGCCGGGAAACATCTTGCTGACGCCGAGTATCTCGATCCCCAGCAAGGTCCCGTCGTCGGCGAGGTCGATGGCGCCGTAGATTCGTGATTCCTGGTCTTGGATCGGGATACTTCGAGCGACTGCGTTCCCCTGGCCGCGCTCTCCGGTCTGTATATATCCGGCGTCAGACTCCGCGTCCCAGCTCAGCGTCAAGCTGATCTGACCTTTTCGACTCACATCTGTCCTTTGATTCCGGTAACAATGTACGCATTCTTGTTGATAATGACGATCAAGGTTGTAAGCGGGTCCATGATAAGCCATGTGTCGTTGTCATCTTGGTAGGTTCCAGGATTTGGCGAAGCGACAAGCGCTTCGACCTGGGCTTTACTGATTCGTCTCTGGGCCATCCGTTCCAGCGCGTGCGGGGTGTAACCGGCCACGTAGTGGGGGCCGTGGTGGTACCGCAGACAGAACGGGCCGCGTAAAGGTAGGCCCCGCCACCAAAACGACCTGGACGTCGCCGGCGTACCCAACGCCGCGGGCGCTCTGGGAGATCACCATCACCGCCCGGGGATCGAGTGTGCCCAGGGCGGCGGCCATGGGCTGGCCGGCGCTGGCAGTAGCCGGAGAGATGATGCTAGCGGCCGCGATGGTCGCGGCGATCAGACCTTCGATCATCATTTGGTGTCGCCTGTCGGTGCAAGGTTGGCAAGAGTTGGTGGCGCTGTGAAGATCGGACGACACGGATCATGGCGGCTCGGCGCCCGCTGCGGACCGGGATGGAAAAATCGGCAGGCTGCACAATCCGCACGCGCGAAGATGACTCGGGTGATCTCATGCTGGGCGGGAGTCGGCACAATCCGGCCCCAGCCGGCACGCCCAACCGCTCACTCTCGATCAGCATGCTTGCGATCCCTACGGGGAGGGAGTCATCGGTGGATCCGTGCTGACGGTGCGGCAGGTCGACATGTTCTCTTTCGGCGAGTTGTCAAAGTGCCTCCCTGAGCACCATTTTTCCTGTTCAGGGGGCGGAGGGTGGGACAGGGAGGCACTCAGGGACAACTCCCTGGTTCCCTGCCCACCTCCCTGCTCTACGCCTGTACAGCCTCGGGAGTGCGTCCGCGTGTGTCAGGTACTCGCCTCGGCGATCGACTAGCCTTCCTAAAGTCCGATTCAGGCGATCAGGTGGCAGGCCATGGATGTTGCCTCGGTTGCAGGGCCGACGATCTCGGCACACGGCGGGAGGTAGGCGCGATGCACGCGGCAATCGAAGCCAAGAGACCGGAGATCGAGCGGCTGTGCCGTGAGCTGGGCGTGCGTCGTCTCGATGTGTTCGGTTCGGCCACTGGGGACTCCTTCGACGAGACATCGAGTGACCTTGATGTCTTGGTGGAGTTCGACGCTGCGCCGGGATTCGACTATTTCAGTGCCTTTTTCGGCCTGAAGGAAGGACTGGAAGCGATCGTCGGCCGGCCAGTCGACGTAGTTGCGGCATCGGCTGTAGAGAATCCCTACTTTCGTGAGCGCGTTATGCGAACCAAGGAACAGCTCTATGCGGCCTGATCCACGGAAATACCTGTGGGATGCGCTGCGGGCGGCAGAACGGCTCGGCAGATTCGCACACGGCAAGTCGTTTGCCGACTATCAAGCCGATGAACTTCTGAAGTCGGCGGTGGAGCGTCAGTTCGAGATCATCGGCGAGGCACTGAACCAACTCTCAAAGGTCAGCCCAGAGCTCGCTGAACAGGTCCCAGAGCTACCCCGAATCGTTGCGTTCCGCAACATCTTGATCCACGGCTACGCCATGGTCGACGACGCGCTCGTGTGGCAGGTACTCACCGACAAGCGCCCGGTTCTCGATCAGGCTCTAAGAAAGCTATTGGCCGACTTGAGCGACTGACACGGCCACGTGCTGCCGCCGTCCAGGAAGAGTCGTCCATGCAGACGGTGCGCTCGAACTGGCCCGGGATCAGTGATGCCACGACGGCGGGGGGCTCAATCGTGGTCGGATTGATCTTTGGCGAGGAGTGCGCGTGCTGCGGCACGTGCCACGAAGCATCGTCCAACGGCGCCAATTGTGCGGCGTGCCGCGAACTGCAGAACAGTGAAGTAGCTGGTAGAAGCCCTAGTTTGCTTCGCCGTTCACATTCCTAGACCGTGTGTCGCAGGTTCGATTCCTGCCGGGGGCACCACTCGTAGCCGCACGAAATCGGCCCCTCACCTGCTGAAACAGGTAGAGGGGCCGATCTTGTTGTGTCCGGTCCTGTCCGGCCGTGGCTGGCCAGACCCGGCTATTCGTGCCCGTTGTGTGCCCGCGCCGTGCCCGTAGCGTCCCGCGGCTCAGGTCGCCGACCGATGCTCGCCCGAGTTCGTGTTGAGACCTCGCCCGCCCACAGCTCGCCTGCCCAGCACTCGCCGATCTAGGGCCAGCCGGTCAGCGGGGTCAGCACCGCGTAGTAGTTGACCATCGAACCGTGCTGGCTCCACTTCGCGCCGTCGACGCGCACCCACCGGCGTAGCGCCGGCTCGTCGCCGTGCACGACGACTGTCGTCACCTCAGGGCCGGGGTCGGCGTCGCGGTACGGGTGCCAGAAGGTCACGCCGGTCGGTGGGCTGGTCGGCAGCCCGCAACGGCAGCGGCTCATCGCGCGGCCAGGATGTGACGGGCGCGTAGAGCTCGGCGGGTGCGCCAACGCGTGAGGTAGAAGGACAGCATCTCGGAGATTGTCAGGGCATACCCGACGCGCGCTCGCATGATCTCCACAGTGCGGGCCAGACGCGATCCCCGGGATTCAAGATCATGGGGACGTCATGGGGAGAGTTCGGGGAGGAACCGAGAAGCCCGACTGCGGCCGATCACCGGTTCGTATACTGCCGGCAGGTTCAGCTGAGGAGCCCTTACGTGCCGGAAGTCAACGAGCAGCTACGCGCTGCCCGTCAGCGGGTCGAGTCGCCCTCGGCGCCCGGCGAGCCGATGTCGCGGCAGGAGCTGGCCGACGCGGTGAACGCACACGTGTTCCGAGCCAGCGGTGGCACACAGGTAACGGCGGTCGACCCCAATCACATCGGCAAGTGGGAGCGCGGCACGATCCGCTGGCCGGCGGCCCACTACCGCGCCGCGCTGCGTGCCATCCTGGACGTCGACACAGACCGTCACCTGGGTTTCGCGCGACCTGCGCGCGGGAAGCCGACCAACGTGGACCGCAAGACGTTTCTCAAGACCGCTCTCGGCGCCTCCGCCGGGGCGATGCTTGCGCGCTACACGCCGCCCCTCGGCGGAGACTCCGGCGACCTGATCGCGGCCATGTCGGGGCCGACCACCCACTACCGGCGGATGGAACAGGCCGTCTCATCCGAGCATCTCGCGCCTGCCGTGGACGCCCACCTGACGCTGTCGGCCGGGATCGTCGCTGGCCAGCTGCGCAACGCTACCGGGTTCGCTGTGCTCTCCGAGGTCGCCGGGCTCGCCGCCTGGCTGGCCGCCGACCGGGGCGATAACGCCGTCGCGCGCCGTCGCTACGGCGAGGCTGTGCAGCACGGCGGCCGGGCGCACCACCCGTTGTTGGCCTCCTATATGACCGCCTCGCTCGGGCACTTCGCCGTGGAGACCGGCGACGCTCGGCAGGGAGTGATCCTGCTCGACCGCGCCGAGGCTCAGCTCGACCAGTCGGCGCCGTCTACCGCGCGGGCGTGGCTAGCGTCGCTGCACGCGGTCGCGCATGCCGCCCTCGGCGACAAGCCGGCCACGCTGGCCGCCCTGCGCGCGGCCGAGAAGGCGACCAGCCGGCAGCATGGCGAGCCTGTCTGGCCGTGGGTGTTCACGTTCGACCGGGCCAAGGCGGTTCGCTACCAGGCCGGTGCACTCGCCCGCCTCGGTGACCTGCGCGGCGCCACCGCTGCCTACGCGGCCGTCGCCACCATGCCGACCGCGCCCAAACCGCGCGCCCTGCTCCTACTCGAACAGGCGCAAGTACTCGCGTCCGCCGGTCAGGTCGGCGACGGTTGCGCGCTGGCGGTCGAGGCGCTGCGCGTCGGCGTGGACTACGGCAGCGAGCGAATCACCTCCCGCGTGCGTGCCTTCCGTTCTGGCCTGCCGGTGCGCACCCGCGAGGCCGCGAGGCTCGACGAGGCCATGACGGCCCTGTACGAACGGCCCTGATGAAACTCGCATTCACCGGCCACCGGGGCCTACCGGAGGCCACCGAGCGGCTTGTCGACGCGGACATTCGCGCCGCACTCGCCGAGCGCGGAGGCGGGAAGGACGAGCTGGTCGGCCACTCGTGCATCGCCGACGGCGCCGACGCCCTGTTCGCACAGGCCATCCTCGACGCGGGTGGCTCCCTCGTCGTGGTCGTGCCCGCCGCCAAGTACCGCGACGGACTGCCCGAGAGCTACCACCCGACCTACGACGCGCTGCTCAGCCGAGCGGAACAGGTAATCCAACTCGACCACACCGAGTCGACGTCGGCGTCCCACATGCACGCGAGCCTCCGCATGATCGAGGACGCCGACGAGCTGCTCGCCGTGTGGGACGGCCAGCCAGCCCGAGGCTACGGAGGCACCGCCGACGTCGTGCACGCCGCGAACGAACGTGGCATCCCAGTCACCGTGATCTGGCCGCCCGGAGCCGAGCGAGACTAGGCCAGCACGCCGCAAATAGCGGCATTACTTCAAGCAAGGGCAGGCCGAGATGGCGTCGACCACACGTTTCACCACGCTTCACTTCTCACAGTCCAACCCACGTGGAGCAGAACAAGACAAGGTACCCGCTCTGCTGCGACGCGTTGCAGACACGCTGGACGAGCTTGGAGCTGGTCCCTCAGAATGGCGAGGTCGCTGATGGCGCGTCCGCCGTCGGCCAGCAACACCGCGAGGTCAGCCCGGAGCTCGCCGAACAGATCCCGGAGCTACCCCGGATCGTGGCGTTCCGCAACATCTTGATCCACGGCTACGCCATGGTCGACGACGCGCTCATGTGGGAGGCGCTCACCGACAAGCGCCCGGTTCTCGATCAGACTCTAAGAAAGCTATTGGCCGACTTGAGCTACTGACTCGGCCACGTGCCGCCGCGTCCAGGAGGAATACCCCCGCCACTCCACTCCACTGCCGTAATCCGTGCGTCGCAGGCTCGAACCCTGCCAAGGGCACCACCGAAGGCCCAGCAAACAGCCTCTCACCGCTGCCGGCGTCTGGGACCCCGCTGCCTGTGTAACCGACCAGCGGGCTCCGGCCACCATCCGCGCGACGGAGCTATGTAGCGGACCACCACTTGCCACGGCACCGGGCATAGTCCACACAGGCTCTGTCGCAGTGACGATTGAGTGATGTCGATGTACACCTCGTGGATATCATCAGCCCATGCGTTTCGTGAACCCTCCTCAGAGCGACCTACGGTCGGACAACTCCGAGAATCCGGCCTATCAAGTGACGTTCTGGGCTCGCTCGACTGAGCTAACCGATGACTCTGAGCACGAGCAGAGTTTCGAGGCCGAGGTTTGGCAGTTGGCCGACACGAACGTCAAAGAGGTAATCGAGTGGGCCGACACAAAGGTTGAACCTCATCGGACCTACCAGATTGCGGTGGCTACCGAGGACACCGACACAGTGTCCAACTTGATTGTACTTTTCGGAGAAAACCCAGTTGCTGGCAGACTGGGCTGAAACCGCATTAGGCGTGACCACATTTAACAGATCGGACATTTCCAAACATGACCTGCCAGTATTCCTGACGACGGACTGCCCGAGATAGCCGGCCGTGTCACGCCGCTGGCAGGGTCACCGCCTCGACCGCGCGGGGCTCCGGTACGACCGCACCTCGCTCGCGCAACACCTCGATGTAGAGGGCAATAGCTTCCCGCATCTCAGCCAGGCACTCCTCGATGGTGTCGCCGAGCGCGATGCAGCCGGGCAGGTCGGGCGACCATGCTCCGTATCCGCCGTCCTCTGCCTGCTCTACGACAACCGCGTAACCCGTCACGTGCCTCACCTCAGTCCTGCTTGCTTCAGGATGCTGCGCTCGGTTCCCAGCGGCAAGTCCTTGCCTAGTTTGCCAGGAAGATCGACGATGCCCGGCTTCGTCGGGTGGACATACACGCGGTGGCTACCTCGGGTACGTACCCACTGCCAGCCATCGCCCTCAAGGATTCGGATCATGTCACGGACCTTGGTTGGCATAGACCTTGAGCTGCACCTCCCAGTGAGTGACCCGCCATGCTGCGTGGCGGATGCGCCGCCAGCCAGCGCGGTGGGCACGCCGCGTGACGCGGCGCTGCCGCACTGCTTATCTCTCGAAGCGGCGGCGCGAACAGTGTGAACGCCGGCACCGACAGTTCCGGACCATTGCGGCTGAACAGGATGCGGCGGCGGCCAGGACACGGCGGGCACGCAGTGCTCAGCGGTCCGCCAGCGGGTGAGGTAGAAGGACAGCAACTCGGAGAAGGCCCGACCGCATCGGCCCCGCGGACTTACCGCTGTCCGACAGCGCCGCCCGCGAAGCCCTGCTTGGCAGCGGCCTCGTCTTCTGACTCCTTCTCGGGCCCGAATTCGGTTGGCGACCTGGTTTGAGTCAGTTAGACTCAAACCCAAACCAGACGAGACGAGAGAACGACGATGGGCTATGGACGCTGGGACGACGACACCTACCTCGCCGCGCGCACCTACCGAGCCGCCAGCGGGGAGGACGACTTTGCCCTCACGGCGGCGATGCAGGAGCGGGATCGGCGGGAATGGCGCGCGGATTCCACACTGGACCCGTTCGGGGTGGGGTGGCGGGAGAGCCGGGACTCCGCCGAGCACGCCGACTCGCTGCCCATCGCGGTGCTGTTCGACGTGACCGGCTCGATGGGCATGGTGCCGCGGATCGTGCAACGGAAGCTCAGTCGGCTGCACGGGCTGCTGCGGGACCGGGAGTACGCCCGCGACCCGCAGCTGCTCTTCGGCGGGATCGGGGACGCCGAGTCGGACCGGGTGCCGCTGCAGGTCGGGCAGTTCGAGTCGGACAACCGGATGGACGAGCAGCTGCGGTCGATCTTCCTGGAGGGTGGGGGCGGCGGCCAGAAGAGCGAGTCCTACGAGCTGGCCGCGTACTTCATGGCCCACCATGTGAAGACCGACGCCTGGGAGCGGCGGAGGCGGAAGGGCTATCTCTTCATCGTCGGCGACGAGCTGAACAAGTCGCGGGTGTCCGCCCGGCACGTGGCGCGGGTGATCGGCGACGAGCTCGGTGGCGATCTCGACGTCCACGATGTCTACCGGCAGCTCCAACAGCGCTGGCACGTGTTCTTCGTGTTGCCCGGCGGGACGTCCTACTACCACGACGAGGAGATCGTGCGGCACTGGCGGTCGTTGCTGGGCCACAACGTCCTGCGCCTGGCTGACCCTGGCGCGGTGTGCGAATTGATCGCCGCGGTGGTCGGGGTGGGCGAGCGTGGGCTGCGGGTCGATCAGATGTGCGCCGACCTGCGGGAGCTCGACTCCGGCGACGAGAGCCGCGCGGTCGGCGCGGCCCTGGTGCAGCGGTGAGCCCGGGATGACCGGGGACGTGCACGACGTCGTGGTCGGCCTCGGGTTCGGCGACGAGGGCAAGGGCGCGGTGGTGGACGCCCTGTGCGGCGCCGGCCACGTGGCCGCGGTGGTGCGGTTCAACGGTGGGGCCCAGGCCGCGCACACGGTGGTCGACGGGGACCGCGCGCACACCTTCCACCAGTTCGGCTCGGGGACCCTGCAAGGGGTGCGCACGTTCCTGTCCCGGCACGTCGCGGTGGAACCACTGGCCCTGGCCACCGAGTCTCGAGCACTAGAACACCTCGGGGTGGCCGACCCGTTGCGGCTCGTATCGGTGGCCACGGACGCACCGCTGACCACCCCAATCCACGTGGCGGCCAACCGGACCCGGGAGGACGCGCGGGGCGCGGCCCGGCACGGCTCGTGCGGGCTGGGGGTCGGCGAGACCGTCTGGTACGGGCTGGTGGCGGCGTTCCGGCCGGCGCCGGGCTCGCTGTTCGAGGGCCACCCGGTGGCGTCGAGCGAGCCACCTCCGGCCCCGACCGTCGGCGACTGCCGCGAGCCGGCCCGGTTGCGCCGCACGCTGGACGCGCTGGCCCGCTGGTACGCGCCACTGTTGGCGGGCGGCGCGCACGGGTTCGGCTCGGTCGGTGAGCTGGTGGCGGTGTACCGCGAGTTCGGCGCGGCGGTGCGCATCGTCGGGGACGGCGAGCTGGGCACGCTCGCCGCGCGGGGGCCGCTGGTGTTCGAGGGCGCTCAGGGCGCGCTGCTGGACCAGCACCACGGTTTCCACCCCTACACGACCTGGTCGAACACCACCCCGGCCAACGCCCGCGGGCTGCTCGCCGAGATCGGCGGCCGGGCGCGCGTACTCGGCGTGACCCGGACGAGCACCACGCGGCACGGCGCCGGCCCGCTGCCCACCGAGGACCCGACGCTGCGCGCCCGCCTGCCCGAGCCGCACAACGGCGATGGCGGCTACCAGGGCGCCTGGCGGGTCGGGCACCTCGACGCCGTGCTGCTGCGCCACGCCGTGCGGGCCTGCGGCGGCATCGACGGCCTCGCGGTGACCCACCTGGACCGCGCCTCGTCGGGACTGCACTGGGCCGACCGGTACGCGGACGGCACCGTCGACCTGCCCGAGGGACGGCCCGGCGACCTGGCCCACCAGAGCTCACTCACCGCTCGCCTGGCGGTGGCCCGTCCGGTGCTGGACGACCTTCCTCGGGACGCGGACGCCCTGCTCGCCCAGCTCGAGCGGACGACCGGCGTGCCCGTCGTGGTCACCGGCCACGGACCCGACCGCACCGCCCACGCCGTACGCAGGCCCGTGCTCCGCTGACCCCGCGACGGGGCAGAATCCGGGCATGGCCATCGAGTCGACCCCCGTGTCGGTGGACGTGCTCGCCGTGCGCTTCGCCTGCGTCGCCCGGGCCGTGATGATCGGCATCGCGCCACGAGCACACGACCCGTTCGCCGGTGAGCTCGCGCTGCCCGGCGTGCTACTCGGCATGGGCGAGAGGCTGCGTGCGGCGGCACTGCGCGCGGTGACCGGGAAGTTGGGGGTTCCGGCGGCGGCGGTAACCGGGTTCGGCCAGCTCGTGACGTTCGACGAGCCGTCCCGCGACCCCCGGGGCCCGACACTCTCCGTCGCGCTGTGGGCCACCGTCGACGGCGCCCAGCTGGACGGGGGCCCCGCGCCCGTGCGGTGGGTGCCCCTGGACGGCGTGCCGCACCTGGCCTTCGATCACGACCGGATCGTCGCCGACTGCCGGCCGCTGCTGCGCGAGCGACTGTGGCGCGACCCCGACTTCAGCGCGGGGCTGCTCGGTCGCGAGTTCACCACCGCGCAGGCGCTCGACGTCACCGAGGCGCTCACCGGGGTCCGCCCCTACCCGGCCAACCTGGGCCGCACCCTCGTCCGGCTACCCGGCCTACGCCGCACCGAGCGGCACGCCGCCGCGTTGCCGAGGGGTGGCCGCCCGCCCTCGGTGTGGAACTGGGACCGCGATCTGGACCCGGCCGGCTGAGCGCCACCGGGCACCTCCGTCGACGTCGGGCGGGACCACTCATGCCCCCGCCCTCGTCAGGGCAGGTTGGCGCGGTCCAGTTCCTCCCGCAGCGCCCGTTTGGGCCGGTGCGCGGCGCGCAGCGCTGCCAGGTGGGAGCGGTAGTCCTCCTGGCGATCACAGCGAGTGAACAGCGGACCGGCTTCGGCGAGCAAACTGGCGGCCACCCGGTAGGAGTTCCGGTTCTTGTGGCCGATCGACTGGTCGGCGGCGGCGAGCAGGACCGGGATCGCGTCGGCCGGGTGGGTCGCGGCGCGCCGCCGGGCCAGTCGCAGCCACAGCTCGTCCCGACAGCCGCCGTCCACGGCCGCCTGCCACGCCGCGTCGGCGTCACCGTCCCACAGCAGGACCTCGACCAGTGTCGAACGTCCTGATGGCCGGGCGTACGGCATCAGCGTGAACCTAGCCGACGCTGCCGGCTGTACCCGCAGTACCCCGACCGCGCGCTCCCGCCACGCCGGGAACCGCTCAGCGGTGGCGTCGTGCAGGGCGATGTAGTCGTCCAAGCTCGGCCGGTCGGTGAAGTTCGCCCACAGCAGGTCACCCGCCTCCGCCCGGCGGCCGGCCCGGACATGGCAGTCGGCGGCCAACGTGCGCAGCCGCGAGTCCGGTGGGAATTCCGCCATTCCTCGGCCCAACCACTGCAGCGCCTCATCGTCGCGGCCGTCGGCGCACAGCCGTTCGGCTATCCGCAGCATGTCGTAGCCGCTGGTCACGTCCCTGGCCAGGACCTCGATCAGCGCGTCTGCGCCCCCGGAGCACTCGGCCAGCTGTTCCATCAGATAGGTGACAACGAACCGGCGACCGCCGTACTCATGCGGCTTCTTGGGCGGCAGGTCTTGCCATGCCCGCTCGACCAACTCTCGATAGCGAGCCATACCGGTCGGCCCGAGTACCGGCGCATAGTCCGGCAGAGCAGTCAGGAACACCTCGTAGTCACTGGCCAGCGCCCGGGCGACGAGCAGCTCCGCCAGTGCGACCGGATCGGGCATCGCCGTCGAGCAGGCGTCCAGGTGGATCTCCTCAGCCCGATCGATGGCCCCACGCAGGCCGCCATCGGAGTCGTCGACCTGTCCGGCCGCGCCCTCCAACAAGTCCAGCGCGTACCCGGCCAGGTTCGCCGCTGCTCCCGGAAAACCCCCGTCGACCAGCGCCGCCACGGCGTTCAGCACCTCGCCGACCTGATGGAAGTACGAATACGCCCCGCCGTAGGCCACAAATTCGCTGATCTCGATCGCCCGTTCCAGGCGCTCCCGCAACACGCGGTCGTCGTAGGCGTCACCGATGTCGGCGCCCGCCACGACGTCCAGCCGGGCGCGCAGCAGTGGATCGGCGTGGGCGGCGGTCAGCAACTCGTCAGCCAGCCAGGCCGGATCCTGTCCGCGCAGGAACTCCCGCAACTGCCCGTCGGTGATCGGCCCGGGCCGGTGCTCCCCTACCTCACCGCCGGACTCCAACCAAGCCAGAGCCGCGGCCACACAATGCTTGCAGAACACCTCCTCCTGCCCGTACGGGCAGGAGCACCGGCCAACCAGTCCCGCCGCGGTGATCTCCAACCGCACCCGATAGAGGCTGGTTCCGCCCACTGTCGCGGTCACGAACGCACCGTCTACCGTGAACCGACGCACCCGGCCCGCCGCGAAATAGGCCTGACCTCGCTCGAACGACCGATCATCGGCCAGCCGCCGCACCGACTGCTCATTCACCTCGACAACCACCACGGACTCGCATGCTGCCATGGTGACGGTGTGCCCCCCCGGTACCGCCCATTCCCCGCTTGAGCACGCCCCCATCACGAATCGTGCCGTCGTTGCGGACGCGCCGGCACTGGCCGAACCGGGTCCGATTGCCTGGTGTCCCATCTGGTGCTGGCCAGGCTTCGCTCCGCGAGCGTGAGCAGATCGAACACCTCGGTCGCCAAATAACCGGTGGTACCGCGCTCAATCTGTCTCCTGGTAACGATCCCGGCCTCGGCAAGCTCGTCGACGGCGGCACGCGCGGACGGAAAGGACAGCCCCAACATGCGTTGGACTGTCCGGGCCGTCATCACAGGCGCCTCGGGCAGCAACTCGATCAGCCGGCCCACCGCCGATCCAGCGCGCGGCCGCTCCCGCACCCCCCGCTCGGCGCGCCAAGAGGCTAAGCGCTCGACCCAGCCGGCCCGGAGCTCCGCCAACTCGGCGGCAAATCGGCCAGCTTGATCAACCGCAATACTGGTCGACTCCAGAAAGAGCTCCATCCAGCTGGACAAGGCCTCGGCTGCCGACGCCTCACTCCCCGAACCGTCGTGACGATAGGCAGTGAGCGCTTCGACATACTCTACGGACCGCGTCAGCAGCACCAGACTGATCGGCAGAACCGCGGAAGGCGTCAGACCACGACGGGTCAGCACCGTGTGCAGCAAGGCTCGCCCGACGCGGCCATTCCCATCGACGTAGGGGTGAATTGTTTCGAACTGCGCATGCACCAGCGCAGCCTGTATCAGCGGGGCATGGGTTCCGCCGCTGGCATACTCCACAAGATCCTGCATCAGGGCAGGCACCAGTTCGGGTGGCGGCGGCACGAACTCGGCATCGAGAGGATGCCAGTCGCTGCCACCGATCCAGTTCTGCACACCGCGAAGGCCGTGAAGTCGTTCGTCAGGCAGCAGCGCCCTGTGCAACGCATCAACTCCCGCGACGGACACCTCTGGAGCCGTCGCCAGCTCGGTAGCAGCCTTACGCAGCACCGTGATGTTGTTGGCGACCAGCCGCGCATTGTGCGTGAAGTTGCCGCCTGAGCAACCTTCGTCCGCTGCCAGCTCGGCGAGTGCCACCTGTCGAGCGGACACCTGCAGGCCCTCGATGCGGGACGACGCGATTGCCTCCGACCGGAGCAGAAACCTGGCAAGCCCTTCCAACCCCGCAGTCTCCGGGCCCGCCGTCAGCCGTCGTACCGCATGCTCGACTGCCGCCGCGCGCGTTGACAACGCCGGCTCCAGCACGACGGATCGACTGCGCAGCTCGTCAGGGCGGTAAGCCCGATACATTCCGCCTCGCTTGTGTCGCCGAGCGGGGGCGTCCAGCGACGGCTCCCAGAGCCGATCGACCCACGTCGCCACGTCGTCACCAAACCTTGAATCGTCGCACCCTGCGTGAAAGTTTGATACTCTAAACCTTAATAGATGGCGTGCCGATGCAAGGTTAGGCAGGTTCGACGACCCGGCGCCGGCTGAGGCTGCGCAGCCCGCTTGGCCCGGATGCGCTCCAACAGCACACTGGCCGGCTCGTCCGCCGGATTCCGCGGCAGCAATCCGCGCACCGTGCTCGAATTGTGCGCGGCCGGCGACGTGAAGTGCAGCGACAAGACCAACCGCCGGCCAGCTCCGACGCGGCCACGACTCAGCCGCTGAAAGTGCTCCCCAACCTCGACATCGTCGCAACTGGAGACGTGCCTGCCGCGGACCGGCTCTTCCTCTCCGCATACGCCAAGCAGACCGCCGACCACGTCTGGACGGTCGTGATCGAATGCGCCGACCCCGCCATCGCCGTGCTCATCGCCCACGACCGCACCTCCGCCCGCCGTGCCACCCGATCGGCGACCGGCACCTCGCCGTCCCGCCCGATCAAGAACTGAAGTTCCGCGAAGCCCTGATCAAACTCGGCTACGCCGTCCCGGGGCCGCCGGGCAGCTCGCAACCGCACACCCGCTTCGAGCGCCGCACACCCGCTGCAGTAGATGTGCGGCGCCGAGAGGGGGTGTGCGGCGGTTGTCGAGAGGCTCGTGCACCGCCTTCCAGGTGCTGGTCTTCGCGCGGCTCATTCTCTCAGGCATCGGTTAGCCTCAAGGCTGTGAGCGTGCTGGGTGGCCTGGGTGGCGCGTGGTTGAGGCAGCGGTCGCCCGGCCGCCAGGTGGTGGCGTGGGTGCTCGCCGTCGCCGGCCCGGCGCTGCTCACGCTCGCCTCGCTGGCGTTGCCTTCGCCGCTGGTGCTCGGCGGGTTCCTGTTTTCCATGCTGCTGGTGGTCATCGTTGTCGCGGTAATCGGTGGCACCCGGCCGGCGCTCGCCGCGGTGGTGCTCGGCGCGCTGGCCCGAGTGGTCTTCTTCGGTCCTTCCTCGGGAAACCTGGGCGTTGAGCTGCAGCCAAACCTGGTCTCGTTGGTCGCCTACGTCGTCGCCGGGGCCACGATCGCGATCCTGATCGGCGAGTTCGCCCGGCTCACGGAGGAGCAGGCCGCGGCCGGGCGGGTCGATGTGGCTTTGCGGCGGGTCGCGACGCTGGTGGCGCAGGGGGCTCCGGCGGATGAGCTGTTCGCGGCG
>DATHIT010000201.1:0-5080 GCA_035489915.1 Pseudonocardia sp. | reverse complement strand
GCGGCCATCGCGGCCGGGTCGCCGACCACCGCGCTGCTCGCGCCGTAGGGCTTCATCGCCCTGGCCACCGCGTGCGCGGCCGCCTCGGCCTCCGCCCTGGTGGCCCCGCCGGTCTCCACGTACAGCCATCCGCCGCCCTCCGGCAGCGCCCGGCTTGCGCTCTCCCCCGGGTGGTGGGCGCGCAGCGCGGCGATCAGCCCGGCGTCCATCCCTTCGATGGTCAGCGGGTGGTGCTCGCGCACCGCCATCACGTGGTCGGCGGCGGTGTAGGCGTCCGGGAAGCCGAGCACGGCCAGCGCCCTGGCGGCCGGTGACTCAACCAGCCGGACGGTCGCGCCGAGCATGGTGACGCAGGTGCCCTCGGTGCCGACCAGCGCCTTGGCCAGGTCGAAGCCGTTCTCCGGGAGCAGCTGGTCCAGGTTGTAGCCGGACACCCGGCGGGTCAGGTCGGGGAAGCTGGCCCGGACGTCGTCGCCCAGCCGCTCGGCGAGCCCGCGCAGGGCTTCCGGGATCGCTTTGCTCCGCCCACCCATACGCACCGTTGCGTCCGGGTGCGCAGAGCTGCTCTGCGCACCGTCAGGCAACACCCCGCCCGGTCCGACGGTGAGCCGCTCACCCCGGTAGGTCAGCACGTCCAGGGTGTGCACGTTGTCGACCGTCTTGCCCCAGGCCACCGAGTGCGACCCGCAGGCGTTGTTGCCGATCATGCCGCCGAGCGTGCAGCGGTTGTGGGTGGACGGGTCGGGGCCGAAGGTCAGCCCGTGCGGCCGGGCCGCGTCACGCAGCGCGTCACACACCACCCCGGGCTCGACGCGGGCGGTGCGCGCCTCCGGGTCCAGCTCCAGGATCCGGTTCAGGTGCTTGAAGTCCAGCACCACGGCGGTGTTGACGGCCTGACCGGCGATGGAGGTACCGGCGCCGCGAGGAAGCACCGGCACGCCGTGCGCGCGACACGCCGCCACGGTGGCAATCACATCGTCGCTGGACGTGGGCGCGACCACGCCGATGGGCACCCTGCGGTAGTTCGACGCGTCCGCCGCCCACATCGCGCGGCTGGCGGTGTCGAACCGGACCTGGCCGGCGACGGTGGCGATCAGGTCGGCGTGCAGCGCGCGGGTGTCAGCGGGCAGCTCGGACAGGCTCACCTGATCAGTGTGTCCTGGCCGCTGAGCCGCCTCACGTCGCCCCACCCGACGGGCTGGCCGGCTTGGCCCTCGGCCCGCTGTCCGCACCGCCCGACCGGGGCGGCGACCCGGACGACGGGCCCGAGCCCGACGACGGCTGGGACGACGACGGCTGGGACGACGCAGCCCCCTCCGGGTGCCCGTGCCCGTGCCCATGTCCGTGCCCGGCACCCGGCGAACCGGCACCCGAGGAACGCTCACCGAGCACCGGGTCACCGGCTCGCAGCGGCGCATCGTGGTAGCGGCCCTCGTGCGCCAGGATCGGCCGCTGGTCGCCGGCGATCTCCGGGTACTTGGCCTCCAGCCGCTGCCGGTTCTCCCACTGCCGGCGCATCCGCGAGGTGTACTCCCGGTTGCCGTCATAAACGCCGCGCCAGGTCTGCGGCATCTGGTCCTTGCCCAGCCCGGCATCGGCCTGGCCGCCCAGGCTGAACCCGGCCGGGATCTTCCTGGTCTCGCCGCCACAGCTCGGGCAGACCGGGGCGGCCGCATCGAACGAGGTCAGCTGCTCGAACCGGACCCCGCACCCGCACCGGTACACATAGATCGGCATTTACCCACCTCAGAAGCCGTGAGTGGCGAGTGGTCCCCGGGGACCACTCGCCACTCACGGGGCTACCAGTTTGTGACGGACTTGGTGAGGATGTCGGCGATGTCGTCCTCGGTCGGTGTCTTCGGGCAGGTGGCCAGCAGTCGCTGCTGTTTCATCGTGCCGGGCACCAGGTCCGGCACGTCCGCCTCGGAGTAGCCGACGGCACCGATCCCGTTCGGGATGTCGATGTCGCGCATCAGCTCGATCAGCACCGAGGGCAGCTGCTCGCGCGGGTCGTTCTGCTTTTCCGCGTCCGGACCCATCAACCCGGCGGCCCGCAGGTGCCGCTCCGGGGCACTTTCGAAGGAGAACCGGAACGCCTCCGGCGCGGTCAGCGACACCGACTGGCCATGCGGCACCATCGGCTCGTCCGGCGGATAGCCGGCCGGGATGTAGTCGCGGACCATGCCGGCGATCGGGTAGCCGTTGGCGTGCGGGATGTGCACGCCGGAGTTGCCGAAGCCCATCCCGGCGAAGGTCGCGGCCATCATCATGTCCGAGCGCGCCTCGAGGTTGTCCGCGCCCTCGTGCACCGCCTTGCGGAACGACTTGGCCAGCAGTTGCATGGCCCGCTCGCACCACAGGTCGGACACCGGGTTGGAGCCGCAGTAGGTGACCCGCTCCTCAGGCTTCTTGCGGTCGAACGTGGTGTAGTACCGGGCGGTGTAGCTCTCCACCGCGTGGCACACGATGTCCATCCCGGAGGCCGCGGTGACCTCGGACGGCAGCGACATGGTGAGCAGCGGGTCGATCACCGCCAGGGTCGGCCGGAGCCGCCAGTGGCTGATCCCGGACTTGACCTTCATGGACAGGATGTCCAGCACGCACATCGCGGTGGACTCCGAGCCGGTGCCCGCCGTGGTGGGGATCGCGATGAGCGGCTTGAGCTGCCCCTCCGGGACCCGTGCATTGCCGATCGGCTTGTTGATGTAGTCCATCAGCTCGCCGGGGCTACTGGTCAGCAGGTTGATCGCCTTGGCGGTGTCGATCGCCGAGCCGCCGCCCACCGCGATAAAGCCGTCCCAGTCACCCTGCGCGCGGGCGTACTCAACCGCCTTGTTCATCGAGTCGTCGGTCGGCTCCACGTGCACGCCGTCGAAGATCTCCGACTCGATCTTGTACCGGCGCAGATTGTCCGCGATGCGCTGCGGGGCGCCGAGGGCGTTCACCCCGGAGTCGGTGACGATCAGCACCCGGCGCACGCCGTAGCCGGACATCTCGAAACCGACCTCGTCGGAAGCACCCGCGCCGAACTTCAGCGGCGGAGCCCCCCATGTGAAGATCGTCTCCTCGGTGAGCTCGATGCCAGCTGTGCTCATGTGTAGGAGCCTTCCGGGGCCACTCGGAGCTTGTGGATCTGCTCGGCGTCGTGGCCGAAGACCATCGTGGCGTTGGTCTGCTCCTGGATGCCGCGCAGCTTCTCCACCGAGGCGTAGAACTGCTCCAAGTTGTTCACTATCGCCGCCGGGGTGGCCGGCGGCCCATAGCTCTCGCCCATGTACACAGCGTCGGAGGTGAAGATCATCGTGCCGGAGTCGGGCAGGTCGACCTGCATGGACATGCAGCCGACGGTGTGGCCAGGGGTCTCGATGAGCTTTACCCCGGGCAGCAGGTCGGTGTCCCCGGAGACGGTCTGGAACGCCAGCCCCTCGTAGTCGGTCTTCAGGTGAGCGCCGGTGAACAGCCCGTCGAAGCCGAAGGCGAACTCCTTCTCCCGCTCGTGGCAGATCAGCTTGGCGTTGGTGTTCTCGAACATCCGGACGTTGCCGGCGTGGTCGAAGTGCAGGTGGGAGAGCACCACGTAGTCGATCTCGTCCAGCCCGACGCCCAGTTGGTTCAGCCGCGAGTCCAGGTACTCGTCGTCGCTGACCTTGTCGTACGGGAAGAACTCCTGCAGCCCGGTCGGACCCCAGCGCTCCTCCCAGTCCCTGGGGCAGCTGGTATCCCAGAGCAGCTTGCCCTCATCGGTCTCGACCAGCACGCAGTGGGTGGGCACGTCGACCCAGGGAGCGGGATCGTTGCGGTGGCTTCGGTCGGTGATGGAGCGGCCCGGCTTGAGCAGTAGCCAGGTCAGGTCGGCGGACATCGCCCCGCAGGGGATGACGCTCACCTTGTTTGCGGTCGCCATGGTGGGTCCCTTCGACGCTGAGGGGTGCTGACCGACAGTGGCATGCCACATGCCACCCGTCAATCCATGCACATTCCTCTATCAGGTCTCGATTTGAGACACCGGGACCGCGGTCGAGCAGGTCCAGCCCAGGTCCACATCCACCGTCCCTGGTTCGGCTCCTGCTTCCTGGGCGACCAGCAGCTCGGCGGTGTGCAGGATGTGCGCGCGCATCGCCTCGGCGGCCCCGTCCGCGTCGCCGTCCTCCACCCGCTCCAGCACCACCCGGTGCTCGGCGACGATGTCCTCCAGGGAGCGGGACCGGTGCGCGGTGGACACCCCCCGCCGCAGCACCATGTCACGCAGGCTGTCCACATACTCGGCGAGCCGGCCGTTGCCGGAGGCCTCCAGCAGGATCCGGTGGAACCGCCGGTCGCGCTCCCACATCCGGAACTCGTCGTGCACGGCGACTGCCTTCTCCATGGCCGCGAACACCTGGCGCAGCTCGCGGAGGGCCGACGGGGTGAGCAGCCGGACCGCGCGGCGGGTGGCCGGCACCTCCAGCAGCAGCCGCAGGGCGAAGACCTCCTCCAGGTCGTGCAGCGAGGTCTGCAGGATGCGTACGCCCCGGTTGCGCTCGAACCGCACCATGCCCTGCTGAGCCAACTTGATCAGCGCCTCGCGGACCGGAGTACGGGAGACCCCGAGCTGCCCGGCCAGGGTGGCCACCGAATGCAGGGTGCCGGCCGGGAGTTCGCCGGTAATCACCGCCGCGCGCAGCGCATCCAGCACTTGGGAGTTGACCGTCGAGGTCTGTCGGACCTGCTTCACCGGTCCCACCCGTGGTGCCCTCGGTCGCCGAGGCGAGGCTGACCAGGCCAGACCATCGGGCGAGCGTGTCATGTCACATGCCACTGGTCAACGGACGCGCCGGGTCGGCGACACCCCGCACACCCCGCACACCAAACCTGAGAACGCCGCCCCACCAACCGGGCCGCGCGCTGCTCCATCCGCGCGAACCTCGTCCTCTCAGGTGACACGCGCCATAGCCCGTTTGGGTGACAATGCGGCCCATGTGGCCCATGAGGCGCTAGCGACTGGTGGGCCAATTCGGGGCTTTGGTAAAGAATAGTTGCAAGCGGTATCACTATGTGATCTCCAAGGCATGGCTCTGACCTGCGATAACGCGATATCACA
>DATHIT010000200.1:0-6003 GCA_035489915.1 Pseudonocardia sp. | reverse complement strand
CAGCCAGCCCGTCGGCGCACCGTCCTGGTTCCCGTGCAACGACCACCCCTCGGACAAGGCGACCTACCGCATCGCCGTGACCACCGCGGCGCCGTACACGGTCGCCGCCACCGGTGTGCTCACCGCACGGCGGCGCTCGGCCGGCACGCGGACATGGGTGTACGAGCGGCCGGAGCCCACGGCGTCGTACCTGGTCAGCGTGCAGATCGGGCGCTACGACGAGATCGAGCTCGCCGCCGGCCCGGTGCCACAGGTCGCGCTGCTCCCGGCCCGGCTGCGCAAGAACGCCGCGCGCGACCTCGGCCGGCATCCCGCGATGATGACCGCGCTGGAGGGCTTCTTCGGCCCGTACCCGTTCGCCAACTACCAGCTCGTCGTCACCGAAGACGAGCTGGAGGACCCGATCGAGGCCCAGGGAATGTCGATCTTCGGCGCGAACCATATCGACGGCCGGCGCACCCACGAGCGGCTCGTCGTGCACGAGCTGGCGCACCAGTGGTTCGGCAACAGCCTCACGATCGCCGACTGGCGCCACATCTGGCTCAACGAAGGCTTCGCGACGTACGCGGAATGGCTGTGGTCGGAGGCGTCCGGCGGCCGCACCGCCGCTGTGCATGCCCGGGACTGGCACGCGCGGATGGCGGCGAAGCCGGCCGACCTCGTCCTTGCCGACCCGGGGCCGGCGCGGATGTTCGACGAGCGGGTCTACAAGCGCGGCGCCCTGGTGCTGCACGCGCTGCGCGGCCGGATGGGCGACGAGGCGTTCTTCGCGCTGCTGCGGGACTGGGCGGCGCGGCACCGGCACGCGACAGTGACCACCGCGCAGTTCGTCCAGCTGGCCGGGCAGCACGCCGCCGCAGACCTCTCGACGTTCTTCACCGCGTGGCTGCACCGGCCCGCGCTCCCCGGTATCGCCGAACGAGACCGCTGACGTTCGACGCCCCACCCGGGAGCGGCAAAACACGCATCGCCTCGAGATCGATCCGCGAACCACTCGGGGCACGATCCTCCGCGCGTCATCCGCCGTCGCCGGAATCGAGCGCAACAAACGCAGGAATGCACCGAATGGCATTTCCCGCGACGACCTGCTGCCCATTACCCACTGCACGCGCCGGCTCGTATCCCGTGCGCAGATGAGACGAGCGAGATGCGTTTTCCCGACCCCCGAGGCGCCGGCGAGGACGACGCCGTCGCCGCGCATCGCGTGGTTGAGCCGACGGTCGCCTGCGGGTGACCCACACCGCGCACGGGCGTCGGTCCCCTTGCGGGCGGGGCGAGATTCCTCGAAGATTGCCGCTCGGATGGCGACAGCCGCACTCCGGAATCAGGCACGGACCGCTCAGTCAGTACGTCGTTCCCTTGCGGCTAGCAAGGGTGGGGGTGTTGCGGCAATGTCGCTGAGTGCCGAGCGAGTGGCAATCGCAAACCAGGCCGTCCTGAAGACCTTCGAACAATCGAGTGTCTTCTGGCAGACCATCCCGCACTGGGACACCGGCGACCGGGGACAGCACAAAATTCGCGAGGACATCACTTTCTCCTCCGATGGCGCTCCGGATGACGAGGATCCGCAACCGGGCGAAGGACCCTTCGCATCGAAGCTGGTCGATATCTCCGACAATGCGTACGTCTTGTTTCGAGTGACGCTCGGGCAAGCAACGGCGCAGACTCCTGACCCGCTCCTGGCAGCTGTCATCGCACGTACCGTGCGTCTCGCCCGGCTGTTCGACGCCGAGGTTAGCGATGCGCTCACGGAGCGAACCAGCGTTCACGTTGATCTATTGAATACCGAACCTCCGGCCATCCTCACAGCCCTCCTTGAGGGCCGGAAACGCCTCGAAGACAGCGGCTTCCGTGCTCCGTCCTGCCTGATCGCCAGCACGCGCCACTACGGAATGCTCCACCAGTGGATTGACGGCGTCGCAGTCGCCGACGACCTGCTCAAGGCAGCCAGCGTTGGTTCACTGTCTCGGTCGTCGCAGCTCGACAAGCCGGACAGCGTGATGCTCATGCTCGGCCGCCGACAGGACATCGCGCATCGTTGCGCGGGCGAAGCCTCAGCCGGCGAGGAGCCTGTCGATCTGGCAGTCAGCGTGCCACCTAGCCTCGAGGTCATCGGAGACAACGGCCAGGGGGAGATCGAGCTGGGCGTGCGGGTCCGCTATGCGACCCGGGTCAAGGACGAGCGCGGCGTGATCGTGTTCAACCCACCACCACAATGACCCCCTTGGACGACTACCTCGCCTCGTGCCAACGAGCGTGCGAGGGCGAGATCCGACGGCTCTGCCAACCTACCGAGCACGGTTCGAACAGCCTCTTCGACCTGATCATGGACTATCCGCTGCGTGGCGGTAAGGCTCTTCGCCCCGCCCTGAGCATGGCGGCCTGCCTAGGGCTCGGCGGGCAGCTGGCGGCGATACTGCCCACGGCGGCGACCCTCGAGCTCTACCACAACGCCTTCCTCATCCACGACGACATCGAGGACGACTCGGTGCTGCGGCGGGGCCGACCGACCCTGCACGTCGACCACGGCATCCCGATCGCGGTCAACGTCGGCGACGCGATGATGTCGCTGTCGCTGCAGCCCTTGCTCGACAACGTCGAACGCGTCGGTCTCGGGCCGGCACTGCGCATCCTGCGGGCGGTCGCCCACATGACGCGACGGACCGTCGAAGGCCAGGCGATCGAGCTCGAGTGGGTCCGCTCCAACACCTGGGAGCTGGTCGACGCCGACTACCTGGCCATGGTCGAGCTGAAGACCAGCTGGTACTCGTTCATCACGCCCCTCCAGGTGGGCGCCATCGCCGCCAACGCCCGACCGGAACAGCTGGGGCCGCTCGAGTCGCTGGGCCGTCATCTCGGCGCCGCGTTCCAGATCACCGACGATCTGCTCAACCTGCGGGCCGACCCGGAGGACTACGGGAAGGAGATCGGCGGCGACCTGTGGGAGGGCAAGCGGACCCTGATGCTGCTGCACGCGCTGCGCACCGCGCCGCCCGCCGAGCGGCGGCGCGGGACGCGCATACTCGCCCACCCACGGCCGAACGCCGGCACGGCGGTGCGGGACGTCCGACTGTTGGACGAGCTGGTGGCCCAGGGCGAGCTTTCGCCGGCCGGCCGGACGCGGCTGCTGAGCTCGATGGACGGGTCGGGGTCGGGCGAGACAAAAACCCTCGACGACATCCGCTGGCTGTACGAACTGATCCAGCGCGCCGGCTCGCTCGAACACGCCCGCAAGGTGGCCGACCAACAGGCCGACGAGGCGGGCGCCGCACTCGCCGGCCTGAACTGGCTGCCCAGCAGCCGCCACCGGGACATGCTGCGCGACCTCGTCGACTACGTGCACGAACGCACCCGATGACTACCCCGAGCCCCGAGACACTGCTCGGCATGCTGGCCGAGCTGGACCGGATCCGGTCGCTGGTTGTCGAGCTCGTGGAGCGGGCCGCTCCGGGGCTGCTGCCGGCCCCGCCGGACGATTCCGGCGGAGGCGAGCACTCTGCGTACGAGCTGCTCCTCGGCGCCCGTCGCGCGGTGTTCGGTCACCCGGCGGCGGCCCGGAGCCTGCACGACCTGCTCGTCGCCGAGGGCCGCCGTTACGCCTCGACCCCGGCCGGGGCGCTGCTGCGCGACCGCCTGGTCGGCTCCGAGGGCGTCGACCAGCTGCGCCGCATCTGGGAGACGGTGAGCCTCAACGTTCTGGACGGTCCGGCGCCGCCCAGCGGTGTGCCCGACGCGTGGGCCGAGCTGCTCGCCGACGCGGTCACCGCCCACGGGCTCGACGAGACGGTGCTGGCCCGGCTGCGTCCGGAGGGGTTCGCCTGATGTTCGCCGACCCCCGCCCGGCGCTGGGCGAGCAGAGCAGCTTCGTCAACGGCCTGCTCGGGCTGGCGAGCCTGGCCCGTTTCATTCGCGCGCTGGGCTCGGCCGGGGCGCCTCGACCGGGCCCGCCGGAGGAGGCCGACGACTTCGTACACCTGCTGCTGGCTGTGGTGAGCCTCGGTGAGGCGGCCGCCGACCTCGCCGCGCCCGAGCCCGACCGGACGCCGCCGGACCCGACCTCCGACGGTCCGCCGGACCCGCGCCCTGGCGAGTGGCTGCGATGAGGGTTCCGTCCGGCGCACCGGCGGCCGAGGTGATGTCGGACATGGCGGTGCTTGCCCGCGGTGACTTCCTGCGGGCCCCGGTGCTGGCCACCGCGCGACCGGAGGGCTACAAGGAGTGGCACCACTTCGCCGTCCACCGCCCCGGGTGGCGGCTGCTGGTGAACTTCAGCCTCGCCAACGAACCGCTGCCCGACCGGCCACTCCGGTTGGTCCCTCGGGTCATCGTGATCATTCACCAGGAGCGCTGGTCCGGTGTGGTAGAGCGGTTCACCGACGCCGACCTGCACGTCTCCGCCGACCTCGGCTCCGTCGCCATCGGCCGCCACAGCATGCGCATCGGTCCTGACGGCTACCGGATCACGATCGACTCGCCGGAGCGCGGCATCGGGGGCGAACTGCACCTGACGCCGGTCAGCCGGCCGTTCGTGGTGACCAACCAACCCGCCGGTTCGGGGCGGCTGAGCTGGCTGCTGGTCCCCCGGCTGCGGGCCACAGGCTGGTTCCGGGCCGGCGGCGTCGAGCACCGGCTGGCCGATGAGCCTGCCTACCACGACCACAATTGGGGCCGATTCCGCTGGGGCGAGGATTTCGGCTGGGAGTGGAGCTCGATCCTGCCCTCGAACTCCGGGGACCCGTGGTCGTTGGTGTTCACCAGGGTGACCGACCGTCGGCGGCTGCACAGCTTCTACCAGGCGCTTTTCGTCTGGCGTCATGACGAGTTGGTCGCTGTGTACCGGGACGCGGCGGTGCGGGCGGACTCACACGGGCTGCTCGCCCGCCCGCCCGACTGCACTCTGCCACCGCCCATGCGGCTGGTGCTCGGCGGCGAGGCTTGCGATGTGCCGGAGAGCGTGGAGATCACCGGCACCCGGTCGGGCGAGGTCATGCGAGCTGAGTTCCGGCCGGTGTCCTACGCCCGCCTCGCGCAGCCGAGCGAGGTCGACCTGGACCGATCGGTGGTGCTGTGCGAGACGAGCGGCACCGCCCACATCCGCGGCGTGGTCGACGGTGAGGAGCTCGACTTCACCGGCGACGGCGTGTTCGAGTGGCTCCATGGTTGAGCGGGCGGCCGGGGCACCGATCGAGTCGACCACCAGGTCGGTGGTCGGCGTGCTGCGCTGTTCGCTCGAGCACCTCGCCTCGGAGGTTCCGGAAAGCTACCGGCACCTGGTGGCCGAGCTGGATCGGCTGGTGGTCGAGGTCGTCGTCGACGGCGAGGTGTTCACCCTGCGGACGGGGCGCGGCCGGGTCGAGGTCGTGGACGGCCGCGCGGCGGCGGCCGGCGCGTCGATCGCCACAACGCGGGCCACCGTTCTCGACGTCCTGGATGCCGAGGTTGCGCTGGCGGAGGCCGTGGAGTCCGGCCGCCTCGACGTGCGCGGCTCCCTCGACGACGTACTGCGGGCCCACGACACCCTGACTGCCTACGTCCACGCGGCGATCCGCGCGTCCTCGGTGCCGGGGTTGATCGACGCACTGCGGAACACCCAGGACGGCGTCCGATGAGTGCTCAGCCCACAGTGCCGACACCCGCTTCCCGACGGCCGGTCCCGACGGCGGTCGTGATCGGCGCCGGCGTCGCCGGCCTCACCGCCGCCCACGAGCTCGTCGAACGCGGTTTCGACGTGACCGTCTACGAGCCCAAGGCAGACGAGCGGGCCCAGTTCGACGCCGCGAGCGGTTACCCACCGGTGAAGCTGGGCGGCCTCGCCGCGTCGCAGTTCTCCACGGCAGGCGTCGGTGGTGGCAGGGCGCGACTGCGTCCGTTCCCGGGCCGGCGGGGCACTCCCCGGCCTCCGGAACGGGCGGTTGCGGGCGAGCACGGCTACCGGTTTTTCCCGGCCTATTACCTGCACCTCGGGGACCTGCTCGAGCGCATCCCGGTCTATGAGCCGACCTC
>DATHIT010000199.1:0-5814 GCA_035489915.1 Pseudonocardia sp. | reverse complement strand
AGCTGGAACGAGATCACCCCGTGCAACCTGTCGCTGCAGCGGCTGGGCATCGCGGCCAAGGAGGGGGTGCACCGGGCCGGCGGCTTCCCGATGGAGTTCGGCACCATCTCGGTATCCGACGGCATCTCCATGGGCCACGTGGGCATGCACTACTCGCTGGTCAGCCGGGAGATCATCGCCGACTCGGTGGAGACCGTGGTGCAGGCCGAGCGGCTGGACGGCACCGTGCTGCTGGCCGGCTGCGACAAGAGTCTGCCCGGCATGTTGATGGCCGCCGCCCGCCTCGACCTGGCCGCCGTGTTCGTCTACGCCGGGTCGATCCTGCCCGGCCACGTGAACGGCCGGGAGGTGAACATCAGCGACGCGTTCGAGGCGGTCGGCGCCTGCCTGCGCGGCCTGATCACCCGGGATGAGCTGACCGAGATCGAGCGGGCAATCTGCCCCGGCGAGGGCGCCTGCGGCGGCATGTACACCGCCAACACCATGGCCAGCGCGGCCGAGGCACTGGGCATGGCACTGCCCGGCTCGGCCAGCCCGCCGGCGGTGGACCGGCGCAGGGACGGCATCGCCCGCGCCTCCGGCGAGGCGGTGGTGAACCTGCTGGCGAAGGGCATCACCGCCCGACAGATCCTGACCATGGAGGCGTTCGAGAACGCCATCGCGGTGGTGATGGCGTTCGGCGGCTCGACCAACGCGGTGCTGCACCTGCTGGCCATCGCCAGGGAGGCCGAGGTGAACCTGACCCTGGACGACTTCAACCGGATCGGCGACCGGGTCCCGCACCTGGCCGACGTCAAGCCGTTCGGCAGGTATCTGATGGCCAGCGTGGACCAGGTCGGCGGGGTGCCGGTGGTGATGCGGGCCCTGCTGGACGCCGGCCTGATGCACGGGGACGCGCTGACCGTCACCGGACGCACCCTCGCGGAGAACCTCGCCGAGCTCGACCCGCCGGACCTGGACGGCAAGATCGTGCACACCATGCACAACCCGATCCATCCCACCGGTGGCCTGACCATCCTGCGCGGTTCGCTGGCGCCGGACGGCGCGGTGGTGAAGAGCGCGGGGTTCGACTCGGCGGTGTTCACCGGGTCTGCTCGTGTCTTTGACCGGGAGCAGGGCGCGCTGGACGCAGTCGCCGACGGCACCGTGGTGGCCGGGGACGTGGTGGTGATCCGCTATGAGGGGCCGCGCGGCGGGCCAGGTATGCGGGAGATGCTCGCGGTCACCGGGATGATCAAGGGTGCCGGGCTGGGCAAGGACGTCCTACTGATCACCGACGGGCGTTTCTCCGGGGCCACCACCGGGCTGTGCATCGGGCACATCGCCCCGGAGGCCACCGACGGCGGACCGATCGCTTTCATCAGGGAGGGGGACTCGATCACCCTGGACATGAACCGGAGAGAGCTGAACCTGGACGTGCCGGCCGACGAGCTGGACCGGCGGCGCGCCGAATGGCAGGCCCCGCCGCCGGTCACGGGCCGGGGCGTGCTCGGCAAGTACGCCCGGCTGGTCAGCTCCGCGGCGGAGGGCGCCGTCTGCGGTTAAGAGCCGTCCGCGGTTAGCCGCCGCTCTTGCGGGTCCTCGCCGGCCGGGGAGCGGTACCCACCGCGAAGCCACCGGCGTCCACCCGGACCGGCGGCGTGCTGACGGTCAGCTGGTGATCGACCAACGCCGGCGCGGCGGCGGCCGGCGCGGCGGCGGCCGGTACCGCGCCGGTCGAAACCGCGCCGGTCGAAACCGCGGCAACCGGCCCGATCGGGGTCAGCGCCGGGCCCAGCACGAACAGCGCCACCGCCGGTCCACCGACGTATCGGACCAGCCGGCGGCGGTGACCGCCCCGCCGCCGGGCGGTGGCTCGGCGAGCCACCGCCCGTCCCTGCGGCGTAGGTCTGCGCGACGTGGGCGATGACGGAGTCAGCGGGCCGATCCGCGCCTCGACCGGAGCGCGCGGGGTGGGGACCCGCCCCACTGCCCCCGGGCTCGAGCCGCGGCTCGGGCCCGGGGGCGTGGCTTTCGATGGCGCGGTCATCCGGTTCACGGCCCCCCGCCGACTGTCGGCCCCTGGTATCCGGTCCGGGAGCTCGAGTCCATGCCCACCTGGTAGCCGATCCCCGCCGCGATCTTGTTCGCCGCGACCACGGCCCCGGTGGATTTGTTCTGGAAGGAGAAGGCCTTGTCCGGCCGACCGGCGATGGTGTTTCCGGTGACCTTGACGCCCTGCACGTCGTCGATCTGCAGCGCCTGCGACGCGCCCACCTCACAGAAGTTGTTGGTGAACGTGATGTTCGCGCTGCGCCCCTGGCCGCTGCCGTCTCCGGCGCTGCTGTTCGGGCCCTCGGCGATCAAGCACTGGTTGTCGATCCGCTGGCATTTGTTGCCGTCGATGAGCACGTTCTGACTGGCCGGGCTCCCCGGGTCGGTGGCGTAGCTCTGCATGCAGTCCGCGTGCGCGCCGGAGCCGTCCGGGCTGACGTCGGAGATCGTGTTGTTCAGGATCTTCAGGTTGCTGCCGAAGAAGCGCAGTCCGTCGTAGTCGCCGCCGGTCGGGTGCTTCACCGTGTTGTTCCGCACGGTGATGTTGTTGCCGGTCAGCTCGATGCCGGGGGCCTGCGGGTTGACCGCGCTGAACCCGGCCACCACCACGTTGCTGGCATCGACGGTGATGCCCTTCACCGGGGTCGAGCCGTTGCCGACGATCATGATCGGCGCGTTCGGCGTGCCCGACCGGTTCACCTGGAGCCGGGTCGCGCCCATGTTGCCCACCGCGCAGATCTTCTGGCCGGGCGCGGCTGAGCCGATGGCCTGCTGCAGGCTGCCCCCGTCGCCGACCCGCTTGGTGCAGTTGGCCAGCGACAGGACGGAGTCGCCCGCCCCGGCGCCGGCACCCTCCGCCGCCTTCGCGGCCGCGTCGGCCTGCGCCTTGGCCCGCGCTTGCGCGTCGTTCGGCGGGGCGGCGGCCGGCGGGGCGGGAGCGGGTGGGGCGGGAGCGGGTGGCGGCGGGGCGGGGGTGAGCTCCGGCACCGGCGGCGGGTTGGTGGTGTGCGTGGCGTCCTGGTTGGGCGCGGACCAGAACGACTTGCCCACTCCGACCAGCGCGGTGGCACCCACGATCAGCCCGACCACGGCGCCGGCGACCAGCGCCCAGATCCGGGCACCCGGCCGACGGGAGAGCCAGGTCCTCTTGCGCACCGGTGCCCGGCGGGGGATTCGCCGCCGGTTCAGCCGGTGTGCCGCCACCGGCTTGAGCACCGTTGTCGGCTCGGAGTCCTCGGGTGGCTCGAGGTCTCCGACCAGCACCGTCTCCCCGGCCAGCACGGTGTCCCGGTCCAGCAGCTGGATGTCCTCGGGGGCCTCGATGCCGGAGACCCGCGTGGCCGGGTCGGCCGAGGCGGCGGCGTCGCTCGCGCCGTCGGCGGACGACTGCCACACCGACGTCGACAGGCCGGATGCGTCCCGGAGCGGGACGGCACCCAGGTGCCCGGACTCATCCGCGTGGCGCCCGAGGCTCGGCTGGTCGAGAACCAGCGGGTCGACCAGGTACCCCTGTTCGGCCAGCGGGTTCGGATCGGCATCGGCGGTGTGTTGGAGGGCCGCGGCCGGCTGGAAGGCCGCGGCCTGATCGTGGGCCGAGGGCACGGGCTGCCCAGGCGGCTGGAAGTCTCCGAACGAGGTCCATTCAGAGGTGCTCTGCAGGTCGGCCGCCGAGGCGTAGCCCGGCCCAGGCCGGAAGTCACCGACCGACTTCCAGCCGGCCACCGGGTGCGCATCTAGCGCCGAGGGCCGGTCCGACGGCGGCGGCGCGGGGTAATTCGGTTTGGCCTTGGGACGCGCGGGAGAAGCGCCCTGGGGCCGCCACCCGGTGACCGTCTCGAACGCCGCGTCCGGCGAGTGACCGGCGGCCGGAGGGACATCCGCGGCCGGGTGGTCCTCCGGTGCGGGCTCCCCGTCCAGTGGGTCATCCTCGGGACGGACGTCCTCGGATTGATCGTCTTCGGGCGGGCCGTCCGCTTGGTTCGGAGCGTCGACCGGCGCCGGGTAGGCAACGGACAGCCAATCGGTGGCCGACCGGGGGCGCGGGATGGCGTTGCCCGGCGGCCCGTGCTCGGGCGGGGCCGGCGCGTGGCCCGCCGGCTCACCGTCCAGCGCCGAGGGCCCGTCCAGCGCGGTGCCGCCGGCCAACTCGGGCTCAGGCACGGTGCTCGGCCGGAGCCCCAGCGCGGCGGCGAAGTCTGGCGCCCCGCCAAAGGTCAGGGCCGGATCGATGACCGGCATCGGCCCGGATTGGGAGACCCGGGGCGACGGCAGCATGGGCAGCTCGGGGGTGCTGTCCGCCTGCGTGTCAGGCGAGATATCAACCGCGCGGGGCTGCGGAACCGATGGTCGCGGCTCGACGACGGAGGTCGTTTCACCTAGACGGCCACGTGGGGAGCGGTGCCGGGACATTTCCTACCTTCCGGACCTCGCGGCCGGGACGGGCTCCGGTTCGGGGACCGGCGGATTTGGGGACTCCGTGCCCTATTCGTTACCTGGCCTTTACTGATCCGAGAACGAAAGTATCGGAAGGGTGATCCACCCTCGCACGAGGTTGCGCTCAGTGAGGCCGCCGAACATCTCCGCGCGACGAGTGGCCCACGCCGTCCATCCACCGTGGACAAACAACCGCTGATCGACGGTCGAGGCGCGGCCGCCGCACGATCGGGGCGGCGGATACCCGATCGGGGACCTCAGGGCACTACGGTGACGGGCCACCTGCCCATCCGCACCAGGCGCACGGCGACCGAGCCCACCAGCCGGTGCCCAGCCTGCGTGGAGGCGCCGACCACCACCGCATCCACCTTCACCTCGTCGGCGATCCGCACGATTTCGGTGACCGGGTCGCCGGCGCGGACCACGTACTCCATGGGCACGTGGTACGACTCGGCGCTGGCCCTGAGCTCCTCGCCGAGGTCGGCGGCCACCTGGTCCAGCTCGCTCTCCAGGTTCATCTCCGTGCCCACGGTCAGCGCAAGTCCGGCCAGCGCGGAGCGAGCCGCCACGTAGATACACAGCAGCCGGGAACCCTGCCGGCGAGCCAATCCGCCCGCCCAGGCAGCCGCGCGGACCGAGGTCGTCGAACCGTCCACGGCCACCAGGATCACACCCGGCCCGTCGCCGGTCCACGAGTTAGGAGCTACGTTCCCCATGCGATCATAATAACTCTTTTTACATAAGCACGTGATACACTAAGGGGGTGACTGAGGTTACTGCACCGACCCCCGAACGGTGCGACATCGCTGCCGGCCTGGAGCGGTTGCTCGGGCTGATCCGCCTGCTCAGCCCGAGCGGCGGGATCAGTTTGACCACCGCTTCCACCCTGGCGCGACTCGCCGCCGCCGGCCCCCACCGACTCTCCGACCTGGCCGCCAGGGAGGGCGTCACGCAGCCGGCGATGACTCAGCTGGTCTCCCGGCTGGAGCGGCACGGGCTGGCCGAGCGGCGAGGGCACCGGGACGACCGCCGGGTGGTGATGGTGCACATCACCCCGGCCGGGCGGGAGCTACTCGACCAACGCCGCCAGCAGCGGGCAATCCGGTTGGCCGGGCTGCTCGACGCGCTGTCCCCCGAGGATGAACGGACCATCGCCGCCGCGCTGCCGGCGCTCACCCGGCTCACCGACCTGCAGGCGCCGTCCCCCGAGCAGCCCTCGGCCAACCCGGCGGACACCCGGTCCGGCGCGCGCGACCGCGAAACGGCCTGACCGGCGACCCTCCTAGCCGGCGACCGGCTGCCGCGCGCCGCTTTCCACCAACCGGCCGGTCCGGGTCGCCCAGCGCT
>DATHIT010000198.1:0-3739 GCA_035489915.1 Pseudonocardia sp. | reverse complement strand
GCGTCGAGCATGCTGGCGGCGAGCGCAGCCACGATCCGTCCGTCCGGGGTTCGCACCGGGGCGGCGACGCAGACCAACGGCACGAATCGCTTTTCGTGGTCGTAGGCGAGGCCGGCGCGGCGAGCGTCGCCGACCCGACGGGCCCACTCATGGCCAGAGCACCTGTGCGGGGGTTCCTGGACGTCCGTCGCTGTCGCGAGGATCAACTCCGCCGCGGTCCCCGGTGGCAACACCGTCCCGGCCCGCAGGGGGAAGACCTCGTTGACTTCACGGCCGATTCCGGCGACCAACATCACGGCGTCGCCATCGGGTACCGCGAGGCAGAAGCCAGCCGCGTTGGTTGCCATCGCCAGCTGTCGCAACGGTCGGGCGGCCGCGGCGCGCAGGCTCTGAGCGGGCTGCCATGCCTGGCCGAATCGAAACATCCGAGACCCCAGCCGATACTGACCCGCCCGGCGCTGCACCGCGCCCAACGCGGCCAGCTGGTCCAACAGTCGGTGGGCGGTGGCCTTCGGCAGACCGGCATCCGCCGCCAACCGGGTCAGCCCCACCTCCTCACCGTGCCCGAGCGCTTCCAGCAGCGCAAAGGCGCCGTCGAGCACCCTGCGACCGCCGGCCGGGCGTTCACCCACCATGGGTCCACCTTGGCCCGTTCGGCTTGCGCCCGGCTTGCAGAGAACTTGAAACGGGTGGGGCAGGATGCAACCACCGGGACACTCGGACGTGCTGTTGTCCGGTTGCAAGTCTGTGGCAAGGCGGGGGTGGGATGGTCACTTTGACGAGTCGGGGGAGCGCAGCCATGCCGTACGCGGAGGTCGACGGGCGCCGCTTGTATTACCAGCGGCGCGGCTCGGGCGCACCGTTGCTGCTGGTACAGGGCATGAGTGGGCATCATCAGTTCTGGGGCGAGCCGTTCCTGCGCATGCTGGAGCAGGACTACGACCTCGTCGTCTACAACCATCGCGGAATCGGCGCCAGCTCCCGGGCCGAGGAGACGTTCACCATCGCTGACCTGGCGGACGACGCGGCCGGGGTCATCGAGGCGGTGGGTTGGTCGGATGCGCACGTGTTCGGCATCTCACTGGGCGGCATGATCGGCCAGGAGCTGATGCTGCGGCACCCCGAGCGGGTGCGCACGGTGACCCTGGGGTGCACCTGGGCCGGCGGTCCGGACGGGGTGATGGGCGAGGTGACGGGGGAGCTGGTGGCCGCGATCGGCGCCCGGGACGTGGAGCGGGTGCTGCACGCCGGGTTCAGGGCCAACCTGTCGGCCCGGTACCGCGCGGACCCGGCCGCGTTCACCCGCTACCGCGACCGGGTGCTGGCCGAGCGGGTGCCGGCCCCGGTGGTGGCGATGCAGTTCCACGCTGCCATGACCCTGGATACCGCCGCCCGCCTGCCGGGTGTGCGGACCCCCACCCTGGTGCTGCACGGCACCGCGGACGAAGGCATCCCCTGGGTGAACGGGCAGCGGATCGCGGAGTTGGTGCCGGGGGCGCGGCTGGAGCTGTTCGACGGGGCCGGCCACCTGTTCTGGTGGGAGGAGCCGGAGCTCACCGTCGCGCTGCTGCGCGCGCACACCAAGCCGCACGACTAGAGAGCCTCGATTAGTCGGCTTCGATATTTGCCCGGCTCGGTTGGTGACAGGGACCGGCGGGGCTGACCCGACCGGTCCCTGTCCTGGTGCTAGGAGTGCCCAGGCCTTACAGACCGAGCGACCCCAGCAGGGTGGAGATCGTGTTGAACACGCTTCCGAGGACGCCGCTCGAGCCGGCCGTGGTTGACCCGCCGCTCGGGCTGGTCGTGGTTGACGCGGCGGCCGCCAGGACCGGGTCGCTGGCCGGGGTAGCCGCGTTCGCGGTGCCGGCGCCGATCAGCAGGGCAGCCGAAGCCGCCACAGCAGAGGCGACGGCGGCCCGAATAACGCGCTGCATAGGTCACTCCTCAGTTAGGCAATGCGAGGCGAATACCTCGCACCGATGACGCTAGGAAGAGGTGACCAATGGGGCGAGTGGGGACTACTCCAATCGGACCTGTCACTTACTCAGAAAGGAGCAGCACCTGGGTGTTCCTATATGTGAATGCCAGACATGTGTCACAGCTCATTGTCTGTGACACTGCGCTTGGCGAATTCGGCGCGAACATCGCTCATCAGCTGAGAATTCGCCAGCAGGTCGATTCCGGTCATGGCCATGGCCTTGGCCGCGTCGATGATGCACTCGACCGCCTCCGGTGAGGCCGAGGCGGCGTGGAACTCGTGCGAGTGCGGCGCGACGTCGGCCGCGGTCATGGCCATCTGCGGCTGGATGGTCGGTACCAGCCAGCTGATCGCGCCGGTGTCGCCGGACCAGGCTCCGGAGAGCTCCTCCCGGGGACGCACCTCCCGCCCCAGCTCGCCCAGGTTGTCGGCGAACGCCGTCGCCAGTGTCTGGTTGCTCAGCAGCGGTTGCGCACCGTCGGCGCGGGTTCGCCAACTGCGTTCCAACCGCGTTCCGGTCATCAACGCCGCACCCTCCAGGCACCGGTCGATGCGTGGCACCACATCGTCCAGCGTGGCCCCGTGGTTGGCTCTGACCATGATCCGCGCGACGGTGTGATCGGGAATGACCTGCGGCAGCGTGCCGCCCTTGTCGATGATGCCGTGCACGCGTACGTCGCTGGGCAGTTGCTGGCGCAGCGCATTGATGCCTTGGAAGGCGAGCAGCATCGCGTCCAGCGCGTTGACGCCGAGCTCGGGGCGAGCGGCGGCATGGGCGGCCCGGCCGAAGAACTCGACCTTCGCCATGACCGCGCCGACGGTCCGGGAGTCCGCGACGTTGTACATCCCCGGATAGATCAACATCATCGCGTCGACATCGGCGAAGGCGCCCTCCCGTTCGAGGATGTACTTGCCGCCGCTGCCTTCCTCGCCCGGGGTGCCGAGCGCAAGCACCGTCCCGTCGAGTTGACCGATGACCGAGGCGAGCGCGATCGCCGCGCCGACCCCGGCCGCCGCCACCACGTTGTGGCCGCAGCTGTGGCCGTAGACCGGAAGGCCGTCGTACTCGCAGAGGTAGGCCAGCCTCGGACCGCCCGAGCCGGCGGTGGCTCTGAACGCTGTCGGCAGCGTGCCCAGGCCCCGCTCCACGTGCAGGCCGTGGGCCGCCAACAGGTCGGTGATCCACCCGCTGGCCTTGATCTCCTCGAAGGCCAGTTCGACGTTGGCGTGCAGCTTCAAGCTGAGCTCGACCAGCTCGTCGCGCAGCTCGTCGACGACCTGGTCCGCGCGCGCCTTCAGCGCGTCGACGTCTGTCATGCGTGATTCTCGTACCAGTGCCGCGCGATCTCGCCCCGCCGCGCGAACCAGACTCCGGGAAATGACTTGGCGTAGGCGATGAAGTTGGCCAGCGCCTGGGCTCGAGCGGGATGGCCGACCAACCGCATGTGCAGCCCGATCGACATCATCTTCGGGTAGGTCTCGCCCTCTTTGTACAGCCGGTCGAAGTCGTAGCGCAGATGTTCTTCGAACTCACGCGGCGGGCCGACCAGGCCGGAGGCGAAGCCGCCGTCGTTGGCGACGATGTCATACGGGATGACCAGGTGTTTCTTACCGTGGACAGTGGTCCAGTAGGGCAGGTCGTCGTTGTAGGCGTCGCAGTCGTAGGTGAAGCCGCCCTCTTCGACCACCAACTCCCGGGTGTTGACGCTCGGGCCGTAGCGGCAGTACCACCCGACCGGCCGTGCACCGGTGGTCTCCTCG
>DATHIT010000197.1:0-6538 GCA_035489915.1 Pseudonocardia sp. | reverse complement strand
CGGCTGACCAGGGCGGGTGAGCTGGTGCTGGCCCGGGCCCGGCGCACGTTCGACGAGCTGGACGGCGCCCGGGACGATCTGGCGCGGCTGGCCGGCGAGCTGCGCGGCCGCGTGCGGCTGGGGTCGATCCAGGCCACCGGCCCGTTCGAGCTGGCCGCCGCGCTCGCCGCGTTCCACCGCCGGTTCCCCGAGGTGGAGCTGTCGCTGCGGTCCGGGCGGCTGAGCCAACTGGTGGCCGACCTGGACGCCGACGTGATCGACCTGGCGATCGGTCCGCTGCCGGCCGACCTGCCAGGGCGGATCGCCGCCCGGCCGCTGTTCACCGACGAGCTCGTGCTGATCACCGCGCCGGACCACCCCCTGGCCGGGCTCGGTGCGCTGGCCATGGACGCGGTCCGGGAGGAGACCTTCGCCTGCCTGCCGGCGGCCAGCGGGTTGCGCCGACTCCTCGACCAGGCCTGCGCGGCGGCCGGGTTCACCCCTCGGGTGCGGTACGAGACGAACATCGTGCCGCAGGTCCGCGAGCTGGTCAGCCACGGGCTCGGCGTCGCCCTGCTGGCCCGCTCGGTCGCCGAGGCACCGGGGCGCCCGGTGGTGGTGCACCCGGTACTGCCGGCGCCGATCGACCGCCCGGTCGGCCTGCTGCACCTGGTGGACCGCCCGCTCGGCCCGGCCGCCCAGCGCTGCCACGCCTTCCTGGCCGGCTGGCCGGCACGCCGGTGACTCAGGCCACCGCGCCCGGCTCGCCGCCACCATCCAGTTCTGCGTTGCTCAGCCCTCGGCGAGCTCGGCCAGCGGGTCGGTGTGCGCGGGCCGCCAGCCGAGCTGGTCCCGGGCCCGTGCGGCGGTGACCCGCTGGTCCAGCGCGAACGCCTCGGCGATCGGGCCCATCCGCCGCACGGACTCGGCCAGGCTCAGCGCGGCGACCTGGCCGGGAATGCCGATGGACCGGGCCACCGCGGCGGCCACCTCCGCCTGGGTCGGGTACTGCTCGAGCACCCCGGCGTACACCGCCCCGGCCGGCGCGCGCAGCGCCAGCACGTACAGCTCGGCGATGTCCTCGACGTGCACCACCGACCAGTGGTTGGCGCCGTCCCCGACGCACGGCACCGATCCCTCGGTGCGCCCCGGCGCGGCGTAGAACCCCTCGACCAGACCGGCGGAGCGGCCGTAGACCACCCCTGGCATCACCAGCACCGGGTGCCCACCGTTTCCGGCCCTGGCCAGCACGCGCTTCTCGTTCTCCGCCCGCCAGGCCACCAGCCCGGGCGCGCGGAACGGCGCGTCCTCGTTCACCACGCCGTCGGTATCGCCGTACACCCAGGCGCCGCCGGTGTGCACGTAGCTGCCCCGGTCGCCCAGCCCGTCCTGCATCGCCTCGCTGGCTGCCCGGTCGATCTCGGCGGTGTCCGGGCCGTGGTGCTGGCCGAGGTGGATCACGCCGTCGGCGGCTGCCGCGGCGTCGCGCAGCACAGCGCCGTCGGTGAGCCCGCCACGTACCGGGGTGGCGCCCAGCTCGGCCACCACCCGGGCCGACTTGTCGCCGCGAACCAGCGCGGACACCTCGATGCCCTGCTTGCGCAGCGCCACGATCGTCGGTTTGCCCAGGTAACCGGAACCTCCGGTGATGAACACCCGCATGACTGTCCGCTCCTTCAGCTGTCGCACATTTGGTCTCGAGATCCACGATGCGACCGGGGGAGGCGCCGCGTCCAAGACCTGTTCGGCTGTCTGTGATACCCGCCAGGCATCAGACCGGAGGGATCCGCGTCTCGCTTGACCTTCCGGTAACCCGTAGGTTCTCTGTATCGCCCGAGGCGCCCCCCGGGCTGGTGGAACAGGAGCGATCATGGGCTCGACGGTGACGGTCAACGGCGGCCAGCCACTGCACTACGTCGACCATGGCGGCGACGGCCCGCCGGTCATCTTGCTGCACGCCTTCTTGATGGACGGGGAGATGTTCGCCCCCCAGGTCAACGAGCTGCGCACCGAGTTCCGGTTCCTCGCGGTGGACGAGCGCGGGCACGGCGGCACGCCGGCCGATGCGCCCTTCGACTACTGGGACGTGGCCAGGGATGCGCTGGGGCTGCTGGACGAGCTCGGGCTGGACCGCGCGGCGGTAATCGGCACCAGCCAGGGTGGTTTCATCGGTCTGCGGATGGCGCTGCTCGCCCCGGAGCGGGTCACCGCGCTCTGCGTGCTGGGTACCTCCGCCGCGGCCGAGGATGCGCAGGTCGCCGACAGCTACCGGGAGCTCGCCGCGACCTGGGCGGAGAACGGGCCGGTGGACCAGCTGACCGACATGGTCGCCGCGGTCTGCCTGGGCGGCGTGGAAGCGGACGACTGGAAGGCGAAGTGGCGCGAGGTCACCGGGCCCCGGATCACCCAGATCATGGAGACCCTGGTCAGCCGGGACGGGCTGCTCTGCAAACTGGGCCAGGTCCGCTGCCCGGTGCTGGTGCTGCACGGTTCCTCGGACGCGGCCTACCCGGTCTGCCGGGGCGCGGAGATCGTGGAGGGGGTCCCCCAAGCCGAGCCGCTGGTCGTGGTGGACGGCGGCGCCCACTTCCTATCCCTAACCGACCCCAGATCAGTAAACCCCCACCTCCGCAAATTCCTCGCCGAACACGCCTGAACCGCCGCCGCTAGAAGCCGCCGCAGGCGGGCCGGAGTCCTCAGGGTTGGCCGGCTGTCGCCGGTTACCCAACTGCACAGGCGGCAGGTCGCGCGCGCCGAGAACCTGTCTGCTGTGCAGCTGGGCAACTACCGGCGCCCCGCTTGGAGCGCCCGCCGCACGGTGAGTGCCATGGCGTCTGGAGTGCGGAGGACGTCGTCGGAGGTGACCCGAAAGACCGTCCATCCCGCCGAGAGCAGCAGGTTGTGGCGTTCGTTGTCGCTCAGCATCGCCGCGCGCGACCGGTGGCCGGCGCCGTCGTACTCGATACCGACACGGTGCTCGGGGTAGGCCATGTCGAGGTGGATCGTCCAGTCCAGGCCTGGCACCGTGACCGGGAACTGCGTCAGCGGTGGCGGTAGCCCACGCAGTACGAGCACGAGCCGGCAACGTGACTCCATTACGGAATGCGCGCCCGCGTCGCTGAGCGCGAGAACCCCGCGCACCCTCGAGCGCCACCGAGCCCGTGGGTAGCGGTGATCAATCACGCTGATCGATGACGGGCTGACACCGGTGCTCCAGCGGAGTGCGTCGACGGCGGGAACCGCGTCGGTGAGCGCCAGCCAGCGCGCGAGGTCGTAGGCGGTACGAGCCGCTGTGGTGAGCAGGACGCCGTCGATCTCGGTGATCTCGTCGTCGGCCAACCGGTCACGGTGCACTCGCAGTCCAGGGCGTTCCCGGAAGTTCCGCCCAGGGACGATCACCTCGGCGTCGGCGTCCGCCGGAGCGCACCGTGCGCCGAGCATCTCGGCGGCCGAGTACCCCGCGAGCGCGCCGTACTCGGCGACGAGCAGGTAGGCCGCCCGCGACCGGGCGCCCAGGGTAAGCGGCGCATCGGCGGGCAGGTACACGTTCGGGAACACCCGGCGAAAGCGCGGTCCAGCGAGCATTGCCCTGGTGACCAGGCCGCGCTGTTGGGCAACATCCCCACGAAACGATCCACTCGGAGTCATACGTCAAAAGACGGGCGCTAGCCGGCCACGGTTCCATCACCAGCGAGAACACCGTCGTCTGGTTACCCAACTGCACACCCGGCAGGTCGCGCCCGCAGACAACCTGCCTGCTGTGCAGCGAGGTAACCACCAGCCGACCAGGAACTCACGCCACCCGCAGCCCCAGCCAACGGGCCACCCCCACCGCCAGCGTGGCCGCCGCAGCTCCAGCGCGGCCGCCATCCGTTACCCGTTACCCAACTGCACACGCGGCCGGTCGCGCGCGCCGAAACCCTGCCTGTTGTGCAGCCCGGTAACCACCAGCGGCTAGAGGCGGCCGCCGCTGGCGGTGTCGCCGGATAGGCGCTGGGCCAGGTACACGGGCACCGTGGAGATCACCACTAGGACGGCGGCGACCACGTTCACCACGGGTGCCTGGTTGGGGCGGAACAGGTTGTTCAGGATCCAGATGGGCAGCGTCTCCATCCCGGTGCCCAGGGTGAACGTGGTCACGATGATCTCGTCGAAGGACAGCGCGAAGGCCAGCAGGCCGCCGGCCAGCAGCGCCGAGCGCAGCATCGGGAAGGTGACCAGCCGGAACGTGGTGATGCCGTCCGCGCCCAGGTCCATGGACGCCTCCTCCAGGTCACCGCCCATCCGGCGCAGCCTGGCGATCACGTTGTTGAACACCACCACGATGCAGAACGTGGCGTGCGCGATGATCGCGGTGAACAGCCCGAGGTTGATGCCCAGGATGGTGCGGAACGCGTTGTTCAGCGCGATGCCGGTGACGATGCCGGGCAGCGCGATCGGCAGCACCAGCAGCAGTGACACCGAATCCCGCCCGTAGAACCGGTAGCGCTGCAGCGCGAACGCGGCCATGGTGCCGAGGACCAGCGCGATCGCGGTGGCCGCGAGGCCGGCCCGCACGCTGGTCCACAGCGCGTTCAGCGCGCCCGCGTTGCCGGTCACCCGGCCCCACCACTCCAGGGTGAGCGCCGACGGTGGCCAGCCGAACGAGGTGTCCGCGTTGAACGAGTTGAGCAGCACCAGCAGCAGCGGGAAGTAGATCACCGCCAGCCCCACCCCCAGTGCTCCCCAGAGCAGGTACCGCACAGTGCGCGAGACCGTCACGAGGACCTCCTACAGGTTGTCCAGAGCGCCGGTCCGGCGCACGGCTGCCAAATAGGCCAGCATGATCACCACGGGCACCAGCGCCACGGTGGCGGCGAACGGCAGGTTGTTGGCCGCGCCGATGTTGCTGTAGACCACGTTGCCGAGCATCTGGCTGGTGCCGCCCACGATGGTCACCGCGATGTAGTCGCCGAGGGACAGGGAGAACGTGAAGATCGACCCTGCCACCACCGCCGGGAAGGCCAGCGGCAGCACCACCGAGCGGAACGTGCGCAGCGGCCGCGCACCCAGGTCGCCGGACGCGGCCAGCAGCGAGTCGGGCAGCCGCTCCAGCCCCGCGTAGATCGGCAGGATCATGTACGGCAGCCACAGGTAGGCCAGGGTGATCACGGTCGCGGTCAGCCCGTAGCCCGGGGAGCTCAGCCCGACCGGGGCGAGCACCCAGTTCAAGAACCCGTTGCCGGACAGCATGGTCCGCCACGCGTACGCCTTGACCAGGTACGACGCCCACAGCGGGGTGAGCACCGCGATGACCAGGATCCGCTGGGCGGCCGGCGAGGCGAACTTGGCCATGCAGAACGCCATCGGGAAGGCGATCACCGCATCGATCAGGGTGACCAGCGCAGCGATGCCCACCGTCCGGATGGTGATGGTCCGGTACACCGAGTCGGTGAACAGCGAGATGAAGTTGTCCAGCGACCAGCTCACCTGTACCTGTCCGGTGAAGCTGTCCACCGACCAGAACGCGGTGACGAACAGCGCCGCGAGCGCGCCAAGATAGGCCAGCCCGAGCCAGAGCAGCGGCGCGGACAGCAGCATGCCCAACCGGATCGCCGGCTTGCGGTACAGGAACGCCGCAACGGCGTGCCGCAACCCGCCCGGCGCGCTCACGGTGCTCAGCCCTTGATCTCCGTCCAGGCCTTTGTCCAGTCGGCGTAGTCCACGCACTGGACGTCGGTCCGTCCGTCCAGGCACTGGGCGATCGGCGTGGTCCAGTAGTGGATCTTCGACGCGTACGCCGCGTCGCCCGCGTGGTAGTTGGTGCAGAAGTTCTTGTCGGTGGTCTGGTCGCACGCCTTGGCGTTCGCCGGGGCCTCGCCGAAGTACTCGGCCACCTCGGCGTTCGCCTTCGGGCTGACGATGTAGTTCATCCAGTCGTAGGCGCAGGTCTTGTGCGCGGACTTGGTGGCCACCATCCAGGTGTCCGACCAGCCGGTGGCCCCCTCGCTGGGCACGGTGGCCTGCACCGGCGCGCCGTCCTTCTGCACCTGGTTCACGGTGACCTGCCAGGCGGTGCCCACCACCGAGTCGCCGTTCTTCAGCGACTGGGCTTCCTTGAGGTAGTCCGACCAGTACTCGGTGACCAACGGCCGCTGCTGCTTGAGCAGGTCCACGGCGGCCTGGAACTGCTTCTGGTCCAGCGCGTACGGGTTCTTGATGGCCAGGTCCGGTTGGTGCGCCATCAGGTACACGGCGGCGTCCGCGATGTAGATCGGCGAGTCGTAGGCGATGACCTTGCCCTTGTACGGCGAGTTCGCGTCGAACATCGGCGACCAGGAGTTCGGCGCCGGGGTGACCTTGTCGGTTCGCCAGGTCAGCAGGTTGGCGCCCCAGCCGTGCGGGATGCCGTAGGCCACCCCGCTCACGCTGTTCCACGGCTTGTCCTTGAGGAACGGCTGGACGTCGGCGTAGTTGGGCACCAGCGAGGTGTTCACCGGTTCCACGTCGCCGGAGGCGATCAGCCGCAGCGAGGCGTCCCCGGAGGCGGACACCACGTCGTACTGCCCGGTCTTCATCA
>DATHIT010000196.1:0-10519 GCA_035489915.1 Pseudonocardia sp. | reverse complement strand
GCGGTATCGGCCCGACCGTCCGCCTTGCGATGACACCACCTGGACGCCGCTCGCTACGGCCGGAGTTGTTCAGGACCCTCCTAGCTGGCCTGGCTCGCGACCTCCTCGGCCGGAACGCCGGCGCTATCGAGCAATGCCGCCGCCATCGCAACCCCGACACCCGCGAGCGCCTGAGCCCGTACCACGGCCCGGGCGCTCGCGCCGTCGAACACGATCGTCAACTGGATCGCCAGCGACCCAGGGTTGTCCACTCCGGCAGCAACCAACTCGGCCTCGAAGAAGTCCGTCAGCCGCTGCTTGAAGTGCCGTGCGACCACGCTGCCCGGGTGCTCCGGGTTCTTCAGCTCGACAGCGGTGTTGACGAACGGGCAACCGAGAAACCGGTCACCGGTCACCAGTCGGTCCTGCCGCTGGAACACCGTCTGGATCCGCTCCCTCGGCGTGGTCCCGTCCTCCGGCCCGGGCTCCAGGGCTCGCTGGAACCGCGGGCCCCGGCTGGCCAGGGTCTCGGCGATCAGCTCGTCCTTGGACCGGAAGAGCTGGTACATCGACTTCTTCGAGACTCCGGCCGCCTTGCAGAGCGCGTCCACGCCGACGTTCACGCCGTCGCGGTAGAAAAGATCGCCCGCCGCGTCCAGTAGCCGCTCGCGGGGTTGTGCCTGGGCCGTCATGGGGTCGAGCGTACCGGCTGAGCTTGCATCTGGAAACAGATCGGTTTATGGTTAGGAAACAGATCGGTTTCCGACCCTCTTGGAGCTCAAGCAGATGACCACACTCGAAGGCGCCGTCGTTCTCGTCACCGGCGGCAACCGCGGGATCGGCAAGGCGATCGTCGACGACCTGCTCACCCGGGGCGTCAAGAAGGTCTACGCGACCGCCCGCAACCCGCTGCCGAGCACTGACGGTCGGGTTGTGAACCTGCCGCTGGAAGTCGCCGACCAGGCCTCGATTGATGCACTCGCCGCCGCCGCTCCGGACGTGACTGTGTTGATCAATAACGCCGGCGGGAGCGCGCCGGACACCTACCTGGACGCTCCGCTGGAGGACATCCGGAAGGTCTTCGAGATCAACTTCTTCGGTCCGCTGAACGTCACCCGGGCTTTCGTTCCGATCATCGAGCGCAACGGCGGCGGCCACATCTTGAACGCGCACTCGGCGCTGTCCTGGGTCGCCTGGCACGGTGCTTACTCCGCGACCAAGGCCGCGTTCTGGCTGCAGACCAATGCGATCCGGCTGGAACTGTTGGGTCGCGGCATCGGTGTCACCGGCCTGCACATGGGCTACGTCGACACTGACATGACCGCCGCGGTGACGGCGCCCAAGGAGAACCCGGCCGATATCGCCAAGGCGGCGCTGGACGGGATCGAGGCTGGCGCGTTCGAGGTGCTCGCCGACGAGACCTCCCGGCAGGCCAAGGCCGCCGTGTCCGGCGACATCGCCAACCTCTACCCGCAGCTCAGGGCCTGACCGGGTCGGCGTGCGGGTCCGCTGGGGACCGCCTGAATGTGTGTCGCCAAGTTACCGTCGGTAGGTTACCGTGATCTAGTGACCGATCCGCCGAAGCGAGCTATCCAGCGCACCGCCCGATTGGGATCCCTTCCGGTCGGTTTCGCTGGGCGGGCCGCCGCCGGCTGGGCCAAGCGGCTCACCGGTGGGGACCGCGACGAGATCGCCGCCGACCTGGCCATCCGCAACGCCGACCAGATCTTCGCCGTGCTCGGCGAGCTCAAGGGCGGCGCGATGAAGTTCGGTCAGGCGCTCTCGGTGTACGAGGCGATGATCCCCACCGAGCTCGCCGAGCCGTACCAGGATGCGCTGATCAAGCTGCAGGCAAACGCGCCGAAGATGCCGGCCAAGGACGTGCAGCGGGTGCTCGCCGAGCAGCTGGGCCGGAACTGGCCTAAGCGGTTTGCCGAGTTCGATGCCGAGGACGCCTCCGCCGCCAGCATCGGGCAGGTGCACCACGCGGTCTGGCACGACGGCCGCGAGGTGGCCGTCAAGGTGCAGTACCCGGGAGCCGACCAGGCGCTGATGTCGGACCTGCGCACCCTGCAACGGTTCGCCAAGCTGCTGCAGATGATCGTGCCCGGCGCCGACGTGCGCGGGCTGCTGAACGAGCTGCAGGACCGCATGATCGAGGAGCTGGACTACAGCGCCGAGGCGGACAGTCAGCGGACCTTCGCCGCCGCCTTGGCGGACGACCCCAAGGTGCGCATCCCGAAGGTGGTCGCCTCGGCGCCCAAAGTGATCATCTCGGAGTGGATGCCAGGCCGGCCGCTGTCGGAGTTCGCGCACCGCCCGGCTGCGGACGCCGAGGAGCAGAAGCTGCGCGACTGGATCGCCGAGACGGTGATGGAGCTGCACTTCTCCTCGCCCGCCCGGGTCGGCCTGCTGCACTCGGATCCGCATCACGGCAACTTCCGGCTGCTCCCGGACGGCCGTCTCGGCATGATCGATTTCGGCGCGGTGACCCGGCTTCCCGACGGCATTCCGCGCCCGCTCGGCCGGATCCTGCGGCTGGCCGCCGACGAGCGGGCCGACGAGATGATGGACCTGCTGCGCGCCGAGGGTTTCGTCGGTCTGGAGGACAAGGTCACCGCCGAGGACGTCATGCGCTACATCGGTGCACTGGCCAACCCGCTGCGCGAAGAGACCTTCCACTACAACCGGGGATTCATGCAGGCCGAGGGTGGCCGGGTGACCGCGCCCGGCAGCGTCGACTTCCGCACCGGCCGGGCGATGAGCCTGCCCCCGCAGTACCTGATGTTCCTGCGCGTGGTGGTCGGCTGGATGAGCATGCTGGCCCAGATCGACTGCTGGGCGCCGAGCCGCCGAATCGTGGCCGAGTGGGTCCCCGGCTTCACCGACTACGACTAGTCCAGTCCAGTCCAGTCCTTCCGCGAGTCGGGGCTCTCAGCACACTGAGTCGGGGCTCTCAGCACGCCGAGTTGTGCTCAGCCCGGTGATCACCAGGTCCAGTGCCTCGGTGAACTCGGCCGTCGGGGAGGTGGCGGCGGCCGCCTCCGCGACCTCGCGCAGCCCCGGGTAGCGCCCGATCGGCAAGGCTCGCATTCTGGCGAGCACCGCCGCGAGGTTGTCCTCCTTTGTCAACGACAGCGGGCCGGCCAACTCCGCCTGGGCGAACCCGGTGACGAACCCGGACACCGCGCGGAACGCCGCGAGCAGCGCGAACCCGCCGAATCCGCCCCGCCGCAACGCCCCGAGCAGAGCCTCCGCCTGGTCCAGGGTTGTCAAGTCCATGGTGCGCCGGGTGAGCAGCAGCGGGATGGCGTTCGGATGGGCGCGGACCGCCCGCCACATTCCGCTGGCTACCTCCCGCAGCTCGTCGCGCCAGTCCGCGTGCCGATCCGTCGACAGCGGCGCGGAGGCCCACACGCCCGAGGTGACCAGGCCGTCCAGCCCGTCCCGTCGGTCCACGTAGTTGTAGATGGTCATCGCGCCGGTGCCCAGCCGGGCGGCCAGCGCGCGCATGGTCAACGCATCCAGGCCCTGCTCATCGACGATGGCCAGCGCGGCGTCGCGCAGCTGCTCATGGGTGAACTTCCGTGGCGCGGGCACCGTCCTCCTTGATTACGTACGTGGTACGTGTTCAGATGGGTTCACGTACATAGTACTTGAATGGAGTAGGACATGCCTGAGACGGTCACAGAGCAGACCAGCTTCCCGTCCGGATCGGCCGCCCGCTGCGCGGCGTGGCTGACCCTTCCGGTCGCGCCCAGCCGCCCCGGCCCGCATCCGGTCGTCGTCCTGGTGCACGGCGGCGGGGCCACCCACGACATGGGGCTGGCCGCTTACGAGCGGGCGTTCTCCGCCGCCGGCCTGGCCGTGTTGGCGTTCGACTTCCGGCACCTCGGCCGCTCCGAGGGTGAGCCACGCGGGCTGATGAGCGTGCGCCGCTACCTGGAAGATGTCCGGGCCGCGCTGGCGTTCGTCCGTTCCCGCGCCGAGCTGGACGCCGACCGGATCGCCCTGTGGGGCACCTCCTTCGGCGCCAGCCACGTGGTCGCCACCGCCGCGCGATACCCCGAGCTGGCGGCCGCCGTCGTGCAGTGCCCGGTGTTCAGCGGGCGGCAGGTCGCACTGCGTGCCGGAGTCGGCCAACTGGCCAGGTTCACCGGGCCGATCCTGTCCGATCTGGTCCGCGCGTCGACCGGTCGGCCGCGCCGGTACCTGCGGATCGTCGGGCGCCCCGGGGAGTCGGCGTTCGTCACCCAGCTCGGCGCCTGGGAGGGCTGGCACTCCCTGGTCGGCGAGGAGTCGACGTTCGACAACCGCGTGCCGGCGGCCGCCGCGCTGGACATGCTGCGCTACCACGCCGTGGCCCGGCTGCCCGAGGTGCGCTGCCCGCTGCTGGTCTGTGTGAGCGACCACGAGACGCTGATCGACCCGACCAGCGTGCCGGCCGCCGCCGCGACCGCCCCCCGCGCCACCGTGCGGCACTACCCGGCCGATCACTTCGAGGTCTACCACTCCCCGCTGCGCGAGCGCATCGTCGCCGACCAGGTCGCCTTCCTCGCCGAGCACCTCCAGGCGGGTTAGGCGACCGCACCGCCAGCTAGACACCCGTGAGTGGCAATGGTCGCTATAGCGACCATTGCCACTCGGCGGACGCGGGTGGGCGCGACGCGCTAGACTCCGGAACGTGCGGCGTTATTTCTGGTTTAGCAGGCCGGCCCCGGGTGGGCCCGCCAGCGGCCGTTTGCGCTGACCTCCCACCCCCTGAGCCGGATTCCACGTGAGCCGGCTCGGCTGAAGGTTCGGGGCGGTTCCACCCAGAGAGGACGCCCCCCAGTCATGACTGTCACGCTTGATCCGAGCGCTGCGCCGCTGCTGGACGGCAAGCGCACCGCGAAGATCAGCCCGCTGATCCCGCCCGCGCTGCTGCGCCAGGAACATCCCATGCCGCCTCAGGTCGCGCCGTTCATTGAGCGCGCCCGATCCGAGATCACCGACATCCTGAACGGTGCCGACGATCGGCTGGTCGTGGTGGTCGGCCCGTGCTCGATCCACGATCGGGACGCCGCGCTGGAGTACGCGGCGCTGCTGGCCAAGGACGCCGAGCGGCTGTCCGACGAGCTGCGCATCGTGATGCGGGCGTACTTCGAGAAGCCGCGCACCACACTGGGTTGGAAGGGATTGATCAACGACCCGGAGCTGGACGGCAGCTACGCGGTGAACAAGGGGCTGCGGCTGGCGCGGGGGCTGCTGCTCGACGTGTCTGAGCTGGGGCTGCCGGTAGGGTGCGAGTTCCTGGATCCGATCATTCCGCAGTTCCTCGCCGATGTGGTGTCCTGGGGCGCGATCGGCGCGCGCACGGCGGCCAGCCAGGTGCACCGGCAGCTGTGCAGCGCGCTGTCCATGCCGGTCGGCATCAAGAACTCCACCGACGGCGACGTGCAGGTCGCGGTGGACGGGGTGCGCGCGGCGGCCGGCGAACACGTCTTCCCCGGCATCAACGTGGACGGGTTGGCCGCCCTGATCAGCACCACCGGCAACCCGGACTGCCATGTGATCTTGCGCGGTGGCTCACGGGGCCCGAACTACTCCGCCCCAGACGTCGCGGCCGCGTTGGACCGGTTGCGCGCCGCCGGGCTGGCCGAGCGGCTGATCATCGACGCGAGTCATGGCAACAGCGGCAAGAGCCACATCCGGCAGGCCGAGGTGGTCTCGGAGATCGCCGCCAGGGTGGGCGCCGGTGAGCAGGGGATCATGGGCGTGATGATGGAGAGCTTCCTGGTCGCGGGCCGCCAAGAGCTCACCCTCGGGCAGCGCCAGGCGCTCACCCACGGGCAGAGCATCACCGACGCCTGCCTGGCCTGGGAGACGACGTCGGTGTTGCTCGACGAGTTGGCAGCGGCGGTGCGGGCCCGGCGCTGAGCCTGGCGGCCCCGTGCCGGACCAGCCCGAGCTGGTCAAGCCCGATTCGGCTGCCGGGGGGAGCGTCAGCGCCCGAACCGCCGGGCGCTACCGCCGACCCCGGCCAGGAACAGCGCCATACACAGCAGTCCGGCCGTGACCAGGACGGTTGCTGTGATCACGGCGAGCGAGATGCCGGCCAGCTCGAAGATCAGGGCGATCAGGAAGAGCACGGCCGCGACGAAGGCGAGCATGGGATACCTCTCAGAGCGTGGATGAGACGCTCAGTATCCGGTGGGTCACGCGCCGTTGCAGGCTCTGGCAGGTGGTCCGCCCGGGTCGTGCCCGGTTCGAGACCTGCTGGCCGGCTCGCCGTGACCTGCCCAGCCGGAAACACCGGAGCGGGCGTCCGGTGTGTGCCGTTCGGCGGTGGTCAGCCCAGGTAGAGCTCCGGGATAGGAAGCAGTGCGTAGGCGTCCAGCTCGTCGGGGAGGTCAATGCTCGGCTGCTCGGCGGGTAGTTCCTCGTCAAGACGGGTCACGAGCACCCCCACGCCTTCGGGGCTCACGCTCAGTTGTTGAGTCAACTCACCGATCTTGATCATGACGGTCATTTCTCGCGACTGCGGTGCCGGAGCCAGCCTGCTCGCTTTCCGGGCCGGGGTAAACCGTCTGTTCGGTTATCCGGGTTAGCTGACCCGGGTGAGCTTCGCCGGGCCGCGGGCGTGCAGCTGGTCGTGCCGGCGGTAGCTGGGGTCGCCTCGCTGCGCGCGCATGATCCGGCTGATCAGCGCCCTCCGCGACCGGCGGCCGAGCGACTCGCCCAGCCGGGTCATGCCGGGGATCGCGAGTCGCGCGTACTCCGCCGTCCTGTTGACCACCGCGGTCGCCAGTACGGCGGCTTGGAAGGGCTTGCTGTCCGGCAGCCCGAGGAAGTCCGCGTTGGCGCCGCCGAGCAGTAGCCGGCTGTACGAGGTGAGATACCCGGTCAGCGCGTGCGCCGCCGCCCGGGACAGCACCCCGTCACCGGGCACCAGTAGCGGCCCCATCGCACTGGCCAGGGCTTGGCCGAGGCGGCGGGAGTCCGGATCCGGCTGGAACTCGGTGGCGGCCTCGAGCCAGAGCAGCCGCCAGGTGTCGGTCTCGGTGACCGGGAGCAGCTCGGGGTCGATGCCCATCAGCCAGCCGACGTAGCGCCAGGAGTGGAACACCGCGGCGCGCTCCTTGGCCGAGAAGCGCAGCCCCACTGCCTGGCACCCGGCCAGGCTGGCCAGCGAGAACAACATGAGCGTGCCGGCGATCTGCACCTGGTTCACCGGGTGGTCCCACGCGGCGTGGTCCCAGTCCGGGCGCTGGTTCATTGCCGCCCGGACGTGCGCGTGCATCAGCCGCACCCGCAGCACGCTCTTGAACCCCGGCTCAAACCGGCCCAGCGCGCCCGGCGAGGTCACCTCGACCCACCAGTTCGCCGTCTCGGCCAGCCGGCGCGGGGCCATGGTGTCCAGGTCACCCGTGGCGACCAGCGTCTTGTCCGGGCGGGAGGCCAGGTAGCCGCCCATCAAGGCCAGTTGCGGCAGCGCGACCACCATGCCCCACAGCCCGGTGCGGCCGGTGACCCGCGCGGCCAGCTCCAGCTGCTCGGTGTCCAGCCAGTACGGCACCTCGTCGACGTGGGCAAAAAAGGCCACCAGCTCGTCCGGGGCGTCCGGCACGGACTCGATGCCCCGCTCGAGCGCACTCTCGAACAGCTCGCGCCCCCGGCCGCTGGGCAGCCCCTTCAGGGAGGCCACCAGGGCGTCCGCCCGAGGGTCGCCGACCTGGGCGAACCGCCGGAACGCGTCCAGCTGGGCCTGGCTGGCCCGGACGTCCGCGCCGGCCATCAGCCGCAGGCCCAGGGAGAAGGGGAACGCCGCGAGCATCGGCGGATTCGGCAGCCGATCGTCCAGCGCGGTCATCATCGTCGACCTCCTGCACTGATATCTGGTGAGTGTTGTCACCAAAACGGTTCTGGTGACAGTGTTCACCAGTATTTCGTCGAGGTCAAGGTGGGAGGATCTGACCGTGGCTGACCCGGTGCGCCCCTACGGCGGTGTCTCAGCGGAGCAGCGCCGAGCACGGCGCCGCGCCGCGTTGCTCGAGGCCGCGCTGGATGTACTGGCCGCCGAGGGCGCGGCCGGGGTGACCGTCCGAGGAGTATGTGGGCGGGCCAGGCTCAACGACCGCTACTTCTACGAGAGCTTCGCCGACCGCGACGAGGTGCTGCTGGCGCTGGTGGACGAGTTGTTCACCAACGGCGCGACGATAGTGGTCGAGGTGCTCGACGGTCAGCCGGCGGATGCCAGGGCACAGGCCCGGGCGGTCATCTCGGCTGTGGTCGCCTTCCTCGACGAGGACCCGCGCCGGGGCCGGCTACTGCTCGAGTCGCAGGCCACCGAGGCCCTGCAGCGCCGCCGACATGACGCGGTCCGGCTGCTCGCCACCATCGTGACCAACCGGGCGCAGGAGCTGCTCGGTGCCGCGGCGCCGTCCCGGGTGGACACCGAACTGGGGGCGATCACCCTGGTCAGCGGGTGTTTGGAGCTGCTCGCGGCCTGGCTGCGCGGCGAGCTGGAGGTCACCCGCGAGCACCTCACCGACTTCCTGGTGGCGATGATCCTGACCGCATCCGACCTGTCCGCCGCGCTGGAGCGAGAGGTCCGCGGCGGCGCCGAGCATGCCGGCCCGGCGGAGGCGACCCGCTGAAGCAGCACCCCCGCCGGGGCCGAGGGACACGGCCCAGTTGGCGACCGTGATCAATCCGGCGGCTCGGTGCCGGACTCCTCGGCCACGGCGGGCCGGCCTTCGTTGCTGAGAAAGCGCTCGACCAGGCCACGGATTACCGCCGCCATGGAGAACCCGTGCTCCCCACACCAATCGCGCAGCTGGGCATGCAGATCCTGGGGGAGCCGAACGGTCACCAGCTGACTGTCCTCGCCGGGGGACAACGCCCTGAGCGGACGATCGGAGATCACCGTCCGGAACTGGTGCCCCTGCCTGGCCTGGCCACGGCGCGCGGGTGCCGCCTGGCTCTCCAGCAACCATCCGGTGATTGCCTGGCGATCGTCCGAGGATGCCTGCTCCAGCAGCCGGGCCAAGGTTCTCGCGGGATGCTCCGTCATGGTCTGCACGCTAGTGCCAGCGCTAGCGAATCACTAGCGGCCGATAGCGTCGCCGAGAAGCTCCTCGAGCCGCTGAGCCCAGGTGAGCCCGGTCACGACGGTGGCGTTCATTTACACACATCCACCCAGGTGGCCGATACGAGCTCGGCCATGCGGAGCGGATCGATACGAATGGCGGCGTGCGTTGATCCGGCCGCCGGCACGACTTCGTCATACGCTTTCAGCCGCGCATCGAAGTAGACCGGCAGTGGGGTCGCCAGCCCGAATGGACAAACCCCACCGACCGGGTGCCCGGTGAGTGCCGTCGCGGTTTCGGGCGCGAGCATCGATGCCTTTCCGCCGAGCTCCAGCCTGACCTTCTTGTTGTCCAAGCGAGAGTCGCCGCAGGCAACGAGCAGCACGTTGCGGTCGCCGACCTTGAGCGACAGGGTTTTGGCGATCTGCGCGGGGGCGATATTCCACTCCGCGGAGAGCGTCATCGTGGAACTGCTCCTGGCCAGCTGAATGATCGCAACATCTGGTGCATGCTCGGCCAGAAAGGATCTGACGGATTCGAGACTCATCTGGCGAGGCCGTTCTTCGCCACCGTGTCGAGCTGACTCGTGGACATGGCTTGACGCTACGACCGGCGCGGCCGCGAATCTTGTACGTTCTTTGCGTCTGGCCAGTTCACAAAGGCTCGGCGGTCAGTTGTCCGAGTCGTCGTCCCCGCTGTCGTCGCTGTTGTCGTCGCCGTTGTCCCCGCTGTCGTCCCCGGTGTCGTCGCCCTCATGGGTGCTGACCCTGGTGGCGTCGTTGCGGTGCTTGGGCAGCTCCTGGGAGGCCCGCACCACCTGGACCTGGTCACCGATCTCCAGGTAGTTGAACCAGGCCTCGGCGTCCGCCGGGTTGAGGTGGATGCAGCCGGAGGAGGACCGGTTGGGGCTGCCACTGTGGAAGGCGATCCCGCCGTCCTCGAAGAACACCGCATTGGGCATCGGCGCCGGTTGCCCGTTCGGCAGCCGTGACTCCAGGCTCTTGTGGTCCTTCTCCTTGCGGTACACCCGAAGGGAGTGGCCGATCGGGGTCGGCTTGCCGTTGCCGCCCGACGAGATGGGCACCGGGCCCCGGACGACCTTGCCGTCGTTGAACAGCCAGGCCTTCTGGGAGTCCAGGTCCACGCACGAGCGGGCAGTGGTTGTGCAGGGTGTCCCGGCGATCAGCGGCGCCGCCTCGGCCTGCGCCACCACCGCGGCCGGATCGTCGTCGGCGAACGCCGGCGCCGCGAGATAGCCGCCGGTGAGGGTCAGCACGAACACACCTCCGGCCAGAGCCGTCGCGCGCCGCGTACCGAATCGCTGAACCTTGAACATCCCTCGCCTCTCCAAAACCCGGGTCACTATCGGGGAGACCCGGTCTTCCACTCGCGCCCTCTCTGGTTGACGCGCGAGCGGCCATTTGGTTGCGGGTATTTTCAACACGCCGGGCTGTGGCGAGGAACACAGT
>DATHIT010000195.1:0-7978 GCA_035489915.1 Pseudonocardia sp. | reverse complement strand
AGGACCGGACAGCTCGATCTGGCCGAACGGTCCCGCCACCGAGCTGGGAAACTTGGTGAACACCAGCGGCACCTCGGGGATCGGCCAGCCGACCTCCTCGGCGTGCTTGCGGTAGTTGACGCCGATACCGAAAACCTGACGCGGCCGAGGGCTCGGCGCACCGAAGCTCTTGTCGTCGTAGACCTCGCCGGCGCCCAGCTCCGCCGCGCGGGCCCAGGTGAGGAAGGCGGGCCACTGCTCAAGCAGTTGGTCCGGCTCAGCGGGGAATTGGCCGCAACTCGCGTTGGCGACATCGATGGCCCCAGACGCCCCCAACAGGACAGCGCGCCCAGCACTGTTAGCGATCTTCATCTCGCACCAGCTTCCCGGCTCGTCGATTACCCGCACTTCATCGGGTGACCGAAGACTACCGCAGTTCTATGCTCGCGCAAGCATTGAACCGGGTGGCCGGCGCGTTGTTCGGGGCTCACCTAATGCGGGACGGTCCGCCGCGCCCAGTCCAGCACGACCGCGTGTAGCTGTGGCGCTGCCGTCGACAGGTTGAGGGCGTGCCCGGAGCCGGCGATCACTCGGGCGTCGAAGGCGGCGGAACGGCCGAAGTACCGGCGTTCGTTGGCATCGAGCGCGGCAGAGTCTGCGCAGTTCCCGATCGCGGGCTGGCAGAACTGCCGGTCATCGCTCCCGTCGACGAGCAGCACCGGTGCTGTGATGCGGTTTGTACTCGGCACGCTGGCCGCGTCGAGGGCGGCGTCGAGCGCGAGCGGCCCAGAGGGCGCCGGTGGCGTGGTGACGACCGCTCCAGGAACTTCCGCCGCGCTGACCACGTCCTTGGTGTCTTCGTCGTAGGCGGCGACCTGCGGCGTGACGTCCGAGCGGCCGTACATCACCTGACGGGTGCCCGGGCGGGTGGTCAAGTACCCGGGGTCCCGTCCAGTGAAGCGCCGGTCGGTTGTGGCAGGCACCAGGCTGGCGAAGAGCGCACCGAGGCCGACCGGATTTGGCGCATGACTGAAGCCGGTGAGCAGGACTGCGTCCGCATCCCGGTGCTCGGCGGCCTCGGTGATAGTGATCGTGCTGCCGAGCGAATGCGCGCCCAGGATGACCGAGGAGAACCGGGGATGCCCGGGGAGCCCGGCGCGAAGTGCGCCGATGAGCGCGTGCACGGCGTCGCTCTGCCGCTGGATAGTGACGCCGGGGCTGGCCGGCTTCGAGCTTCGGCCGGTGCCGAGTCGGTCGACCGCGACGGTGCTGTAGCCGCCACGGTTCATCGCCAGTCGGAAGTTGTAGACCTCCGGTTGAATCCCGACGTCCCAGTACCGCGCGTTGTACGTGGCGCCGGGCAACAGGACCATCACCGTGCGCGGCGTGCGGCCGCGCGGCGAACAGAGCGTCCCGGCGATCTCCAGGTCGCCCGTCGGTACCTCGATCTCGGCGCAGTGCGGGTCACCGCTGGATGCCGGCTCGGCCCAAGCCTTCAAATTCGGGACCAGGCAACTGAGGCTGAGTATCAGAGAGACGCCGCACAGGGCGATCAAGTACGACCTCACCGCTCCATCCCCACTCCCGATACCTGACAAGACGAGGCCCGTGAAGGACATATCAAACAACGATCGATTAATAGTGGGGTTACGCCGGGGTCGTTCCGGCCTCTCACAGTGGTGGCCTTGGCGACGGACGGCTCAACGCCATAGACGAGCCGGGCTCGCCTCGATCGTGTGCGTCCTTGTCATCTATATCTAACAGCATTAGATTAATAGGCGGTCCGATGCGGCGTCTGGTGCGCCGACCACGTCGACCACGTCGACACCAGGAGCGGCATGCCGATCACAACCCGCGCCGCGGTTGTTCGCGGTACCCCCGGCGAGTACGAGACCGCCACTTTGCGGCTGGACGAACCGCGCAGCGGTGAGGTGCTGGTCCGCCTCGTCTCGGCCGGACTGTGTCATTCCGACGACCATGTGGCGACCGGCGACATTCCGTACGCGATCTACCCGGTCGTCGGTGGGCACGAAGGGGCCGGGATCGTGGAACAGGTCGGCGACGGGGTGAGTGAGCTCTCCGTCGGAGATCACATCATCTTCTCCTACCTGGCCGTGTGCGGGCGTTGCCGGTGGTGTGCCGCCGGGATGCAGAACCTGTGCGACCAAGGCATCGCCATGCAGACCGGAGCTCGGCCGGACGACCCGAGCAGCTATCGGCTGACCGAGGACGGCGCACCAGTGGGCCAGATGGGCGGCCTCGGCACCTTCTCGGAGTACAGCACGGTCAGCGCCCAGGCGGCCATCAAGATCGACAAGAGCGCGCCGCTGGACAAGGTCAGCCTGCTCGGCTGCGGTGTGTGCACCGGGTGGGGCTCGGCGGTCAACTCGGCGGCCGTCAGGATCGGCGACACCGTGATCGTGATGGGCATCGGTGGCATCGGCAGCAGCGCGGTGCAGGGAGCCCTGCACGCGGGAGCCAGCCACGTGATCGCGGTCGACCCCCTGGCGTTCAAACGGGATTTCGCCGTCAAACTCGGCGCCAGCCACGCGGTGCAGACGATTGCCGAGGCCGGCGACGTCGCCCGCGGGCTCACCAACGGTCAGGGCGCGGACGCGGCGATCGTGACCGTCGGCGTGGTCACCGGCCAGCACATCGCCGACGCCTTCTCGACCCTGCGCAAGGCCGGCACGGTCGTGGTCACCTCGGTCAGCAAATCCGATGCGGTAGGCATCCCGGTCCCCCTCCCCGAGCTGACGTTCTTCCAGAAGCGCATCCAGGGCGCACTGTTCGGCGCATCGAACCCGACCTATGACATCCCCAAGATGTTGCGGCTGTACCAGGAGGGCCAGTTCGATCTCGACAACATGATCACCACGACCTACTCGCTCGACCAGGTGGCGCAGGGCTACCGAGATCTGCATGCGGGCACGAACATCCGCGGCGTTGTGATCTTCGACTGATCGATCAGTCCCCCGACTGGACAGAGGAGACCGGGCCATGGAGACCACCAGCCTGCTCGTCTACACAAACCCGACGCCAGGCCGCGACGCGGAGTTCAACGACTGGTACGACAACACACACCTACCACAGGTCCTGGCCCTGCCCATGGTGGTCTCGGCCCAGCGCTTCCGGCTCAGTCCGATCGGGGTCGACGCCACCGCCGCCGGGTCGTTGGTGGACAGCTCGGCGCCGCTGCCGCACGAATATCTGGTGGTTTACGAGGTGATGGGCGATCCGACGGCCGCCGTGCTAGCGATCACCACTGGCTGCATCGACGGCTCGATCGAGTTGCACGAGGCATTCGACGTCGCGGGAACGCTCAGCATCAAGGCCGCGCCGCTGTCGCCCGTGCGCACCGGCTGAGCGTCGCCGCACCGACGCCAGCCAGAGAGCTGGTCCCGGTGCTCGAGCAACTCGAACTGCCCTATCAGCTCGTCGGCGCCACGGTGGCGCCGCAGCTGGCGATGGAGGCGTTCAACTAAGGCCATCAGGCCGTGCTCGGCCCAAGCCTATTAATGGTTGGGGTTACGCCGGGTTCGTGCTGTCGGTTTGGCAACGACATGCCCGCCGGTGTTGCCGCGACAACCTCACCGGGCGAGATGCCCGGCCGCTGCGGATCCGCGCGGCCTGCCGCCCGGATATTCCCTGCGCTCGTGTGCTGTGGTTCACGCTCCCCCCGCCGGGTCGGGTGCGGTTACTGTGCAGGTGGGTCCGTGTCGATCCGCATGAGAGTTGATCCCCTGGAAGGTCGAGAGATGCCCGGTCCGGTGCGTGTGCTCGTGGCACGTCGCTGGCTGGACGGGCTCGGCTCCCCTCCCGGGTTCTGACGACCCTGATCTGGTGGTCCGGGGCGGCGAGAGTGCTGCCCACCTCCATCTCGTCGTGTGGGTGCGCCCCGCGCGGACCCCCCGGCCCGAATCCGGAAGGACGCCGACCATGCCTGACCCGTCGCTGCCTGGCCCGTCACTGCACCTCGCTGTCGCGCTCGAGGGCGCCGGCTGGCATCCCGCGGCCTGGCGGGAGCCTCGCGCCCGGCCCGCGGCGCTGCTCACCGCCGAATACTGGACCGATCTCGTCCAGGAGGCGGAGGCCGGGCTGCTGGACCTGGTCACCATCGAGGACTCCCTCGCCCTGCAGTCCTCCAGCCCCGCCGGCCCCGACGACCGCACCGACCAGGTGCGCGGCCGCCTCGACGCCGTGCTGATCGCGGCCAGGGTCGCCCCGCTGACCAGGCACATCGGGCTCGTCCCGACCACGGTCGTGACGCACACCGAGCCCTTCCACGCCTCCAAAGCGATCGCCACGCTGGACTACGTCAGCACCGGGCGCGCCGGCATCCGGGTCCGGGTCTCCTCCCGCCCCGACGAGGCCGCGCTCTTCGGCCGCCGCGACATCCCGCCGCTGCGCCTCGAGGATGCGGACGTGTCCGGCGGGCCGCTCGCCGAGCTGTTCGACGAGGCCGCCGACTACGTCGAGGTCGTCCGCCGGCTCTGGGACAGCTGGGAGGACGACGCCGAGATCCGCGACGCGGCCACCGGGCGGTTCGTCGACCGCGACAAGCTGCACTACATCGACTTCGCCGGCCCGCACTTCTCGGTGCGAGGTCCCTCGATCACCCCCCGCCCGCCGCAGGGCCAGCCGATCGTGAGCGCGCTCGGGCACCGGACGGTGGCTTACCGGTTGATCGGGCGGGCCGCCGACCTCGGTTTCATCACCCCCCGCGACGCGGCCGAGGCGCGCACGATCCTCGCGGAGGTCCGTGCCGAGCAGGCCGCCGCGGGGCGGGCCGACGACACCGTGCACGTCCTGGGCGACGTGGTGGTGTTCCTCGACGCCGACCCGAGCGCGGCGCAGGACCGCAAGGGCCGCCTGGACGCGCGGCTCGGGCACGACTACGTCAGCGACGCACACGTGTTCACCGGCACTCCGGCGCAGCTCGCCGATCTGGTCCAGCTCTGGCACCAGGCGGGCCTCAGCGGCGTCCGGCTGCGGCCGGCGACGATCCCGCACGACCTGGAGCAGATCACCCGCGGCCTCGTGCCCGAGCTGCAACGGCGGGGCGCGTTCCGCACCACCTACGAGGCCGACACCCTCCGTGGCCTGCTCGGCCTGCCCCGCCCCGCCAACCGCTACGCCGCGGCCTGAGCCGGAAGGACTCCGATGAGCAGCACCCGAAAGCAGATCCACCTGGCCGCGCACTTCCCCGGGGTGAACAACACCACCGTCTGGAGCGACCCCGACGCCGGCAGCCACATCGACTTCCGGTCCTTCGTCCATCTCGCGCAGACGGCCGAGCGGGCCAAGTTCGACTTCCTGTTCCTGGCCGAGGGGCTGCGCCTGCGCGAGCAGAACGGCCTGATCTACGACCTCGACGTCGTCGGCCGGCCGGACACCCTCACCGTGCTGACCGCGCTGGCCGCGGTCACCGAGCGCCTCGGCCTCGCCGGCACGATCAACTCCACCTTCAACGAGCCGTACGACATCGCCCGCCAGTTCGCCACCCTCGACCACCTGTCGGCCGGGCGGGCGGCGTGGAACGTCGTCACGTCGTGGGACGAGTTCACCGGCGAGAACTTCCGCCGCGGTGGCTTCCTGCCGAAGGAGAAGCGCTACCTGCGGGCCAAGGAGTTCCTCGCCGCGACCTGGGCGCTGTTCGACTCCTGGCGCGGCGACCAGATCGTGGCCGACGCCGAGTCCGGGGTCTTCCTCGCCGACCCGGACGCCGGGCGGTTCGCCGTGCACAGCGACCAGTTCGACATCTCCGGGCGGTTCGCCGTACCGCGCAGCCCCCAGACCCGCCCGGTGATCCTGCAGGCCGGCGACTCCGACGAGGGCCGCGAGTTCGCCGCGTCGAGCGCCGACGCCATCTTCAGCCGGCACGGCACGCTCGAGGCCGGCCGGGCGTTCTACGCCGACGTGAAGGGCCGCCTCGCCCGCTACGGCCGCACCGCCGACGAGCTCAAGATCCTTCCCGCGGCGACGTTCGTGCTCGGCGACACCGCGGCGGAGGCCGAGGAGCGCGCCAACCACGTCCGCCACCAGCAGGTCAGCGGCCAGACCGCGATCAAGTTCCTTGAACAGCTGTGGAACCGCGACCTGTCCTCCTACGACCCCGACGGGCCGCTGCCGACGGTCGACCCGCTGGTCGGTGAGAACACGATCGCCCGGGGCCGCGCGAGCGTCCGGATGTACCGCGACCCGCTGGCCACGGCACGGGAGTGGCGGGCGCTCGCCGAGGCGAAGCAGCTCTCGATCCGGGAGCTGATCATCGCCGTGACCGCCCGCCAGTCGTTCATCGGCACCCCCGCGCAGGTGGCCGACGCCATCGACGAGTTCGTGCAGACCGACGCGAGCGACGGCTTCGTCCTCGTGCCCCACATCACCCCGGGCGGCCTCGACGGGTTCGCCGACACCGTCGTCCCGCTGCTGCAGGAACGCGGCTCCTTCCGCGCCGAGTACGAGGGCACCACGCTGCGCGAGCACCTCGGGCTCTCCGACGCCAGGCCACCGATCACCGCGCCCACCGGCGAAGCCCCGTCATGACCCCATGGCCGGTCCCTCGGAGGACACCATGCCCGTGCACAACTCCCTGCTCGACCTCGTCGGCGGCACACCTCTGGTCCAGCTGCAGCGCCTGACCCAGGGCATCGCCGCACGCGTTCTGGTCAAGCTCGAGTACCTCAACCCCGGCGGTTCGGTGAAGGACCGCGCGGCCTCGGCAATGGTCGCGGCGGCCGAGCAGGCGGGCGAGCTGCGACCAGGCGGCACGATCGTCGAGGGCACGTCCGGCAACACCGGCATCGGTCTCGCCCAGGCCGCTGCCGTCCTCGGCTACCGGCTGATCGTCGTGGTGCCGAACTCCATCGCGGTGGAGAAGATCGACGCCCTCCAGGCGTACGGGGCAGAGGTGGTGCAGACCCCGTCCATCCTGCCCCGCAACCACCCGGAGCACGTGGCGAAGCTCGCCGAGCGCATCGCCTCGGAGATCCCTGGCGGGTGGCTGGCCAACCAGTACGACAACACCGCGAACCCGACCGCGCACCGCACCACCACCGGCCCCGAGATCTGGGTGGACACCGGCGGCACCGTGACCCATCTGGTGGCGGGCATCGGCACCGGCGGCACGATCTCGGGTGCCGGCGGCCATCTCAAGGAGGTCAGCAACGGGCGGGTCACCGTGGTGGGCGCCGATCCCGCGACCTCGGTGTACCACGGTGGCGACGGCAGCCCGTTCTTTGTCGAGGCGGCCGGCCACTACCTGCATCCGGACACGCCCGAAGACATCTGGCCGCTGTCCTATCACCCCGAGGTCCTGGACCGCATCGAGACCGTCTCCGACCGAGAGTCGTTGACCACCGTGCGCCGACTCGCCCGCGAGGAGGGCATCCTCGTCGGCGGTTCCTCCGGACTCGCCACCGCCGCCGCGCTGCGGGTGGCGAGCGGCCTCGGCCCGGAGCACACCGTCGTCGCGATCCTGCCCGACTCGGGCCGGGCCTACCTGTCGAAGTACCACTCGCCGACCTGGCTGCGCCGGTTCGGGTTCCTCGACGACGACCGGACCGGCCTGCTCGCCGACGCCGGTGTCGTGGGCGCCGTGCACACCGTCACCACTCGGACCCCGCTGGGCGAAGCCGCCGCGATCGCCGCCGGGCCCGCTCGCCACCAGGCCCTGCTGCCCGTCGTACTCCCCCGCCGAGACCGGGCGTTCGCCACCGCGGTGACGGAGATCCTCGGGGCGCTCGACCCGCTCGTCCTCCAGTCGGAGCTCGCGCGCCACGGGCCGGACACTCCCGCGGGCGAGGTGGCCGGGCCCCCACCACTCGCCCTCGGAACCGGAGAAACGGTCGAGGAGGCACTGGCCCGGCTCGACGCGAGTGGACGGCCCCACGCTTTCGTGCTGCGCGATGGACGACTCGCCGGGGCCGTGTCCCGCGCCGATCTTGTCTGGGCCATCGAGGTCCGTGATCGCGCGCGCACCCATTCATGACAGCGATCG
>DATHIT010000194.1:0-2423 GCA_035489915.1 Pseudonocardia sp. | reverse complement strand
TGACTGAGCTTGGCCAGGTGCACCGGGTCGGTCACCAGCGCCAGGTCGGAGTGGGCGTGCATGTCGATGAAACCGGGCGCGAGCACCAGTCCGTCCGCGTCGATCACCCGGTCGGCCAGCGCGTCCCGGGGCCGCAGCGTCCGCTCGATCGCGCTGATCCGGCCGTCGGCAACCAGCACGTCGGCGGCGTAGCGGGCGGTCTCCGTGCCGTCGATGACCGCGGCGTGCCGGATCAGGGTGCGCGGGCTCATCAGAAGAAGGTGCGGACGAGATCGGTGACCACCGGGTCGGCCTCGGTTCCGTCCGCGCTATCGCCCAGCACCGGGATCCACCGCCACTTGTCGAACGCGGTGCACGGGTGGGACAGCCCCAGCCGCACCACCTCGCCGACCCGCAGCGGGGTGTCCGGGTCCAGCCGCAGGAACGCGTGCTGATCGTTGACCGCGCTGATCTCGCCGGCCAGCGGCCGGGTCGGCCCGCCGAGCCGGTCGGCGGCCAGCTGCGGTTGGGGCAGCCCCTCGTCGTACGGGACGTCCCGCTTGCCGGCGTCCAGCAGCGCCAGGCCGGGCTCCGGCCGGGACACCACCCGCGCCCAGGCGTGCATCGCCGAGCGCAGCGGCGGCCCACCGGTGGCACCGTTGGATGCCGCGAGCGGGGAGATTCCCCGGTAGAAGCCGTCGTCGTGGATCAGGTAGGCACCGGAGCGCAGCAGCACCTGGGTGTCCGGCCCGGCCAGCGGCCCGAGCACCTCGGCCACCTGTTCGAAGTAGGCGCTGCCCCCGGCGCTGACCACCGCCTGGCCGTCCGGGTAGACGCCGTCGGCGCGCAGCGAGCGGTGCAGCTCGGCCAGCTCCTCGAGGTAGCGCTGGACCGCCGCCAACCCAGCGGAGGACCGGTCGTGCGCCAGCGCGCCCTCGTACCCGCAGACGCCGACCAGCCGCAGGTACCGGCTCTGGGCGACCGAGGCAGCCACCGCCCGGGCACTGGCCACGCCGCGGACGCCGGTGCGTCCACCCGGCGCGCCGAGCTCGACGAGCACGCACAGCGCGCGCCCCGGTGAGGTCGGCAGCGCGGCCAGCGCGGCGTCCATCGCCGCCACCGTGTCCACCGAGTCCACCCAGCTGTGCACGGTGAGCTCCGGGTCGGCGTCCAGCGCCCCGGCCAGCTCGGCCAGTGCGCCCGGATCCACCAGCGCGTTGGCCAGGTGGATCCGGCGCAGCCCGAACCGGATCCCCACCCGCAGCTGAGACGGGTTGGCCAAGGTGATGCCCCAGGCGCCGGCGCGCAGCTGCCGTTCCCAGAGCGCCGGAGCCATGGTCGTCTTGCCGTGCGGGGCAAGGCCCAGCCCGCGCTCGGCGCACCAGCCGGCCATCCGAATGAGGTTGTGCTCCAGCGCGGCGGCGTCCAGGGTGAGTAGCGGGGTGCGGAACTCGGATAGCCGGGGCCGGCTGGCCAGGAACTCCGCGACGGTACGACCTTCGGCCGTCGACGGCAGCGACTTCTCCAGCCCGGTGAGCGGATACCCGGACAGCGCGGCAAGCGCGGTGCTGCCGGGGCCGCCGGAGCTGGCTTGGGTGGTTGCGCGGCTCATGTCGCGTCCTTCCAGATCGCTCTGAGCTGCAGCATTGCGTGATATGCAACGTGCATTGCACTATGTGCTCAGCAGGTTGTAGCATCGGCGCCCGCAGCCGGTCAACGGGAAGCATGTGACCCGGGTCGTGGTCGGAGGGGGAGCGGCGGTGAGCCAGAGCCTGGGCAAGGCCATCCGGATCCTCGGCCACCTCGGCGACGGCCCGGCCACCCTGGACGAGCTGGCCAGCGCGCTGGGCGTGCACAAGACCACGGTGCTGCGGCTGCTGCGCACGTTGGCCGAAGAGCACTTCGTGTTCCGCGACCGGGGCCATCGCTACCACCTGGGCGCCCGGGTTCACGAGCTCTCCTCCCGAGGCCTGGATCAGCGCGAGGTGCGCGGCATCGCCGCCCCGCACCTGGCCGCGTTCAACCGCGAGCACGGGCACACCACGCACCTGTCCGAGCTGGTCGGCACCGAGGTCGTCTACATCGACAAGCTGGAGTCGCACGACCACGTGCGGATGGCGTCGCGGATCGGGCTGCGCGCCCCGGTGTACTCCACGGCGGCCGGCAAGGTGCTGGTCGCCGACCTTCCGGCCGGCGAGCTCAACGACCTGCTGGGTTTGCTCAGCTTCGCGCCGGCCACCCCGAACACGATCACCGACACCGACGCCTTCCGTGCCGAGCTGGCCCAGGCCATGGTCCAAGGCTGGGGTCAGGACCGGGAGGAGAACGAGCCGTCGGTGAACTGCATCGCCGCTCCGGTGCGGGACGCCTCCGGCCGCGCGGTGGCCGCCGTCTCGGTCTCGGTCACCAATATCGTGCTGTCCGGCGAGCGACTGCTCGAACTG
>DATHIT010000193.1:0-4632 GCA_035489915.1 Pseudonocardia sp. | reverse complement strand
CACCAGGTCGATCGGCTCGGGCACCGCCGCCAGGCTCGGGTAGCAGGGCACCCCGCCCAGCTCGGCGTACTTCGGGTTGATCGGATAGACGTTGCCGGCATAGCCCCGCTCGGTCAGCCAGCGCAGCGGTCGTGCCATCGGCGCGTCCGCTCGGCCGGTGGCGCCGAGCAAGGCCACCGCCCGGGGCCGGAACACCCGGTCCCAATCGGTCGGCTCGCCGGGATCGGCACGGTCGAGGTGGCCCGGGCCGGCGCCGCTGACCGTGTCCGTCACTGGCGGTCCTCCTCGTCGAATGGGCACAGCGAGAAACCCGTCCAACGGAGGGCGTTCTCCCAGTTCACCGGCCTGGAGCGGGCGATCAGTGTGCGGTGGGCCGGGTAACAAGCTAAGTCAACATCGACAAGGACTTCAACCCTTCCGGCGGCCATGGACGCCCGGGTGGCGGACATCGCGGCGGCCGCCCGCGGCGGGCGGGTTCATGCTCACCCAGCCACGGGCGCCCAGCCGGGCGGCGTCTCGGGTGAACGGGGCCCGACACCTGCCTGGCGTTGCCGAGCTGCACCGGAAGCCGGTCTTGCGCGTGTACAGCCTGCCCGCTGTGTAGCTGGGCAACTTGAGGCAGCTCGACGGCGGATGCGACAGCGGCGGCCACAGCCGAACACGCCGCCGCGATTCGCGACGTTGCCCTTCCTCGCACAGCGCGGGTGGCTCGGCACAGCCCGTCGGGCAGCTGTGTGAGCGCGCGGCGGGCTGTGTGAGCGTGCCGCGGGCTGTGTGAGCGGGCGGGCGGCCTGTGCGCCGTAACCACGACCGCCGCCGCCGTAAGCACGGCGGCGGCGGTGTAAGCGCGGCGGGCCTTAGGGCTGGCCGATTCCCCCGAGCATCGCGTCCACCACGATGTCCGCGGCCGGAGCCGGTTCGATGTCCGGGAACTGGCGGGCCATCAGGCCGACCATCTGGTGCAGCAGCGCGTGGGGCAGCCCCTCGGGTAGGCCGCTGCGCAGGACGCCCTGGTCGATGGCCCGCTGGACGAACGCCTGGAACTGGTCGCGCTGGCCCTCCATCCGGTCGAAGACGGCGGTGTCCTCGTCGTTCTCGCAGCACATCCGGGGGATGTCGATCGGATACCGGCGGATCACCGGGATGATTCCCTCCACCCACCGGTGCAGTGCCACGGCGGGCGGGGCCGACTCGAGCCGGGCGTCGGCGAGCGCCTCGTCCACCGCGTCGAGTTTCTTGTGGAGCACGGCGGCGAGCAGGGCTTCACGGGTGGCGAAGCGTCGGTACACCGTGCGCCGGTCCACTCCGGCCTCAGCGGCGATGGTCGCGATGCTGGTACTCGGGTCCTCGGCCAGTAGCCGGGCGCCGGTCTCCAGGACCGCATCGAGGTTGCGGATCGCATCTGCTCGCATGTCATCTCACAGGACTGGGGTGTGGCAGCTCACGTGGTCTTTTGTCACACAGTGGTTTTATGTGTCCATAATACTGCCACGGTTGTGTGAAGGTTAGTAGTGGCGGACGAGTGCTTGCTCACTATCCTGTGCGGACGCGCCTCGAGCCTGCACCGACACGTGTTCGTGGCGTGCGGACTCACAATGCGGCGTGTCACCACGGTGTGTCCAGAGCTGTGTCAGCATTCTGTGCAAGTTCGGCTTTGCTGAACACCGGGGCCTGGATGTTGGGCGGGATGCCGGCGCCCTCGTAGTCGTGGCCGTTGGCGGCGTAATACTGCTCATTGCCGAGGGTGAACGTCCAGCCGTTGGGCAGCTGGCGTGTCATGTCGTCGGCGAAGACGCCCTGGGTGGTCTGCCCGACCAGGGTGGGCGCCGGGGTACGGGCCAGCATCGCCTCGGTGAAGGTCTCTCCGGCGCTCACGGTGAGGTCGCTGATCAGCACCCGGACCGGTCCGGTGTAGCGAGGGCCGTTGAAGGGTGTGACGGTGACCGGCCTTAGCCGGCCGTACTTGGTCGGGTCGTTCGGATCGTTGCGGGCTTGCTTGGAGTAGGCGGTGTACGCGGTGTTGGTCAGCCGGGAGGCGACCTGCAGCCCGAGCTCGTCGTCTCCGCCGGTATTGAAGCTGACGTCGATATCGAGGCCGCGCCATGCCTTCACCCGGGCTGGGGTGAAGATCTGGTCGAGCGCGTTGGCCAGAATGGGGCTGTTGTCGGCAAACACGTTGTGGTCGCCGCCATAGCTCTCGAACGAGGTGATCCGCAGGTATCCGATCCCGCCGGGCAGGTCCGCGTAGGAGATCCTGCCGTTGGCGAAGTTCTGGATGTCGGTCACGCCGAGGTCCTTGGTCAGGTGCTGGTTCACGTCGGTGGTCGCGTCCTTGCGAGAGACGTTGTCCTCGTCACGGGTGCCCGGCCGTTTCGGGGAGAAAGAGTTGCCGCCCGGCCCCTGAATGAAGGCGTGTGCGTCGCCCAGCGGCGTGATCATGTCGACGAAGATCTGGTACAGCTGATCCGGCGTGGTGCTGGCGGTGACCATCGGCCGGTACTTGTCCCGGACGGCGTTCCAGTCGATGTTCTTGCTGACTGTGGAGTTGTAGTTCTCCTTGAAGGTCTGCCAGAAGATGTCGAAGTTGGTCAGCGGATCGTTGGTCACCGGGCGGCCACAGGCGGCGGGCAGGGCCGGCACACGAGTCAGGTCGATGTCGGCGGCGGTACCCAGCAGGCGCAGCTCGCCCTGGCCGTTGGCGGTCGGGCGCAGGGTCTCCACCGCGACGCCCTTGTGGGCGTACTGCACGGTGCCGTCCGGGCCGGGCTGGCCGATCTGGTCGGTGGTCTGGCTGGGTAGGCAGCTGATCGCGGTGGTGTCGTAGGTCTGCGCCTGCCCGCCTTTGACGGAGATGACCCAGCCGTAGCCGTCAGTGCGCCAGACTCCGTCCAGCGCGCCGGGCGAACCGCCGCCACCCGCCGACTGGCTCGGCGAGGCGCACGCCGTAAGAACCATGGCCGAAACGGCCGCTATTACTCCCACCATGCTTGCCGATGGCCGCATTGTGATCCTTTCTACAGCGATGGAAACCTCGGTGCCGGCCCGCTGGCCGTGCCTTCCGAGCACCGCACGAGTCTGTGGTCAGGCAACTGGTGATCAGGGCGGCCCTATTCCGGAGACTATGGAATGGACGATGAGATCGGCCGCCTCGGCCGGTTCGATCTCAGGGAACTTGCGGGCCACGGTGTCCACGATCTGGAACAGCATCAGTCTGGCCAGGCCATCCGGAAGGTCACCCCGGAAGAAGCCTTCGCCGACGGCCCGCTGGACGAACACCCGGAACCGCTCGCGGTGCGCCGCCAGCCGGTCGTACGCCTCGACCTCGCTGCGCATCAGCTCGACGTCCAGTGGATACCTGCGGATCACTGGGACGATTCCTTCTATAAACCGGTGCAGGGCCACCGCGATCGGCGCTTCGTCCAATCTGGACTCGACAAAGACCTGCTCAGCGGCGTCCAGCCGTGCGTCGAACACGGCCGCGAGGAGCGCCTCCCTGCTGGCGAAACGCCGGTAAACGGTTCGCCGGTCGACCCCCGCTTCGGCGGCGATCGTGGCGATGGTGGTGGTCGGGTCCTCGGCCAGCAGTCGGGCGCCGGTCTGCAGGACCGTATTCAGATTACGCGCCGCATCTGCTCGCATAGTGATGTCAACGTACCTGTCAAGGTCCTGGCGTGTGTCAGCTCACTGAGGTTATGTCACAGCTGAGAGCTCGCTGTGGTTTTGTATTGCTACGTTGGTGTGGTGCTTAGCAACTCAGGTGTCATCGGCCAGGGGCAGGCGGCCGAGCGCGCGGAGCTGTGTGATCGCCCGCACGTCGTCGAACGCGGAAGCCGCGTGGGACGTGTGGTGTCCCTGGAAGTGCCGGAACCGATCTTCTTCGCCTCGGCTGAACGCCCGGGCCCGAACGTCTTCCGAGCGGAAATCCCGCAATCAGGAAGAGGAGACATGAGCACCATGAATGACCACGAGAACGGCGAGCAGGCACCGTCCCCTGTCGAGCCGGCCGCGCCGCTGGTGTGGAAGTTCGGCGGGACGTCCGTCGCGGATCACGAGCGGCTGCGCGTGGTCGCCGGGCGGATGGTGGCCGCGAGCCGGTCCGGTCGGGGTGTCGTCGCGGTGCTGTCCGCGATGGGCAAGTCGACCGACGAGCTGTCCGCGATGGCCTACCAGATGTCCGCGCGGCCGCCGCTGCGCGAGCTGGACGCCCTGTTGTCGGTCGGCGAGTCGATCTCGGTTGCACTGGCCTCGATGGCGATCGCCGAGCTCGGCGGGCACGCGGTGTCGCTGACCGGGCCGCAGGCCGGCATCTGGACCGATGACCGTCACGGCAACGCACGGTTGCGGGAGATCCGCCCGGGGCGCATCCACGACGCGCTTGCCCAGGGCTCGATCGTGCTGGTCACCGGCTTCCAGGGGGTATCGGCCGATGGCGACGTGACCACCCTGGGCCGGGGTGGTTCGGATGCCTCGGCGGTCGCGATGGCCGCGGCGCTGGGCGCCTCCGAGTGCGAGATCTTCACCGACGTGCCCGCGGTGTTCACCGCCGATCCGAGGGTGGTTCCGGACGCGCGCCCGCTTGCCACGATCCGGCACGAGGAGATGCTGGAGATGGCCGAGGCCGGATCCGGCGTG
>DATHIT010000192.1:0-7797 GCA_035489915.1 Pseudonocardia sp. | reverse complement strand
CGCGCTGGCGGCGGCCGCGGTGGCCGACGGCCAGCGCGTCGTGGTCGCCGCGCCGAGTGCGCAGGCGAGCGGCGCCGGCACGTCGATCACCACGTCGCAGCGGAACGGGCGGGTGCCGGTGGAGCGCCACGAGCTGCCCGGGCTCGAGGGAGTTCCGGCCTACGGCGTGGGCGCGCAGCCGGCGTTCATTTCCTTCGCGGCCATCCGCGGCTGGTTCCCCGAACCGCCCTCGCTGGTGCTCTCCGGAATCAATGAGGGAGCCAACCTCGGGCACGCGATCCTGCACTCCGGCACGGTCGGCGCCGCGCTCACCGCCGGGCGGCTGGGCGTCCGAGCGCTGGCCGTATCCCTGGACTGCGACGACACCCCGCCGGACGTGCCGCCCGGCTGGGACGTGGCCGCGGCGCTGGTACCCGAGGTGCTCCAGCTCCTGGCGGCCACCCCGGCGGGCACCGTACTCACCCTGAACGTGCCGGATCTGCCCGCCGCCGAGCTCGGCGAGACCCGGGTCGCCCCGTTGGCCACCCAGGGCCGGATGCACACCACCGTGGTCAACCACGACGACGGCAACCTCGGCGTGCGGTTGCTCGGGCCGGATGGCACCACCCAGCCGGGCACCGACGTCGCCCTCTTGGCCGAGGGCCACCCCACGCTGACCGCCGTGCGCTGGGTCACCGAGAACCTCGACCTCCCCCTCGCCGACCTCCTGGCCAAACACCCCGCCCGCCGCTGAGTCCGCACCGCCACCCCCGACGGGGATGGCAGAAAAGGTGGGGTTTTCGGCATTGCTGCCATCCGCCAATCGGAGCAGCATCGGGGGCATGGCGACTCGCACGGTGGTGTTCGTGCTCTTCCCCGACCTGCAGAGCCTGGACGTCACCGGCCCGATGGAGGTGTTCATCGGCGCCGACAACTGGTGGGCGGCCCACCACGCCGGCGGCCAGCCCGCCTACCAGGTCCGCACCGCGAGCCTCGGCGGCCGGCCGATCCGCACCTCCAGCGGGCTGCTGATCACCCCGGACGAGGACCTGAACCGGATCGATCCGCCCGACCTGCTGGTGGTGCCCGGCGGGCTGGGTTCCCGCAAGGCGGACCCCGCGCTGATCGACTGGCTGCGGCTGCACGCGCCGAAGGCCGGGCGGCTGGTGTCGGTGTGTACCGGGGCGTACCTGCTCGCCCAGGCTGGCCTGCTGGCCGGTCGGCGGGTCACCACGCACTGGGCCTACGCCGCCTCGCTGGCCAAGCGGTACCCCGAGGTCGAGGTGGACGCCGAGCCGATCTTCATCCGGGACGGCGGCCTGGCCACCTCGGCGGGCGTGACCGCCGGCATCGACCTGGCGCTGGACCTGGTCGAGGAGGATCTGGGCCACGACGCGGCACTGGCCGTCGCCAGGGACCTGGTGGTGTTCCTGCGCCGGCCGGGCAACCAGGCCCAGTTCAGCGCCCAGCTGGCCGCTCAGGTGGCGCAGCGTGATCCGCTGCGCGAGGTGCAGCGCTGGATCACCGAGCACCCTGGCGCGGACCTGTCGGTGGAGACCCTGGCCCAGCGGGCGCACCTGTCCCCCCGGCAGTTCGCCAGGGCGTTCGCCGCCGAGGTCGGTGTGCCGCCGGGGCGCTACGTCGACCAGGTCCGCCTGGAGGCCGCCCGGCGGCGGCTGGAGGACACCGCGGACAGCATCACGGAAACCGCCAAGGCCTGCGGATACGGCACGCCGGAGGCCATGCGGCGGGCGTTCCTGCGGGTGCTCTCGCTCAGCCCGGCGGAGTATCGCCGCCGGTTCCAACCCGGTATCACCAGGCAACCCAAGGAGCGTCATGCAGATCGCGACCTTGCTCTTTGACCGGTTCACCGCGCTGGACGCGGTCGGTGATCCAGCTCGGCGTCGAGTACCAGCCCGAGCCGCCCTATCGCGCCGGCAGCCCGGACATCGCGCCGCCGGCCATCGTCGAGGCGATGCGAGGCATGGCCAGCGAGGTCATGAGCTAACCGGCCCCAGCCGCGTCGACCGGGCTACTTGGTGCCGGCCGGGGTGAGCGGGGTGGGTTTGCTGGGCAGCGGCGAACCGCCGCCACCCCCACCTCCCCCGTCCCCCGGCTTGGAGACCCAGATGTGCACCCGGTGACCTGGCGAGACGGTGCTGCCCGGCTTGGGTTGCTGCGCGGTGACCACGCCTGGCTCGGTTGGCTTGTGTGCGGGATCCTGATCGACGGCGAGTACCTGTGCGTCGAGCGCCACGTCATGCGCGGTGACGGCCGGCAGGCCCACCAGCATCGGGACCACGGTGCATTGCTCCTGCTGTCCCATCGCTGACGCGCGGAGAAGGCCGCCACCATCGAACGCGACGCCGGATCCGCGCTTCCTCCATCCATGAGTGATTCATGCGATGTAAGCGGACCAGTGTAACGACTGCGCTCCTTGGTCGCCGAACGCGGCGGTGGGCGGACGCCGGCCTCAGTTCGAGATCCACTCCTTGACCTGGGCGAGCAGCTTGACCGGGTCGGAGCCGACCGGGGTTACGTGCAGGTGGGTCACGCCGGCCTCGCGCAGCGCGGCGATCCGCTCCTTGACGAACTCCGGCGGGCCGATCAGGTTGGTGTGCGCGATGAACTCGTCGGGCAGCGCGGCGGACGCCTCGGCCTTCTTGCCGTCCAGGTAGAGGTCCTGCACCCGGGCCGCCACGTCCGGGTAGCCGTAGCGCTGGAAGACGGTGTTGTAGAAGTTCTTGCCCCGGGCACCCATGCCGCCGATGTACAGCGCGGCGAGCCCGCGCGCGGCGGCGGTCGCGTGGCCGGTGAACTCCTCCTCGATGGCCAGGAAACCACCCCCGGTCATCTGCAGCTCGCCCAGCTCAGCGGCCCGCTTGGCCTTGCCGGCGCGCAGCGCGTCACCCCAGACGGCGTCCAGCTTCTCCGGGTAGAGCACGAACGGCAGCCAGCCCTCGGCGATCTCGGCGGCCATCTCGACGTTCTTGTCACCCAGGGCGGCCAGCCAGATCGGGATCCGCTCGCGCACCGGGTGGTTGATCAACTTGAGCGGCTTGCCGAGCCCGGTGCCTTGGTCCTTGGGCAGTGGCAGGTTGTAGATGCCCTGGTGCTGGACGACCTCGCGGCGCCACACCGAGCGGCAGATCTCCACGATCTCCCTGGTACGGGCCAGCGGCTTGTCATAGGGCACCCCGTGCCAGCCCTCGATGACCTGCGGGCCGGACGCACCCAGCCCGAGCACGGCGCGACCGCCGGACACCGAGTCCAGCCCGGCGGCGGTCATCGCGGTCAGCGTCGGCGTCCGGCTGTAGATCGGCAGGATGCCCGACCCGATCTCCACGCGCTCCGTCTTGGCCGCGATGTAGCCCATCAAGGTGGGCGCGTCGAAGGTGTAGACCTCCGCCAGCCAGACCGTATCCAGGCCGACCTGCTCCATCGCGACGATCTGATTCACCGTCTCGACCGGGTTGCCGCCGTACATCACCGGGGTGCTCAGTTTCATAGTGCAACCCTAGTCGGAGGGTCGGAAAAACGAAATAACACTGTGACGCCGTCACACCGTCCGGCGGCGGTCCCGGCCCTCCCGGTACCGCGCCCGGATGTCGCTGTTCCCGGCTTCGACCCGAGGATCATTAGACGAAGAGCTTCCGGTAGTACGCCGCGTGGTTGTCGTAGCCCAGCGCTTCGTAAAAGGCTCCCGCTCGTGTGGTGGCGAGGGCGACGAGACGGCCTCCCCGGCTCCGGACTCCGTCCTCGTAGGTCGCCATCAGCAGCGCGCCGAGGCGGTGTCGGCGTAGCTCGGTGCGCACCGCGACCTCTTCGACCCACGCGACCTGGCCGTTGGCGAAGAAGGCGGGATGCTCGAATCCCAATAGGTAGCCGCCGACTCGTCCGCTGACGTCGACTACGAGGAGGTGTGCGTCTGAAGCGTCCAGCACTGTCTCGTACGTGGCCTGGAAGGCGCCTCGGTCAGGCTCGAACGTGATGGCCATGAGGCGGGCGAGTTCGAAAACTTCCTCGATGTCGTTGATGGTTGCTGCTCGGACGCGGGGTGAGGGCTCTCCGCTGGTCATGTGAGCAAGGTATGTCGTGGCCGCGACGGATGGTGCGTGGCCGGCACGTAGTACTGACAGGTCAGTGGCTATGCCCGTGGAGCGCAGCGACCACGACAGGTGTTGTGGAAGATCCGGCGGTCATCGGGGTATTGGGCTTCGGGTTTGCGGTGCAACACTCGGAGCATGTCCACTCGTCGCCTCCGCCACGAGATCATCGAGACGGACGAGGTGAGGGCGGCGCTCGCTGCCGCCAAGAGACGCCTGACGAATCGCCAGATCAACTACTTCAGCGGTGGAGCAGTCGTTCAAGTGCGCGAACAGCGTTGCGGCGCAATACCGTAAACCCGTTCGTATGCACGCTTTATACACGCGTCGTGTACGATGCGTGTATGGCGAAGGTGCGCACGAACATTGAGATCGAGGACGATGACGTCCGAGCAATCATGGATCGCTATGGCGTGCACACCAAAACCGAGGCCGTGAACCTCGCGCTGCGACACCTGGCCGGACAGCCCATGGCCCGCGAGGAAGCCCTGGGCATGCGCGGTGCGCACGCCATCGAGCAGATTCCCCCGGACAGCACCCCCCGCGGTGCGGCATGATCCTCGCGGACACCTCCGCGTGGGTCGAGTACGACCGCGCCACCGACAGCACCGTGGACCAGCGCATGACCGAGCTGATCAGCGACGACGGACCCCTGGCCTACACCGAGCCCGTGGTCATGGAGGTGCTTGCCGGCGCCCGCAGCGACGCCCGGGAACGCGACCTACGGCGATTGCTGTTGCGGTTTCACCTGCTCCGGTTCGACGCCGCGGTTGACTTCTCCGCCGCCACGCGCGTCTACCGCACATGCCGACGCGCCGGGATTACCCCACGAGGACTACTCGACTGCATGATCGCCGCTGTGGCGTGGCGCCATCACGCCACCCTGCTGTCCCACGATGCCGATCTTCACCGCGTTGCCAAGATCATGGACATCGCACTCGACGACGCGTCCCTGCGTCGCTGAGCGAGCCGGTCCGATCAGGCGCATTGTTTATGCAGGTCAGAGATGCGAAGCCGCTGGTCTGCTCACACCGTCCGGCGGTCCCGGCCCTCCCAGTACCGCGCCCGGATGTCCTTCTTGAGGATCTTGCCGGTGGCGTTGCGGGGCAGCTCGTCCACCACGTCCACCGACTTGGGGCACTTGTAGGAGGCCAGCTGCTGGCGGCAGAACGCGAGCAGCTCCGCCTCGTCCACGGTGTGTCCATCGGCGGCCACCAGCACGGCCTTGGGCACCTCGCCCCACTTGTCGTCGGGCACCCCGACCACGGTGACGTCTGCGACCGAGGGGTGCTCGGCCAGCACCCGCTCCAACTCGGCCGGATAGATGTTCTCCCCGCCGCTGATGATCATGTCCTTGATCCGGTCGGTGATGTAGAGGTAGCCGTCCTCGTCGAAGTGCCCGCCGTCGCCGGAGCGGTACCAGCCGTCCTCGTCGATCGCCGCCGCGGTGGCCTCCGGCTTGTTCCAGTAGCCGCCCATCAGCTGCTCGGTTCGCACCCACACCTCACCGGACTCCCCGGTGCCCACCGGCTTGCCGCTGCTCGGGTCCCGGATCTCGATGGTCACCCCGGGGATCGGCTTGCCCGCCGAGATCAGCCGGTGCTCGTTGGCGGTGTCCGCATGCTCCTCGGACCCCAGCACAGTGATCACACCGCACGCCTCGGTCATGCCGTAGACCTGCATGAACACGTTCGGGAACACCTTCATGGAGGCGCGCAGTACGGGCAGTGGCATCGGCGAGGCGCCGTAGCAGAGCACCCGCAGCGCCGAGTAGTCGTGCGCGCCGACGTCCGGAACCTTGGTCATCAGGGCCATCAGGGCCGGCACGAAAAACGTGTGGGTGATCTTCTCCCGCTCCATGATCGCCGGCAGCCGGGTCGGGTCCGGGATGCGGGTCAGCACCATCCGGGCCCCGGAGTACAGGCAGACCAGCGCGTAGCTGGAGCCACCCACGTGGAACAGCGGCATCGCCACCAGCACGTTGCTCTCCGGGGCGGCGCCGACCGCCGCCACCACGTTCGCCGAGTGAGCGATCATCCCGGCGTGGGTGAGCATGGCGCCCTTCGGGAACCCGGTGGTGCCCGAGGTGTAGAGCTGCAGGAAGCACTCGTCCGGGGCCGCCGGGTAGACCTCAGGGTCGGGCTCGATGTCCAGCCAGGCCTCGTACTCGTCGCCCGGGGTGCCCGGGTCGCCGACCTGGATGACCCGGCGGACATGCGGCAAATGCTCGCGCACCCCGGCCACCAACTCGGCGAACTCCGGGCCGACGAACAGCACCTTGGCGGCGGAGTCGTTGATCACATAGGCCACCTCGGAGGGCGCCAGCCGGAAGTTCACCACGGTGTTCGCGGTGCCGACCTGGGCGCAGGCCAGCGTGGTCTCCAGGCAGGACGGGTGGTTCAGGTCCAGCACCGCCACCCGGTCACCCGGTTGGAGCCCGGCGGCCCGTTGCGCGGCCGCGTTCCTGGCCACCCGGCTCAGCAGCTGTGCCCAGGTCCAGGTCCGCTCGCCGTAGCGCAGCGCCTCCCGATCCGGGTGCTCGGCCGCCCAGCGGGCCAGCACGGCGTGCATGTGGGTCGGTCGGTCTGGCACCGCGGTGTCAGGCATTGGGCTCCCCGGCTCGGCGTCGCTGCTGGCCGCATCCTGACGGCTCGCGCTTCACCGCGCAACGAAACCCTCAGTGATCGCTGGGGTCCGTCGTCTGGCCGGTTCGGGGACGGCGGCCGCTTAGGAGCCGGCAGCGGTAGGCGCGCGCCGCTCCCCCGCGCGCCGGGCACACGGCTCGCCGTGGCGCGCGGGGCGCCGCAGGCGACCAGCCGCCGGTGCACGAGCTGCACACCAGGCAGCTTTGATCATGGTTGGAACGGCCTGGCGTGCAGCTCGGTAACACCGTGCACGGTGTTACCCCGCCCCAGCGCTGGCCAACCAGCTCCCACCACCCCGGTACCGCCGCCGGCCGCCGACCACGCCATGGACAGGCGCACGGCTCCCCGCTCGCCGAGCGCGCGGCTCACCGCGGTCAACCAGCCGCGACCGGCTGGGGACGGGTGTGGGGCTCAGGAACCGGCGACCACCGGGAGGCGGGCGGCGCGCCAGGCGTGGAAACCGCCGATCAGGTCGGTGGCCCGGTGCAGGCCCAGGTCCTGCAGGGAGGCGGCGGCCAGGCTGGAGGTGTAGCCCTCCGAGCAGACCACCACCACGGCCACGTCGTGGTCGGTCGCCTCCGGGATGCTGGCGCCGCTGGTCGGGTCCAGCCGCCACTCCAGGTGGTTGCGCTCGATCAACAGCGCACCCGGGATGGCGCCCTCGGTGGCGCGCTGCCACTGCGGGCGGATGTCTACCAGCAGGGCGCCGTCGGCCACCGCGGCGGCGGTCTCCCTGGCGTCCAGCCGGTGCAGCCGGGCCCTGGCGTTGTTCAGCATCTGGTCGATCGTGAGATGGGTGCGGGCGGAAGTCTCGCTCATGCGCTAGCCGCCTCCGGGGCGCTGGTCAGCTCGCTGCGGGTGCGCCGGAGCAGCCCGCCAGGCTCGATCTGATAGTAGGACATCGCGGTCAGCGGCGGAGAGTACGCGTGCACGCTCACCGCCGGCTCCGGGGCGGTGTTCATCACGTCGTGCACGTGGCCCAGCCCGAACCCGACGCTGGTTCCGGTGCGCAGCGAACGGGTGCGCAGCCCGCGCTGCGTGGGTGCCCAGCGGTGTTCGGTGAGGGT
>DATHIT010000191.1:0-9480 GCA_035489915.1 Pseudonocardia sp. | reverse complement strand
AACCGGTGGAACTCGCAGTGCCGGCTGAACGTGGCAAGGCCGGCATCCCAGTCCTGCCCGAGCGTGTAGTACAGGTCGTAATCGCCGTCCGGCACCCCGTCCAGCCGCGCGGACTGCCCTGCGTTGACGGCCACCGATGCCACCACCGCGCCAGCCTTCGCCAGCAGCGCCACCGCGTCCTTGGTGGCCTTGTTGCGCACCTGCAGCACGCCGTCCCCGACCGCGCCGGCCCGCCGGTCGACCAGTAGCGCCCCGTTGCGCAGCTGGCTGTGCACGGCGTCGTGCGGCGAGGGCAGCGCCCGGCCCCACCGGTAGGCCGGCCGGTCGCTGTGCGGGGTGCCCAGCTGGGTTCCGGCAACCCGCAGGTCGGGCATGGCCGGGGCGGTGCTGATCGCGGTGAGCGCGGTCGGGCCGGCGCAGATCGCCCGCTGGTTGATCTGTTGGCTCAGGTAGGCCAGCTCGCGGCCGAACTGGCGCAGCCCGGCGGCCAGCGCCGCGTTGTCCCCGGACACGCTGACCGGCACCGGACCGCTGGTGGTGAGCTGCTCGCTGGCGGCGCTGGCCGCCCCGGCGCCCTCCAGCACGGCCTGCTCGAGCGCCTCCAGCGACCGGGCCTGGCCGATCACCGCGAACGCCGCGGCCAGCTGGTCGTCGGTCTGGTTGAGCATGCTCTGGTAACCGTCCGGGGTGTCCACCGGCGCGGGCGGGGTGGGTGGCGGACCGCTCGGACCAGGCGGCGTCGCACAGCCGGCCAGCGCGAGCAGGCCGGCGAGCAGCACGGCCAGCAGCGCCTGAGCAACGCGCTGCCGTCGTCGCGCCGCCTTGCCCCCCATGCCAACCACCCGCCTTCGCCGCCCAGGCTAGTGCGGCCGGCCCGAACCCGCGGAACGTGGCGGAACGCCGCCGAACCTCAAATGTTGCCCTGTGGAAGCTCAAGCTCCGATCAATGAGCTGGCCTGGCGGCTGCTGGCTGCCCACACTCCCGAAGTACGGCTCTGCCGGTCGAGTGGGACAGGCGGGAAGGGGACGTACCGATGAGTACATACACCTGGGGAATCAGTGGCCCGGCCTTCCTCCAGCTCTATCTACTGCTCGCCGGCGCCCTGCTGGTCGGGGCCCTGCGCAGCCGGCACCGCCGCAGGCACCCCCTCGTACCCGCCGGTTCACCCGCGCTGGATGCCGGGTCCGATCCCTACCTGATCGCCTACCTGGCCGGCGGCCCGAACCGCGCGCTGCTGGCCGCGCTGGGCTCGCTGCGCGCGGACGGCCTGGTGCGCGGGTACAACCGGCGGTGTACCCGGGTGGCCATCCCGCCCTCGGAGTGGCGGCCAGCCCTGGAGCGCGCCGTGCTGAGCGAGGCGGTGGTCCCGCTGACCCGTGCCGAGCTGGTCGGCCGCCATTCCGTGGGCTCGGCGCTCGACGAGCTGCGGGACGATCTGGTCCGCCGAGGCCTGCTGCGGGACGAGTCGGCCGGCCGGCGCCGGCCCTGGGAGTTCGCCATGGCGGCGCTGTTCCTGCTGGGCGTGGCACGCCTGGTCGCCGGGCTGTCCGGGGACAAGCCGGTGGGTTTCCTGGTGCTGGCCATGCTGCTGGTCGCCGGGCTGACGGTGCTGCTCTTCCGGCTCGCGGCGTCCGCCCGGACCGCGCACGGTGACGCCGAGCTCGCCGAGCTGCGCGCGGCACACCCGCACCTGTCTCCGAACATGAAGCCGGACTGGACCGCCAACGGGCCCACCGCGGCCGCACTCGCCGTCGGCCTGTTCGGCGCCGGCGCGCTGTGGGCCGCCGATCCGGCCTTCGCCGGCGAGATGATCATGGAGAAGGCGTTCAGCGGCGTCGCCGGGTCGGGCGGATCCGGTGTCTGGGCGAGCTCGGGCTGCGCCGGCGCGACCGGCGGCGGTGGTGGCGGCGGCGGGTGTGGCGGCGGTGGGGGGTGTGGGGGGTGACTTGGCGCGAATCGGGTGGCCGACTCCGGACGACCTCGGACGGCGCCGCCCCGGACGACTCGTACCTGGACGACCCGTACCTGGCCGCCCAGCTGAACGGCGGCCCGAACCTGGCCGTGCTGGCCGGCCTGAGCGTGCTGCGCGCGGCCGGGTTGGTGCAAGCGCGGAACGGCCGGTGCGAGCAGGCGGCGCTTTTGCCGAGCGAACCCCTTCCGCCACTGGTGCAGGCGATCCACGCGCGGATCGCCACGCCAGTCACGCTGACCGAGCTGGCCGGGGCGCCGGAGGTCCGCGCCCAGCTCGGCGCGCTGCGGGCCGAGCTGCTCCGGCGGGGGCTGGTGGCCGACGACAGCGCCGCCCGAGAGTTGAAGGCCAGGCTGCTTGCCCTGCTCGCGGCGCCGGTACTGGGTGTGCTGACCCTGCTCTCGGGCATGCCCGGCGTCCTCGCATTTGCCATCACCGCGGCGGGCACAGTGACCGCGATTGTCCGGCTTATGCGCATCCTGACCCGCCCCCACACCCGGTCGGCGGCGCGTGAGTTGTCCCGGCTTCGTAGCCGATATCAGTACCTGTCGCCCGCGATGCGCCCGGACTGGACGGCGAACGGCCCGTCGGCCGCCGCACTGGCCGTCGGAGTATTCGGTCCCGGCGCACTGTGGACCGCGGACCCGACGTTCGCCCACCAGATCGGGCAGTTCCGCTCGGCCAGGCGGCGATCCAGCGGCTGGGGCGGGGTCAACACATCCGCCTATCACTGCGGCTCGAGCGGTGACGCCGGATCCGGCTGTGGCGGCGGATCCAGCTGCGGCGGCGGATCCAGCTGCGGTGGCGGGTCCAGTTGTAGTAGCGGCGGAGGAGGGTGAGCCCGGATGGCAGTGAATCCGTTGGCCGGGTTGGGTCTCGGCATAGGCTGGCGCCCGGAGATCGCCGGTCTGGTGACCGACCTACCGGGTGTCCGGTTCACCGAGGTGGTGGCCGAGTCGCTGCGCCACCAGGGCCAGCTGCCCCTGCCGCTGGCGGAGCTGCGGGCGCGAGGGGTGACCGTCGTGCCGCACGGCACCCGGTTGTCCCTGGGCGGCGCCGAACCGCTCGACCCGCACCGGGTGCGGCAGTTCGTCGCGGCGGCGGCCACCCTGGACGCGCCGCTGGTCAGCGAGCATGTGGCGTTTGTCAGGGCGGGTGGACTGGAGGCCGGTCACCTGCTGCCGGTGCCGCGCAGCCGCGAGGCGCTGCGGGTGCTGGCCCGCAATGTCCGGACGCTGCGCGCGGAGTTGGACGCGCCGCTCGCGCTGGAACCGATCGCCGCGCTGTTCGAGTGGCCGGATGACGAGTTCACCGAGGCGGAGTTCCTCACCGAGCTGCTCGATCGGACCGGCGCCTGGCTGCTGCTGGACATCGCCAACGTGTACGCCAACGCCCGCAACCGGGGCGCCGACCCGGTCGACCTGCTGGACCGGCTGCCGCTCAAGCGGGTCGCCTACCTGCACGTGGCCGGCGGCGCCGAGCATGACGGGCTCTACCACGACACGCACACCGCACCCACCCCCGAGCCGGTACTCGCGCTGCTGCGGCAGCTCAGCGCCCGGTTCACCGCCGCGCGGCTGGCCCCGGCGATGCTGCTGGAGCGGGACGGCGACTACCCGCCGGCGGCCCAGCTGCGCGCCGAGCTGGACGCCGTCGCGGACGCCGCCGGGCTGGCTCGGATCACCCCGCCCGACGCGCCGCCGGATGGACAGGTGAGCAACACCACGCTGGCCGGTTCGCGGTGAGCAAACCCACATTGAGAGCCCGGCAGGCCGCGTTGGTCGCCGCGTTGGTGGCCGGCGCGCCGGTGCCGGCGGGGTTCGACGAGCGGCTGGTTGACGCCGCCGCAAGATCCTTGCGGCACAAGCGGGCGGGTGAGGTGGCCGCCGTGTGGCCGCTGCTCGCGGCGGGGCTCGGTGAGCAGTGGCATGAGCGATTCCGCAGGTGGGCGCGGGGTCGGCCGCCCCAGGGCGCGCTGCGCGACGGCTGGGACCTGGCTCGCGAGTTGGCCTTCGTCGGCGAGTTGCCGGCGCTGGCCGAGGCCGAGTTGGCCATGCGTGAGGTCGGCGCCCCCTACGACGGTCGGCGCGCCCCCCGGCCACGTCGAGGGTTCGTCGCGCGCCGGGTGCACGGCGGCGTCGCCGTGGGTCTCCTCGGTCGGGTCCACCTCATCTGCTGGCGTGAGAACCTCCGCATAGACTCGGCCGATCGTGGAAACGGCTTGACTAATGCATGGAGGCACCGTGGCCGCCGAGGCGACCCGACAGTTGCGGAAAGTGCTGATCGCTAACCGGGGCGAGATCGCGGTCCGGGTGATCCGGGCCTGCCGCGACGCCGGCCTGGACAGCGTCGCGGTGTACGCCGACCCGGATCGGGACGCCCCGTTCGTCCGGCTCGCCGACGAGGCCTTCGCGCTGGGCGGCAACACCGCCGCCGAGTCGTACCTGGACTTCGACAAGGTCCTCGGCGCGGCCAAGCAGGCCGGCGCGGACGGCATCCACCCCGGCTACGGCTTCCTCTCCGAGAACGCCGAGTTCGCCCAGGCGGTGATCGACGCGGACATCACCTGGATCGGGCCGACCCCGCAGGCCATCCGGGACCTGGGCGACAAGGTCACCGCCCGGCACATCGCGACGCGCGCCGGTGCGCCACTGGTCCCCGGCACAAACGACCCGGTGTCCGGCGCCGACGAGGTCATCGAGTTCGCCAAGGAGCACGGGCTGCCGGTGGCCATCAAGGCCGCGTTCGGCGGCGGTGGCCGGGGCATGAAGGTGGCCCGCGAGGAGAAGGAGATCGCCGAGCTGTTCGAGTCGGCGGTCCGGGAGGCCACCGCCGCGTTCGGCCGGGGCGAGTGCTTCGTGGAGCGCTACCTGGACAAGCCCCGCCACGTGGAAGCCCAGGTGCTGGCGGACACGCACGGCAACGTGATCGTGGTCGGCACCCGGGACTGCTCCCTGCAGCGCCGGTTCCAGAAGCTGGTCGAGGAGGCACCCGCGCCGTTCCTGACGGCCGAGCAGCGCGGCACCATCCATGAGTCGGCCAAGGCGATCTGCAAGGAGGCCGGCTATCACGGCGCCGGCACCGTCGAGTTCCTGGTCGGCCAGGACGGGCTGATCTCGTTCCTCGAGGTGAACACCCGGTTGCAGGTGGAGCACCCGGTGTCCGAGGAAACGTCCGGGCTGGACCTGGTGCGCGAGCAGTTCCGCATCGCCGAGGGCGAGAAGCTGAACCTGGTCGAGGACCCGGAGCCACGCGGCCACTCCATCGAGTTCCGGATCAACGGCGAGGACGCCGGGCGCAACTTCCTGCCCGCCCCCGGCACGGTGACCTCGATCAACTTCCCGGCCGGCCCAGGCGTGCGGGTGGACGCCGGGGTGGAGTCCGGCTCGGTGATCGGCGGCCAGTTCGACTCGCTGTTGGCCAAGCTGATCGTGACCGGGTCGGACCGGGCGCAGGCGCTGGAGCGCTCCCGCCGGGCGCTGGCCGAGTTCACGGTTGAGGGCATGGCCACGGTGCTGGACTTCCACCGGGCGGTGGTCAGCGATCCGGCGTTCGCCTCGGACACCGAGGACGGGTTCACCGTGCACACCCGGTGGATCGAGACCGAGTGGGACAACCCGGTCCAACCGTTCACCGGCGGTGCCGGCGCGGACTCCGAGGACGACGCCGCGGCCAGGCAGACCGTGGTGGTCGAGGTCGGCGGCCGCCGGCTGGAGGTGTCGCTGCCCGGCGACCTGGCCCTGGCCGGCGGTGGGGGCGGAGCCGGAGCGCGCAAGGCGCCGCGCAAGCGGACCGGCAAGGCCGGCGGCGGAGCGGTGTCCGGCGACGCGGTGACCGCGCCGATGCAGGGCACCATCATCAAGGTGGCGGTTTCCGACGGGGACACCGTCACGGCCGGCGACCTGGTCGTGGTTCTCGAGGCGATGAAGATGGAGAACCCGGTCACCGCGCACAAGGACGGCACCATCACCGGGCTGTCCGCCGAAGCCGGCAGCTCGGTGTCGCAGGGCACGGTGATCTGCGAGATCAAGGACGCCTGAGCCTGGGCGTTAGCGATCGCGAACCGTTCCGGCCGATTCGCCGCGTTGGCGCGGCGACGCTCCTACCGTGATCGCATGGCCAACAACCCGAGCGGCTCGGGCCAGGGCGACCTGAAGCTCGAGCCGCACATGATCCCCAAGCTGCGCGAGGCGTTCCAGAGCGCGCTCGAGCAGCTCAGGCCGCTGAGCCAGGGCGGCCAGGACGGGTTCCGGATGACCAGCCCGGCCATGGCGGACGCGGCCAGCAACGACTTCCAGGTCGCGTTCAACACGGCCGCATCGGACGGTCCGGAGTCCGCCGCGGCCGCCCTGACGGACTACCGGCAGCGGCTGGAGGGCGTGCTGAAGCAGCTTGGTGAGATCGAGCGGGCCTATGCCAACAACGAGCACCAGGCCGCCGCGGAGCTGAGCCGCCAGCTGGGGTCGTGACCCGGCGATGACCGACCAGCGCCTGGCCGGCCTGTCCCACCAAGAGCTGTGGAACCTGGCTCACGGTGGCAACCCCGCCGCCGCCTCCACCAGTCAAGCCGCCCTCGCCAGGGCCGCCCGGGTGCTGGAGAACATCTCCAGGACGCTCAGCGCGCCGCTGAACGAGTTCGGGCTGGGCTGGCGGGGGCAGGCGGCGAACGCCGCGCGGGCCGGGATCGGTCAGCACGCCGGGTGGGCCGAAGCGGCCGCCGCTCGGGCCAGCAACGCCGCCAACCAGGCCGGACAGCAGGCCGCCAGTGCGCGCAGGGTGATCGCGGAAATGCCGCCGCCGACGCCCGCCCCGCCCGCCGGCGCCGCGAACTGGGCCAAGGCGGAGGAGGCTTCGGCCAACGCCCGGCTGCGGGCGGTCGAGCTGATGCAGGGGCACGCCACCGAGTGCGCCCAGACCAGGCCCTCGGCGGCATTCGGCCGACCACCGGCGGCGGGCAGCCCGGGCACCATCGGCGCCACCACCGGCACGGTCACGGGGGCGGGGGCTGGCGCGCGCACCGCGGGTCGCGGGGCACCGAACGTGCCGGCCACCAACCCGGCCGCCGCCGAGCGGGTCGCGCCCTCGGGCGGCGGAGCCAGCCGAGCGGTCCGGTGGGCTGGGCTGGCGGAGCCGGCGATCGGCGTCGCGGCGGGGCCCGCGGCGGGCGGCATCGGCACCCGCCCGGCGGCGGTTCAGCCGGCCCGGTCCGGCCCGAGCGGCCCGGTGCCGGGCTTCATTCCCACCGGCGTCGTCGAGGCCGAACCGGGTCGAGCCGCCAGGTTCCCGGTGCCGTCCTTCGGGGAGACGTGGCCAGGCGTCCAGGCCGGTGCGCTGGGCGCCGCCCCCGGCCGGCAGGCAGCCCCGCCGCACGCCCTGCTGCCCCGCCCCGAGGCCGCGCGAGACGGCCTGGCCACCCGTGGCCAGCGGGGCGCGGACGGAGCAGGGCCGCTGGCGCCCAGGGGCGGCCCGGAGCTCATCGTTCCCGGCCCGCTCGGCCCCGAGCCGGCCGGATCGCGCGGCCACACCCACCCCAGCACCGGGCCGGCCCATGCCGGCGTCGACCCGTCGATGCTCCCGCTCCTGCCAGGTGGACTCGGTGTCGCCGAGTCGGAGCGGGATGGGCACCGGCGGCTGGGCTACCTGCTGGATGAGGACGACGTGTTCGGCGAGAACGAATGGGTGACGCCACCGGTGATTGGATCATGACTACCGCGCCTGATCTGGACCGCCGCTCCCCAGGGCCAGCGCGCCGGGTGCTCACCGCGGTCGAGTTCGACGTGCTCTGGGAGTGGCTGGGCCTGGGGGCAACCCCGGTGGTGCTGCGCTTGGACTCACCGGGCCACACCCACAGCGAGCGCCGGGGCATCGTGGCCACCGGCTGGCAGGGCTTGCGCCAGCGCGGCCTGGCCGACCTGAGCGGCCCGGACCCGGAGATCGTCCGGCTGATGCACCTGCTCGCGGTACCCACCCGCCAGGTGGAGCTGCGGATGCGGCTCGGCAGGGAGCTACGGGTGGCGGCCGCCACCCGGCCCGGGACCACCGCGCTGGCGCTGCGGCAGGACGAGACGGTGACGTTGAGCAGCGCGGCCGGGCCGGTCAGTGCAACGCTCGGCGCCCTGCCGGCCGCCCCGGCGGGGCCAGGGCGCTCAGTGACCCTGCCCAGCGCGGACCTGGAAGCCGCGACCACCGAAGCCGCCGGGCAGGCGCCGATGGCCGAGAGGTTGACCCGGCGCGGCGTGGACCGGGAGGACGCCGAGCGCCTCGAGGCGATGCTGCGCGGTGTCACCCGGCGGGGCCAGCTCAGCGTGCTGGCCGCCGACCAGTGGGGTGTGCTGCACCGGCTGCCCAAGGTGGTCGGTGTGCTGGACACCCGGCGCGGCCGCTACCTGATGCAACGGGACACCGCCGCCGACGGGGTGGAGTGGACCACGCTCGCGCCCACCGACCCGGCCCGGTTGCACCACCGGATGGACGCGTTGCTCGCCGAGGCCGAGGCGCGCACCCGCCGGATCTGAGTGAGCGAGCGGCGCTGAGCTCAACCGCCCTGCCGTGCACCGGTGAGCTGGTCGAACCCGGCCAGGACCTGGGGCAGTGCGCGCAGCTCCGAGGTGGCGTGGTCCACCGGGCCCACGTCGATCAGCGCCGCGTCACCTCCGGCGGCCCGCACCCGCCGCTGGCAGAAACCGGAGTTGGCGATCGGCACGTCCCGGTCACCACCGGCGGCGAACAACCGGACCGGCACGTCCGGCCGCCAATCGCAGCTGCCGTCGGCCACCGCCAGCGCATCGGCCAGCGCACCGGACGGGTTGGCCAGCCGGTGCAGGAACTCGGGCGTGAACAGCTCCTCGGGCGTCGCCGGCAGCGCCGCCAGCACCTCACGGCCGCCGTGGTGACCGTCCAGCAGTTCGGTCACCGATGCGGCGTAGGGCGGCCGGAACGCCTGGGCCGGGCTGTCGTAGAGGTGGTGCAGGCGGTTCCACGCCACGGTGAAGTACGCCAGGTAGGCCGACGCGTTCTCGATACCGGTGGTGGCCGCCGTGCGCAGGGTGCCGCTGACGTCGTACGGGCCGGCGATCGGGGCCACCGTGGCCAGCCGGAACTCCGGGGCGGCGCCGCGCCGCAGCTCCCGGCCCACCGCCATGGCGGCCTGCCCGCCCTGCGAGTGGCCACTGACCAGTACCTGACCATCCAGCCGCGGTCCGTCCCGCTCGGCGAGTGCCCTGGTGGCCCGCAGCGAGTCCACCGAGGCGGTGACGGTGCTGGGAAGGTCCAGGTACGGGTGGTGTCCGGCGCCGGTGCCCAGGCCGAGATAGTCCGGTGCGGAAACCAGGTAACCGGCGGCCGCGAACACCGCGGCCGCCCGGTCGGAGGTGTCCTCGGTCATCGACGCCACCTCGTCGCGGCCGGCGGTGGTGCCGTGCTGCCAGGACATCAGCGACCTGGCCGGCTGGTCGGGGCCGATTCTGGGCGTCCTGGGCGTGGCGACCAGCGCGCTGGCGGTCGTCTGCCG
>DATHIT010000190.1:0-21554 GCA_035489915.1 Pseudonocardia sp. | reverse complement strand
CGCCCGCCTGCTCGCCGCCCTGATCGGCGTGCCGGTGCTGGTGCTGCTGATCGTCACCGGGTGGTCGGTGGCCGGCGCGCTGGCCGCTCCCGGCACCGACAGCACCGCCGCACGGCTGGCAGAGTGGGGCCGCGACCACGGCTTCGACGGCGTGATCACCTGGCTGGAGAAGGTGCAGTACACCCCGCCACCCACCGGAGGCGAGCCGCCCGGTGGCATTGCCGCACCGTCCGGCGAGGTGCACCCCGACCATGGTCGACTCGGGGACCGCGCCGGGCTGCCCCTCCCACCCACCATGGCGCCGCTGGCGGACGGCCCCGCGCTGCCCGGCGAGGGCGTGTGGCACGTGGTGGCCACCGTGCACGGCCACCCGGCGGTCCAGGTGGCTTCGCTGCGCCCGGACGCCGACCACACCTCCTTCCTGGCCGGGCTGATGTGGCTGGATCCCACCTACGTCCGGGGCCAGCTGCAGCCTGGTTTCACCGACCCGGGCGGCACCTGGCAGGCGTCCGACCAGATCACCCCGTCGCTGGCCCCCCACGTGGTTGCGGCCTTCAACGCGGGATTCCGGCTGAGCGCCAGCCGGGGCGGGTACTACAGCGAGGGCCGCACGGTCAGACCGCTGCGCGACGGCGCGGCCAGCCTGGTGCTGAACAAGGACGGCACCGCCCGGGTGGGCGCGTGGAACACCGACGTCCGGATGGGTCCGCAGGTGGCCAGCGTGCGGCAGAACCTGGCGCTGCTGGTCGACCACGGCGCGGTGAACCCGACCTGCTCCAGCGGCGGCACGGCCGAGTGGGGCAGCACCATCGGCCAGGCCGCGTTCATCCACCGCTCCGCGTTCGGGGTGACCGCCGATGGCGCGGAGGTCTACGTCGGCGGGCCGGCGCTCTCGGTGTGCAGCCTGGGCAATCTGTTGGCGGCGGCGGGCGTGGTGAACGGCATGGAGCTGGACATCAACCCGGCCTGGGTGAGCGGCGCCTACTTCCACCCCAACCCACATGGCTCGCCGACCGGGTACCAACTGTTCCCCGGCGAGCAGGTGTCCCCGGAGCACTACTTCTCCCCGTCCAGCCGGGACTGGTACGGCTGGTACGCCCGCCCCTGACCTCGCCAACCCACCGCTGGTCGTTTTGGGAGTGCTGTCTTCGGTGCGGAGCAGGGGGTGACGGGGCGTGAGATCGTTATCACACCCCGTGACTGGGAACCCGAATTGTCGCGTAGGTTTCCACCCCCCGCGCAATAACACAGGCACGCGGTCAGCGCAGCGTTGTCCACAGTTGTGGATAACTCTGGTCCCACCCGTATCTATAGGGTGACCAACCGTGAGCCTTACGCCGATCTATGACGAGCTGCGCGAGCACCGGGTTCCCGGAGGCACGGCCAGCGCGCAGGGCGCTCGCCGATCCACCGCCCTCCGCCTGGTTCCGTTGCAGTCCGGCAGGGACAACCTGGGCCAACTGGCCGGCCGAGGCGGCCTGGGTGGTCGGCATCGCCGGCCGTCCCACTGAGCGGGCCGACCGTGTTGAACCGAACCGCTGATCGACGATTACCCGCCGCGAGCCCACCCGGCCCGCTGCGCTGATCGTGGCCGCCACGAACGCCTCCTGGCGGATGTCGGCCACCCCGGTGGTGGCCCTGGTGCTGCTCGCGCTGATCTGGGGCCGGAGCCTGCCGCCGGTCATGGTGCTGCTGGTCGGCGTTGTACTGATCGCCGCGGTGCTGGTCGCGGTGCACCACGCCGAGGTGGTCGCGCTGCGGGTCGGCGAGCCGCTCGGCTCGCTGATCCTGGCCGTCGCGGTGACGGTGATCGAGGTGGGCCTGGTGCTCAGCCTGATGGCCAGCGGCGGACCGGAGGCGGCCACCCTGGCCAGGGACACCGTCTTCGCGGCGGTGATGATCACGCTGAACGGCATCGTCGGGCTGTGCCTGGTGGTCGGGGCGCTGCGGCACGGGGTGGTGTCGTTCAACGCCGAGGGCAGCAGCGGCTCGCTGGCCACCGTGACCGCGCTGGCCACGCTGTGCCTGGTGCTGCCCACGGTGACCACCAGCTCGCCGGGGTCGACCTTCACCGGCCCACAGCTGGCGTTCGCCGCGATCGTGTCCCTCGCCCTCTACGCGGTCTACGTGTTTGTGCAGACCGTGCGGCACCGGGACTACTTCCTGCCGGTCGGCCCGGACGGGATCACCCCGGAGGATGCCCACGAGGCTCCGCCGACCGCCCGGACCGCGCTGCTCAGCCTGGCGCTGCTGGTGATCTCGCTGGTCGCGGTGGTCGGCCTGGCCAAGTCGGCGTCACCGGCGATCGAGGCCGGGGTGCGCGCGGCGGGCGCCCCGCTGGCCGTGGTCGGCGTGGCCATCGCGCTGCTGGTGCTGCTGCCGGAGACGCTGGCCGCGCTGCGGGCGGCGGCCAGGAACCGGCTGCAGACCAGCTTCAACCTGGCCATGGGCTCTTCGCTGGCCAGCATCGGCCTGACCATCCCGGCGATCGCCGTCGCGACGATCTGGCTGCCCGGGCCGCTGGTCCTCGGGCTCGGCCCCACCCAGATGATCCTGCTGGCGCTGAGCGTGGTGGTCGGCATCCTCACCGTGGTGGCCGGGCGGGCCACCGTGTTGCAGGGCGCGGTACACCTGCTGATCTTCGCGTCCTTCCTGTTCATCGCGGTGACCCCGTGACCGGCGCGGTGCGGCGGGTGCTCCCGCCGACGCTCGGCGGGCCGCCAGTTAGGGTCAGCCAATGCGGCTAGATGATCTGGCCTACGACTGGTACGCGCGGCGGCTGCGCCGGCAGCTGGCCGGCCGCCGGCTCCCCCGGCACATCGGCCTGATCATGGACGGCAACCGGCGGTGGGCCCGGCAGATGGGCATGGCCAACCCCAGCCTCGGGCACAAGTACGGCGCCGAGCACGTGGACAACGTGTTGGCCTGGTGCGAGAGCCTGGGCATCAAGCACGTGACGGTGTTCCTCTGCTCCACGGAGAACCTGCTGCGCCGGGGCGACACCGAGGTGGCATTCCTGATGCGGGTCATCGAGGAGGTGCTGACCGAGCGGCTGGTCCGACCGGAGCCGCGCTGGCAGGTCCAGCTCGCCGGCCTGCTGGACGTGCTGCCGGACTCCACGGCCCGCGCGCTGAAGGATGCGGTGGAGGCGACCCGGGGCTGCCGCACCGGCGCGCGGATCACCCTGGCGGTCGGCTACGGCGGCCGGCAGGAGATCGCCGAGGCGCTGCGCGAACTGCTGCACGAATCGGCCTCGGCGGGCACCACGCTGGCCGAACTGGCCGGGACGCTCACCGAGCAGGACATCGCCCGGCATCTCTACACCGCCGGCCAGCCGGACCCCGAGCTGGTCATCCGCACCAGCGGCGAGCAGCGCCTTTCGAACTTCCTGCTGTGGCAGAGCGCGTACTCCCAGCTGCACTTCTGCGAGGCGTACTGGCCGGCCTTCCGGGAGATCGACTTCCTGCGCGCGCTGCGCGGCTTCGCGCGCCGGGAGAACGGGTAAATGCCGCTGTACCGGGATTTCCACACCGTCGAACAGCTCGACGAGCAGTACAACCTGACCCACACAGTGCCCGACTTCGCCGCGGTGGCGACCAGCTGGGACACCCGCAGCACGCTCACCCGGAGCCGGCTGACCGGCCGGCTGGATGTGCGGTACGGCCCGACGGTGGCCGAGACCGTGGACATCTTCCCCGGCTCGTTGGACGGGCCCAGCGATCGGCCGGCGCTGCTGTTCGTGCACGGCGGCTACTGGATGCGCACCACCAGCAAGCAGTGGAGCTACCTGGCCGAGGGGCTGGCCCCGCACGGCGTCACCACGTTCGTGGAGAACTACGCGCTGTGCCCCGAGGTGACCGTGGCCGAGATCGTCCGGCAACACCGGGCGGCGTTCGCCTGGCTGTGGGCGCACGCCGGCGAGCTGGGCGTCGACCGGGACAACATCGTCGTGGCCGGGCACTCCGCCGGAGGGCACGCGGTGGCCGCACTACTGGCCACCGACTGGGCCGGGCAGTACGGCCTGCCGGCGCAACCGTTCCGCGCCGCGGTGACCATCAGCGGCATCTTCGACCTGCGGCCGCTGCCGTACACCTACCTGGCGCCGTGGCTCCAGCTGCCGCCGTCGGAGGCGGCCGCGTTGAGTCCGCAGCTGCACCTGCCGGCCCAGGCCCCGCCCACCCTGGTCGCGGTGGGCGCCGGCGAGACCGCCGAGCTGCGGCGGCAGTCCCGGGACTGGGCGGCGGCCTGCCAGGCGGCCGGGCTGCCCATGCAGCTGACCGAGCTGCCCGGCGACCACTTCGAGATCCTGGACGAGCTGGCCGACCCGGCGGGCGAGCTCGCCCGCGCTGTGCTCGGCTTCCTCGGCTCCTGAACTACGTTGAAACCTCAACGGTCCGGGCGTAGCGTCGGGCATGTCGGTTCATCGGAGCTCGGGGCGCGGCGGTGTGGCCGCTGGCTGTGACAGGCGCCCGGCCCGGCCACCCGAGCGGTCCTGCCGCCTGGAGCGATGGAGCTAGGTGTTGCCGTGAAGTTCCTCATCCTGACCCTGATCTCGAACGGTCCTGACCCGGTCACCGGGCGCACCCCGTCCGCGCACGAGCGGTTCCGCCGGGTGGTCGACCAGGCCGTGCTGGCCGAGCAGCTCGGATTCGACGGCTACGCGGTGGGCGAGCGCCACGAGCGCCCGTTCTTCTCCTCCGCGCCGCCGGTGGTGCTGGCCCACATCGCCGCCCGCACCGCGCGGATCCGGCTGTTCACCGGGGTGACCACGCTGAGCCTGCTGGATCCGGTGCGCGCCTACGAGGACTACGCCACCCTGGACCAGCTGGCCGACGGCCGCCTGGAGCTGATCATCGGCAAGGGCAACGGGTCGGCCCAGGCACAGCTGTTCCAGGTGACCACCGAGGACCAGTGGGAGCGCAACCGGGAGGGCTACGAGCTGTTCCGCCGGCTCTGGCGCGAACCGAAGGTGACCTGGTCAGGGCAGTTCCGGCCGTCGCTGACCGATGCCGAGGTCTGGCCGAAGCCGCTGCAGCAGCCGATCAGGGTCTGGCACGGCAGCGCCACCAGCCGCGATTCGGTGGAGCTGGCCGCCCGCTACGGCGACCCGTTGTTCTCCGCGAACGTGACCTACTCGGTGGAGCCCTACGCCGAGCTGGTGCGCTATTACCGCGAGCGGTGGGCGCACCACGGCCACGACCCGGCCGATGCGCTGGTCGGCGCGGGCACCGCCGGGTTCTACGTGGCGCGGAACTCGCAAGAGGCGCTGGAGACCTACCGGCCGATCTTTGACGCGCGCCTGCGGATGTTCGAGCGGCTGGGCCTGCCGGTGGTGTTCCCCACCCTGGAGGACTACGTGGAGCGCAGCTCGGCGCTGATCGGCAGCCCGGCGCAGATCGCGGACAAGGTTCTCCGGTACCACGCCGAGCTGGGCAACGAGGTGATCCACCTGCACAGCGACGGCGACGGGCTGACCCAGGCCGAGCACCGGGCCGCACTGGAGCTGTTCCAGAGCGAGGTCGCGCCGGTGCTGCGCCGGGAGATCCCCAGCCGCCCGCTGGCCGGCCCGATCCGGCTGACCGAGCCGCCGTCCACGCCGTCCTCGCCAACCGAACGCGAACAGCTGCGGGTGGGCACCGGCTAGGCGACTCGGGGCAGCGTCGGGACGCCCGAGTGCGTCAGGCCTCGGACGAGCCGGCCGCGATCCACCGCCCAGTCGGCGGGGTCGTCCAGCGTGGCCAGCCCGGCGGCGAGCGCCAGCATGCGCAGCTCGGCACGCTGTGCGTCCACCAGCGCGGGTACGCGGGCCTGGCCGGCGTCCAGCACGCCGCGCAGGGTGTCCTGCTCGGCGGCCAGCTCGCGCCAGGCCCGCGCCGCCGCTTCCGGCAGGCTCTCCTGGCCGGCGAACTCGATAGCCGCGTCGAGCCGCGCGGACAGCGCCGCTGCCCACCGCCGCTGCAGGGCCAACAGCTGCTCTTCGGTCACCGAGGGCGGACTGCCGGCTCGGCGAGCGTGGGCCAACACCTCGTTCAGAGCCGAATACCTCGTGTTCGCCGGGATCGTCATGGCGGGCCTCCCGCTAGTTTGGTAACGCTGTTACATAACACTGTAACAGAATTGCCGAGAGGTGCAATGTGTTTGCTGACCCGGTCCCGGAGAACCCGATCAACTAGGTGCGCGGCAGCCCCGGCGGGTTGATCCGCGAAGTGGGCACCGCCTCGTTGCTCAGGTTCCACCGCTGCAGCACCTGGGCGTACTCACCGTTCTTGATCAGCGCGTTGAGTGCCTCGTTCAGCGGGCCGACCAGCCCGTTGCCCTTCTTGGTCATCGCGGCGATGTCGGCCTTGATCTCGCCGCCGCCGCTGAGCTGGCCGACGATCTTGGTGTCGCCCTTCACCGCCACGTGGTAGGCCGAGCCCGGGTACGGCCCGAGGTAGAGCTCGATCCGACCGGAGGCCAGAGACAGGTAGCGGTCCCCGGGCGCCGCGTAGTACTGGATCTTCATCGGGGGCAGGCCGGCCGCCTTGTTCCGCGCATCCCAGCGCAGCAGGACCTGCTCCTGGTTGGTGCCCGCGCCCACCGCGATCGTGCGCCCGGCAACGTCAGCCGGCTTGTCGATGTGCTCGATCGGGCTGCTCTTGGCCGCCTCGAACGCGAGCGTGTCAACCCGGTACGTGGCGAAGTCGTACTTGTCCTTGCGCTCCTCGGTGACCGTGATGTTGGAGAACCCGGCGTCGTACTGGCCGGACTCCACGGACAGGAAGAGGTTCTCCCAGGACGTGGGTTGCAGGTCCAACCGCAGCCCGAGGGTGTCCGCGACCAGCTGAGCGATGTCCACCTCGACACCGATCATGGTCTGGTCGTCGTCCGCACGGAACTGCAGCGGCGCGCTGCCCTTGCCATCGGTCCCGACCACCAGCGTTCCCCGGTCACGGACCGCGGCCGGCAGCTGGGCGGCGATCGTATCGATCTTCTGGGCACGGATGCGCTGCTGGTCCGGACTGGTGTTGATGGCGCTCTGTCCGGGCGCGGGCGGAGGAGCGGCCTGGTCCGGGTCCGGCCCGGCGCAGCCGGCCAGTACCAGGGCCAGCAGGGCGGGCAGCGCGGCGAGCAGCCGTGGATACCGGACAGACATGGTGATGTTCCTCCAGGGTGCGGCGATCACTGCAAGACCTTGCTCAGGAAGGCGCGGGTGCGTGTCTCGCGCGGGTTGTCCAGCACCTGTGCCGGCGTGCCCCGCTCGACGATTCGGCCCTGGTCGAGGAACACCACGGTGTCCGCGACCTCCCTGGCGAAGCCGATCTCGTGGGTGACCACGACCATCGTGGTTCCGCTGCGGGCCAGGTCGCGCATCACGTCGAGCACCTCGCCGACCAGCTCCGGGTCCAGCGCTGAGGTGGGCTCGTCGAACAGCAGCAGCTTCGGGCGCAGCGCCAGCGCCCTGGCGATGGCCACCCGCTGCTGCTGACCGCCGGACAGCCGCCTCGGGTACTCGTCCGCCTTGTCCGCCAGACCGACCCGGTCCAGCAGCTCACGGGCGTGCCGGACGGTCTCCGCGCGGTCGCGCCGCTGCGCGGACACCGGGGCCTCCACCACGTTCTCCAGCGCGGTCAGGTGGCCGAACAGGTTGAAGTTCTGGAACACGAAGCCGATGTGGCTGCGCTGGCGCAGGATGTACCGCTCGGACAACTCGTGCAGCCGGTCACCGGCCCGGCGGTAGCCGATCAGGTCACCGTCCACCCGGACGAAGCCCCGGTCCACCTTCTCCAGGTGGTTGATGGTGCGCAGCAGCGTGGACTTGCCGGAGCCGGACGGGCCGAGCAGCACGGTCACCTCGCCGGCCCGCACGGTCAGGTCGATGCCGCGCAGCACCTCCAGGGCACCGAACGCCTTGTGCACGCCGCGCAGCTCGACCATCGGTCTGGTGGCCTGGACGGTCCGAGGCGCGGTCATGCTTCGCTCCGTCCGCGCCCCAGGCCGGCCGAGGCGGCACTGATCGAGGCCCGCAGCCGCTGGATCGGCGTCGGCGGCAGCACCCGCGACGCGCCGCGCCCGTAGTGCCGCTCGACGTAGAACTGGGCGATCGACATCACCGTGGTCAGCGCCAGGTACCAGATCGCCGCGACCAGCAGCAGCGGGATCACCCTGCCGTTGCGGGTATAGATCACCTGTACCTGGTAGAAGAGTTCGCTCAGCGCCATGATGTAGACCACCGAGGTGCCCTTGACCAGGCCGATCAGCTCGTTGCCCGCCGTGGGCAGGATGGTCCGCATGGCCTGCGGCAACAGGATCCGGCGGAACTGGCGCAGCCGGGGGATGCCCAGCGCGGCGGCCGCCTCCAGCTGCCCCGGGTCCACCGAGAGGAACCCGGAGCGGACCACCTCGGCGGCGTAGGCGGCCTGGTGCAGCGCCAGCCCGAGCACCGCCGCGGTCAGCGGGCTGATCAGGTCCATGGTGCCGACCGCGAAGAACGCCGGGCCGAACGGGATGCCGAAGGTGATCGCCCGGTAGAGCAGCGCCAGGTTGAACCAGAACAGCAGCTGCAGGATCAGCGGGACCGAACGGAAGATCCAGATGTAGGTCCAGCTGACGCCCCGGAGCAGCGGGTTGTGGGACAGCCGCATCAGCGCCAGCAGGGTGCCCAGCACAAAGCCGAGCACGATGCCCAGCACGGTCAGCTGCAGGGTCAGCCCGACCGCCCGCAGGATCGACGGGGCGAACAGGTACTGCCCCACCGTCGGCCAGTCCCACGCCGGGTTGGTCACCAACGCGTTCACCGCCATCGCGGTGAGCAGCGCGACGACCGCGGTCGCCACCCAGCGCCACGGGTGGCGGGCCGGGACGACGGTCAGCCGGGCGGCCGCGTCCAGGGAGTCCGGATCGGTACTCGTATCGGGGCCGGACGCGGGGCTGGTTTTGGGGGGCGGCGCATGCGCGGCGGCGGGCGAGCTCATGACAGGTGCAGCTCCTTCTCGAACGGGTGCTTGCCGATCTGCTCCGGCGGCAGGGTGGGGTCGTACAGCGGGGTGTAGCCGGCGGCCAGGTACAGCCCCTTGGCCTCGGGCTGCCGAGGACCGGTGGTCAGGTAGATCCGCCGGTAGCCCCGGTCGGTGATCTCACGCTCCAGCTCAGCGATAACCCGGCGAGCCAGGCCCCGACGGCGGTGCGCGGAGTGCGTCCAGATCCGCTTGAGCTCGGCGGTGGCCTCGTCGTACTGACGGAACGCGCCACCGGCGATGGGTTCTCCGCCGGCCAGCAACAACAGCAAACCGCCACCGGGCGGAGCGAACTCGCGGGAGCGCATCTCTTCGGTGAGGTCACCCAGCGTGTGCCGGTAGCGCGTCCAGTACTCCTGGGACAGCTCGGTCAGCATCGGCACCACCAGCGGGTCGCTGTACGCGACCTGCCGAACCTCGAGCGCTGGCACGGACATGGCTGCGGGTTCTCTCCTCACCACGGGTAGGCGGATCCAGCGGCACACCCGCGGACGGGCAGGCCAGAGACGGGAAACGATCACTGGGGACAGCGCGGATCTCAGCGGAGCGCGAACTAACGAAGCGCGCGCGGCACCGAGGTGGAGATCACCAACACAGCGCGGTCTGCGTGCGGCACAGGTCCACGTGCCGTCGGCGCGACCAGCTCACCGGCCACGCGGTCAGCGCGGGCGGCACGTGCGTGATCCGCACGGTCCCCTCCATCACCTGCCGGCGGACGTCCGCCGCGCGAGCATTCCTCGGCCTGGCTGCTGCCGGCCACCCCTTCGAGGGAATACCGGGCAAAGTCCACTTGTCAAGTAGAGAATGCGGCGCCGAGTGACCCACCACAGCACGTTGATGGCCGGCTGGTGCACCGCGTACCGTCGAGGCATCCCATCCAGAGCGGCGGAGAGACCTGGCTCGCTGATGCCGCAGCAACCGCGCCGGACGGCGTGAGGTGCTAACGCCAGGAACGATGGAGGCCACCGTGAGCGGCATGCCGCCGGTCACCCCACTGGTCAGCCGCCGGCACGTCGATCTGTGCCGCACCGCTTCGGCTGTCTGACCCTCCGACACGCACCCGCCCCGGCCCGGCACCAGCCCGGCCGCCCGCCGTGCCCACCGGAAGGACATCCCGTGCCCACTCCCCTGCACCTCGCCCTCGAGATCGACGGCGACGGCGCCCACCCCGCCGCGTGGCGACGCGCCGCGCACCCGCCCGATGCGCTGCTCACCCCTCGGCGGGTGCGCGGGGTCGCGACGATCGCGGAGAACGCCGGATTCACCCTGGTCACCCTGGACGACGACATGCTGCCGCCGAGCCCGGGTACCGGCACCGCCGCCGGCCCGGTGGGTCGGATCGGCGCGGTGGAGCGGGCCGCGTTCGCCGCCGCGTCGACCAGCGTGCTGGGCATCGCGCCGGTCGTCTCCACCAGCTACGCCGAGCCGTTCCACACCTCGTCCCAGCTCGCCTCGCTGGACCACATCTCGGTCGGCCGGGCCGGCTGGGTGGTGGCCATCTCCCCCACCCCGGACACCGCAAGGGCCTGGGGCCGGCCGCCGGTCGAGGGCCCCGAGGCGCACCTGCGGGAGGCCACCGACTCGGTGCGGGTGGCCCGGGACCTCTGGGACTCCTGGGAGGACGACGCGGTGATCCGGGACGTGTCGAGCAGCCGGTACCTGGACCGGGACCGGTTGCACTACATCGACTTCACCGGGGACACCTTCGCGGTGAAGGGACCGGCGATCGTGCCCCGGTCGCCGCAGGGCCAGCTGGTGGTGTTCGCCCCGGACGGCCTGCTGCCCGCCGAGCAGGTGGACGTCACGCTGGTCAGCCGGCCCGAGCGGGCCGACCTGCGCCGGGCTGACACTCCACTGACTTTCGCCGAGGTCGAGGTCGCGCTGGACACTCCGAGCGCGTCCGCGGCCGACCGCCTCGCCGACCTGGAGCGGCACGCGCCGTGGCCGGACCGGGGCCGGCTGCGCTACACCGGCGGTGCCGACGGATTGGTCCGGCTGCTCACCTCACTGGCCGCGGCCGGGTCCGTGGACGGCGTGCGGCTGCACCCGCTGGTGCTGGACGAGGACCTCGCCGTGCTGTCCCGGCTGGTGTTGCCGGCGCTCAGCCTGGCCAGGGTCACCGCCCGCCCGGTGCCCGGCGCCTCGCTGCGCACCACGCTCGGCCTGCCCCGCCCCGCCAACCGCTACGCATCAGCGGCGCCGACAGGAGATGCCCGATGACCCGCACCGACCCCGCCGACGTGCCCTTCCCGGACGCCCAGCTGCACTTCGGGGTGTTCTTCCAGGGCGTCAACCACTGGACGATCTGGTCCGACCCGAACAGTGGCTCGCAGATCGACCCGGAGTCGTACCGCCGGGTCGCGCAGACCGCCGAGCGCGGCCTGTTCGACGCGTTCTTCCTGGGCGAGGGGCTGCGGCTGCGCGAGGTGGACGGGCGCGTCCACGACCTGGACGTGGCCGGCCGGCCGGACGCGATCACCCAGCTCGCCGCGCTGGCCGCGCAGACCCGGAAGATCGGCCTGGTCAGCACCTCCAACACCACGTTCAACGAGCCGGCCGACCTGGCTAGGAGACTCGCCAGCCTGGACGTGCTCTCCGAGGGCCGGGCCGGCTGGAACGTGGTGACCACCGACAACGCCTGGACCGGGGCGAACTTCCGCCGGGGCGGCTACCTGGATCACGCCGACCGGTACCGCCGGGCCGAGCAGTTCCTCACCGTGGCCAGGGCGATGTGGGACAGCTGGGCCGACGGCGCGGTGGCGACGTCCACCGAGGCGGCGTCCTGGGCGGGCCCCGGCACGGTGGCCAGGGTGCGCGAGCACAGCTCCCAGTTCGATGTGGACCTCGCGCCCACCCTGCCGCGCAGCGCCCAGGCCCACCCGGTGATCTTCCAGGCCGGTGACTCCGCCGAAGGCCGCGACTTCGCCGCGCGGAACGCCGACGTGATCTTCTCCGCGCACGGCACCGAGTTCGATGACGCGCTGGCCTTCGCCACCGACCTCCGCAACCGGCTGCGCGCCGCCGGCCGACCCATCGACGACCTGCGCATCCTGCCCGGTACCGAGATCATCATCGGCGCCACCGAGGAGGAAGCTGAGGAGAAGAAGCAGTGGATCCGGATGGCGCAGGTCACCCCGGCCACCGCGCTGAACGTCGCCGGGCTGCTGTGGAACCGGGACCTGACCGATCGGGACGCGGACGGGCCGCTGCCGGCGGAGGACCCGTTGATCGAAGAGAACAGCGGAGCGTTCGGCGCCCGCCGGGTGGCCGACCCGCGCACAGTGGTGGCCGAGTGGCGGGAGAAGGCCGAGGCCAACGGCTGGTCACTGCGCGAGACCGTGATCGCTCTCGGGCCGCAGCGCGGGCACGCCGGCACCCCGGCCGGGCTGGCCGAGAAGTTCCTGCACTTCGCGCGGCACGGGGCGATCGACGGTTTCAACATCACCCCGTACCTCATCCCGGACGGGCTGGACGACATCGTCGAGCTGCTCGTCCCGGAGCTGCAGGAGCGCGGCGGCTACCCGACCGAGTACCGAGGCACCACCCTGCGCGAGCACCTGGGCCTGCGCGACCCCCTCACCCGCCGAGCCACCGGCACCTCCACCCGCCGCGCCGGCTAACCGCCGGCAGCCCTTGTGCGGGGGGCTGTGAACGCGCGGTGCGCACGGTCCGCGGCAGGCTAGGGGGTTCTGCGGAACTGTTCGGTGGGGGCGTCGGGTGCGCCGTGCCGGGGACCGGGGCTCGGGGCGCGGGTGGGGGACACGCCGTCCTTCGACAGGCTCTCCTTGATCGCCCGCTGCGCGCTCTCCGGCAGGGTGTGCATCATTTCCTGCACCCTGGTCTGGCGGCGGCCAACCGCCTTGCGCTCCGGCACGCCCGGGGACACCGCGATTTGCGGCTTCAGCGGCGGCAGGCCGGCCAGCTCGTCGCCGCCCATCTCCGCCAGCTCCCGCTCGGCCTGCTCGGTGTCCTTCTCCTCGCTCATCCCGATCGGACCCTGGCGCCGGCCGTTGAGGAACTGCGCCACCACCGGCGTATCGCTGGTCAACAAGACCTCACGCGGCCCGAACATGGCCAGGTGCTTTCGGTACAGCAGCCCGATGTTGTCCGGCACGGTCTGCGCGGTGTTGATGTCGTGGGTGACGATCAGGAAGGTCGAGTCCGTCTGCGCGTTCAGGTCAATGATCAACTGGTTCAGGTACGCGGTACGCACCGGGTCCAGGCCCGAGTCCGGCTCGTCGAACAGGATGATCTCCGGGTCCAGCACCAATGCCCTGGCCAGCCCGGCGCGCTTGCGCATCCCGCCGGAGATCTCCCCCGGCAGCTTCTTCTCGTCGCCCACCAGACCGACCATCGTCATCTTCTCCATGACGATGTCGCGAACCTCGGACTCGCTCTTCTTGGTGTGCTCGCGCAGCGGGAACGCGATGTTGTCGAACAGGTTCATCGACCCGAACAACGCGCCATCCTGGAACAACACCCCGAAGAGCTTCCGGATTTCGTAGAGCCGGTGCTCACTGCACCGGACCAGATCCGTGTCGTGAATGAAGATCGAGCCCTTTTCCGGCTTCAACAGCCCGATCAGGCTCTTCAGGAACACCGACTTGCCCGTCCCGGACGGGCCCAGCAGAACGCTCACCTCGCCCGGAGGCAGGGTCAGCGTGACGTCCGACCAGATATTCGACCGGCCGAACGACTTCGACAAGCCCTCTACCCGGACCTCAACACCTGCAGTCACCTGAGTCCTCCTCGTGGGACACGCGCCCCGGCGGCGCAGCGCTGTCCGCCTCGCGCACCGTGGCGCAAGGCTTGTGACGCGTAGCATATCAACCATCCAAACGGGCTACCCCGCCTGAAGGTAACGCGGCATCCTCCACCGACACCCTCCCGGACCTACTTCCGCCGGGCCGGCCGGGACGGCGGGGGCACCACCGGGCCGATGTTGCCGTCGGGCGCCGTGTCCAGGTCGACGATCACCGGGGCGTGGTCGCTGGGCGCGCTGCCCTTGCGGGCCTCCCGGTCCACCCAGGCCGCCGCCACCCGCGCGGCCACCGGGCCGGCGGCCAGCACCAGGTCGATCCGCATGCCCAGGTCCTGGTGGAATCGGCCAGCGCGGTAATCCCAGTAGCTGAACACCCGGTCGTCCGGCCAGCGGTCCCGGACCACGTCCCGCAGACCCAGCGCGGTCAGCTCGCCCAGCGCGGCCCGTTCGGCGGGGGTGACGTGGGTGGCCCCGATGAACAGCGCGGGATCCCACACGTCGGCGTCGGTGGGCGCGATGTTCATGTCACCGCAGACCACCGAGTGCTGGGGATCGGCGGCCACGGTGTCGCGCAGCGCGGCCAGCCAGGCGAGCTTGTAGGTGTAGTGCGGGTCGTCCGGGGTGCGGCCGTTGGGCACGTACACCGAGGTCACCCGCAGGCCGTCGCAGGTCGCGGTGACCGCCCGGGCCTCCGGCTTGGGAAAACCGGGCTCGTCGGGCAGCCCCCGGACGACGTCGTCCAGCCCGACCCGGGAGGCCAGCGCCACCCCGTTCCACCGACCCTCGCCGTGATGGGCGACCTGGTAGCCACGGTTGGCGAACTCGTCGCCGAGCAGCTCGGTGAACGCGTCGTCGGGCAGCTTGGTCTCCTGCAGGCACACCACGTCGGGCTGCCGCTGGTCCAGCCAGGGCAGCAGGCGGGGCAGCCGGGAGCGGACGGAGTTGACGTTCCAGGTGGCGATCCGCATGCCGTCAGCCCTCCTCGCTCGGCTTAGACCGGACCGAGCCGGTGAGCGACGGTGGGCCGCCCAACACTCCCGAGGCCAGCTCCACCGACCCGTCCGGACCGGCCGGCGCGGACCAGGCCCGCAGCGGCGCGCCCAGGAACGCCGGGCGGCGCAGCCGGTACCGGAACTCCCCCACCGGCGCCTGGTGGCGGCGGGGCAGCTCCAGGGCGAGCAGCGCGAGCAGCGGGCCGTGCACCACCAGACCCGGGTAGCCCTCGACGGCGGTGGCATAGGGGTGGTCGTAGTGGATGCGGTGCGCGTTGTAGGTCAGCGCGCTGAACCGGAACAGCAGGGCGGCGTCCGGGTTGAGCACCAGCTCGTGCTCGAACGGCGGCTGTTCGGCGGGCGACTCATCCGCCGCCGCGCCCCGGGCGGGGGTTGCGCCGGCCGGCGGGTCGGGCTGGCTTCGGTAGACGATGTCCTGCTCCTCCTCCACGGCCGGCTCGCCGTGCAGGGAGAACTCGTTGCGCACGGTCACGAACGCCATCTCGCCGCTGCGCCCGGCCTTGACCTGTACCGAGCCCACCGAGGAGCGGCAGCTGATCGGCTGGTCCACCGGCAGCGGGCGGTGCTGACGCCACCGACCGCCGGCGAACATCCGCCGGCGGTGCGGGATCGGCGGCAGGAACCCGCCGCCCGCCGGGTGCCCGTCCGGGCCTAGCTCGCCCTGCGGCAGGTGCTCCAGGAAACCGAACCAGTGCCACATCGGCGGCAGCAGCGGCTCCCCGCCAGCCAGCGGGCTGGGCTGGTCGAGCAGCGCGGCGAACGCCGCCACCGACCAGGAGCTGACCTGGTCGGTCCGGGTCACCGGCTCCGGCGCCCAGCCGGCCAGCGAACTCGCCAGATCACTCATCGCACCCACCCGTCGTCCGCCACAGCTTCGGACGCTAGTCGACCCCACCGACCGCCTGGAGACGGATCTCCCCGGAGACGGATCTATCGTGGGGATCATGGCCTCGCGCATCGTGCTCATCGGCGGCGGCTTCGCCGGGGACCCGGACCAGCTGCTGGATGACTACGTGCTCGGGCTGGCCGGCGGTGATCGGCCGCGAGTGTGTTTTGTGCCCACCGCCAGCGGTGACGCCGAGGTCTACATCGAGCGGTTCCACGCCGAGCTGGACGGCCGCTGCCGAACCTCGGTGCTGCGGTTGTTCCAACGCGGGGAGGTCGATCCGGCGACCACCCTCGGCGCCCAGGACGTGATCTACGTCGGCGGCGGGAACACCGCGAACATGCTCGCGGTGTGGCGGGTGCACGGGGTGGACCGGCTGCTGGTCGACGCCTACCGCGCCGGGGTGCTGTTGTGCGGGGTCAGCGCCGGAATGATCTGCTGGTTCGAGTCCTGCTCGACCGACTCGTTCGGGCCGGTACGCCCGCTGAACGACGGCCTGGGTCTGCTGCGCGGCAGCGCCTGCCCGCATTACAACACCGAGGCGCCCCGGCGGCCCGGCTACCGCCAGGCGGTCGGTTCGGGCGCGCTACCGGACGGGTGGGCGCTGGATGACGGCGCGGCCGCCCTGTTCAGCGACGGCGAGCTGGTGGAGTCGGTGGCCAGAACGCCCGGCGCGCGGCTGTATCGGGTGGCCAGCGATGGGAAGGGCGGCGTGCTGGAGACCGAGGTACCGGCCCGCCCGCTCGGCTAGCCGGAAAGAGGCCGGGAAACCACGCCCTCGGAAAACCGCTCGCTCGGCCGGGGCCGCCCGGTTACCTTTTCCCGCATGGACCTCTGACAGCCGCGATCAACGCAGCTCATGGACGGCGCGCCGGTGCGCGCTCTTCAGAAGGAGGTCCCTCTTGCGATACACCCATGCATCCGTCGGCGTCCTCGCCGTCCCGACGACTTCGGCACAGCACGACCCGGAGTCCTTGGCGGGGGCGGCGCGCGAGGCGCTGGCCCGCGAACAGCGGAGCGCCAGCCAGCCTGCCTCGGCCCCCGCCGACTCGGGGTCCGGGTTGGGCAGCCACGGGTCCGGTGCCGGGCACCGGTCGGACGCCCGATCCGGGCGCGGTCGGTCCGGCGGCACGGAGCGCAGCCAACAGCCGAACGGCTGCCGGGCACTCCGGCGCCGGGGCGGCTGATCCGGGTCCGGGTGGCGTTCCGCGCGGAGCGCCCCCCGGATACCCGGGTTCGGCTCGAGCGTCGGTCAGCCCTTGGGAGCCCACGGCCGGAAACCGGCGGCGATGGCGTCCTCCTCGGTGCGGAACCACACCTCCGCCCGGGTCCGGCCGTAGTACGGCGAGCTCGGGCCGTGGCTGCGCATCGAGTTGATCTTACCCTTGACCAGGAACTCCGGATCGGGCGCGGACCCGTCGGTCAGGGGTAACACCGAGCGCGGAAACGGCCCGGGGGCCGGCGAGGTGGCCACCGAGAACAGATCCGGCTGCGCCGAGCGCGAGTTGGCCGGTGCCGGTGCCGGTGCCGGGGGCTCGGCAACCGGCTCGGCTTCGGCCACCCGCTCAGCCGCCGGAGCAACCGCAGGGCTCGGATCCGGCTCGGGCGGGGGCGTGAAGAAGTGCGGTGTCTCTCCTCGGCGCACCGATCGGGCCGCGACCAACCCGGCCGCGACAAGGATCAGAACCAGCAGCAGCGGTCGCTTACCGACCATCAACTTGGCCATCGCGATCTCCTCATCAGCGTGCGGTATTTGTACCGCCCACCGAATCGGACCGTCTCAGCGGTGCACGCCGCCGGACGGTCACCGTGCCGGCGAGCATCGCCGCACACTGCGAAGCTCCCGGCACAGCGGGTGGTTCAGTCAATCGACGGGTTCCCGTTCGGTTCTGAACCACTGTTGCGGGACGGGCGGAAGGTGCGCCGGTAGGTCGTCGGCGTGGTGTCGAGTCTGCGGCGGAAATGAGTCCGCAGGCTGAGTGTCGTGCCGAAGCCGCATCGTTCGGCGATCTCGTCGATGGCCAGGTCCGTCGTCTCGAGCATGCGGCGGGCTTCGTCCATGCGTAGCGCGAGCACCCACTGCAGCGGGGTGGTGCCGGTGGCCTCGCGGAACTGGCGGGTCAGTGTGCGGGTGGACATCGCGCACCTCGCGGCCATGGCGTCGAGGGTGATCTCCGCCCGCGGGTTCTGCGTGATCCATGTGCACAGCTCACCGATCGGACCGGCGCCGTTGATCTCGAGCGGGCGGGCGATGAACTGGGCCTGGTTACCGTCACGGTGCGGCGCGGCCACGAGCGCCTGCGCGACCCGGCGCGCCGTGGCGGCCCCCAGATCCTTGCGCAGGACGTGCAGGCACAGGTCGAGGCCGGACGAGACACCGGCCGAGGTGAGCACGTCGCCGTCGTCGACGTAGAGGACGTCAGGTCGTACCTCCACCGTCGGATACCGCTCTGCCAGCTCGGCCGTGTTCTGCCAGTGGGTGGTCGCCGGCCGCCCGTCGAGCACTCCGGCCTGCGCCAGAGCGAACGCGCCGACGCAGATCGAGATCATCCGCGCGCCGCGGGCGTGGGCGCGACGCAGCGAGGTGAGCACCGCCGGCGAGAGTGGTTCGTCGTGCGGTTCGAACCCGGGCACCACCACGGTGTCCGCGCGAGCCAGTGCAGCGAGACCGGAGTCCGGCGTGATGCGGAAACCCACGGTGGTGCGCACCGTCGGGCCCGGCGCGCACACCCGCACGTGGTACGGCAGACCCGACGATCCGCCGAACACCTCCACGGGCATCGCGAAGTCGAGCGGGATGACGCGGTCGAGCGCGAGGACCACCACGCGGTGCGGATCCATGGCGCGAATATAGCGAAAGATGTCTTCTAGCCAGTGGCGGCGGACGCTCCGGCCGAGCGAGGCTGAACGTCATGAGACCCACCGACGAGCTGCTTTCCCTGCCGAACGTGTCGTGGGCGGCCGAGGCACTGGAGCTGGTCTTCGCCGTGGAGAGCCGCGCGGTGGCCAACCACAGCGTGCGCAGTTGGGCCTTCGCCCGCCTCCTGGCCGAGCACGAGAGCATGGCCCACGACGTCGACGACGCCCTGCTGTTCGCCGCGACCGTCCTGCACGACACCGGGCTGCGCCACGATGCGCGCGCACCGGTGCGCTTCGAGGTCGACGGGGCCGACTACGCCGCCGAGTTCCTCACCGCCCGTCAGGTGGCCGCCGGCGACGTCGACCGGGTGTGGGAGGCGATCGCGCTGCACACCTCCCCCGGGATCGCGGAGCGGCGCGGTCCACTGGCGTACCTGGTGCGCGAGGGCATCGGCATCGACTTCGGGCGCGGCGCCGACTGCGTGAGCGACGGGCAGGCCGACGCCATCCACGAGGCGTACCCGCGGTTGTCGATGACCACCAGCCTCGTCGACGAGATCGTGGCGCAGTGCCGGGAGGTTCCCGAGCGCGGGCCGCGGTACTCCATCGCCGGCGAGCTGACCCGGGAACGGTCGACCCCACCGCACCGCACCCAAATGGAACAGGCCGCCCCTTCCTCGCGCTGGGGCGCGAGCTGACCGATCGTGCCGCTCCCGCCCCCTTCACGAGAGGCAAGTCATGACCGTCCAGATGCCTGACCTCTACGCCCAGCTGCGGCTTCCGGGCACCGAGCTCGCGCTGCGGGCCTACCGGCTCAGCCAGCAGAGCACCCCGGAGTTCGTGTTCAACCACAGCGTGCGCAGCTACCTGTTCGCCGAAGCGCTAGCCGGCAACCGCAACCTGCGACCCGGCACCGACTACGACCGAGAACTGCTCTTCCTCGGCTGCGTCCTGCACGACATCGGGCTGAGCGACCGCGCTGACGACGACCAACGATTCGAGGTCGGCGGCGCCGACCTGGCCGCGCAGTTCCTGCGCGAGCAGCACGTCGCGCCGGAACGCATCGCCGTCGTGTGGGATGCGATCGCGCTGCACACCTCCGACGGGATCGCCGTTCGCAAAGCACCCGAGGTCGCCATCGCCCAGCTCGGCATCGCCGCGGACATCCTCGGCAGAGAACGCGATCAGCTTCCCGCGGACCTCGTCGAAAGCGTCCACGTCACACTGCCGCGCCACAACCTGAGCTACGCACTCACCGACGCAATCGTCGCCCAAGGACTGCGTGCACCCGGCAAAGCCGGCCCGCTCGGCTTCCCCGGACAGCTGGTACGTCGACACCTGCCCGCTGGCACGTTCCCCGATTGGTACGACCTCATCGCCAACACCGGCTGGGGTGACAAGCCCGCCACCCTGACCGAGAACCCGGAACGGTACGCCGCCACGCCCGAACAGCTGGCCGAGCTGTTCATGCGGCTGCTCGCCGCCGGCGACCTGGACGGACTCGTGTCCCTCTACGAACCAGGCGCCACCCTGGTCCCCACCGCCGACGGTGCCGCCACCGGCACCGAAGCGATCCGCGAGAGCCTGCAAGCACTGATCCACGACCGGGTCAGCATCAAGCTCGTTCCGCGCAAGATCCAGGTCTCCGGCGATGTCGCCCTGGTGTCCAATGTCGCGACCGTCGTCGGTGCCACACCGGACGGATCGTCCGTCACCACACACACCACAGAAGTCCTGCGACGGCAGCCCGACGGCCACTGGACCTACCTCATCGACGACCCGTTCTTCGGCGCTCCACCTCGGCCATGTGTTGGACCAGCCCTGTCAGCGTGAAGGTCGACGGCGGCGTTGAGGGGGCTGCCTGTGCGTCGTCCAGTCCTGCGCACTTGATGGCGAGCGTGGCGCGGTGGAAGTCGAGCCACGCCTCGAGTGTGTCGCGTTCGTCCGCGTTCAGCGGCGGCATGGACCGGGCATTGGCATTCACCCGCTGATCGTTCCAGAGGTCCCCGCATGGTGCGCACAAGGCGGTTCCAGGCGGTGCAGACCAAGGGAAGGGGTCCGCGCCGGGCTGGGCGACTCGCTCCTGGTGGTGAACTACCAGTTTGCGCTTTGCTCTGCGCACCTCTACGCAACGGGCCCCCTGTTGCGTATATGTGCGCAGAGCAAAGCGGGCGATTTACCCCTCAGGACGAGACATGCAGGGTGTGCAGCACGGCCCTCGCGCTGTTGCGCATGCCCAGCGCGTTCGGGTGCGCCGGATAAGCGGGCGAGGTGGGCACCAGCCCCTCCACCCACTTCGTGCCGGGCAGCTGACACATGTCGTGGCCGATGCTGCCTCGGTAGGTGTCCACGTACTCGGCGCCGGCGTCCTTCGCCTCCGCGGCGAGCATGCCGTTCAGCTGGTGCTCGACTCCCCGCAGGTATGCGACGTCGCCGGGGCTGAACGGCACCACCGGGAAGCAGCCGGGCCCGGAGTCCGGCAGGAGCGTCGGATACCCCACGACCAGCACCCGCGCGTCCGGCGAGCGATTGCTGATCTCCTCCAGCACCGCGGCCACCTTTGGCGCGGTGGCGTGGATCCGGTCGCTGATCTCGTCGCGCCCGCCGCGGCGGTAGTAGTCCCGGCACGCGGCGCCCAGCGGCTGCGTCGGGGACTTGAGCGCGCAGGTCTCGATGATGTTGGCAAAACCGATGTCGTTGCCACCGATGCCGAGGCTGACCAGGGCGGTGCGTTCGGTCAGCGCGCTCAGCTGCGGCGGGTTACTGCCCCCGGTGACCGCCTGCGCGTTAGTCATTTCCTTGGTGGTCGCACCGCTGCAGCTGATGTCCCGGAACGCCGAGGAGCGTAACGCGGCGTGCACCAACGACGGGTAGTTGTGGTCGGAGCGTAGGCAACCGGCGGGTAGGCCGGTCTGCAGCGGAATGATCGGCCCGGAGGTGTACGAGTCGCCGAGCGCGACGTACTCCCTGGACACCGAGCCCGGGTCGGCGTGCGCCTGACCAGGGATGAATACCGCGAGCGCGGCACACCCGACCGC
>DATHIT010000189.1:0-2113 GCA_035489915.1 Pseudonocardia sp. | reverse complement strand
TCGGGGTGGCTGAGTACTCGATTCCCTTCACTTGGTCCGTGTGGACGGGTGCCGCTATCGCGGCGCTGGGGAGAAGGAGCATGGCCGCGACCGCCGTCAGTGTCGGGAAGATCCATCGCAGTGCCTGCACTTGGGCTCCTTTGTGTCCGGGCTGATGGGCGCGGACGTGGTGAAGTGGTCGACGATCTAGCCGCCGGACCGGCGTCGTCCGCTCGCGTACCCGGGCAAGGGGGTCCATCAGTGTGGCCGGGCCAGTGCCAGGCCGGTCAGCGGGCGCCCGGACCCTGGTACTCGTGCGCCCGCCGCGCGGCCTCGTCAAGGTCCTCGGCCGTCAACAGCACGACCGTCTTGAGTCGCACCGCGCCGGCCAGCGCTGTCGCCAGGCTCACCGCGGCCCCCGACACGTTGTCCGGGAGGTCGACGATGGCGTAGTAGTCGTCGTCGCCGAACGCGAAGTACATCGCCTCGAGGGTGCCGCCCATCGCTGTGACCGCCCGCTCGACTCCGGCGCGCCTCTTGGTCCCACCTTCCTCAACGAGCGCCTTGGCGCCTCGCTCCGAATAGGACCCATGCCACAGGAATTTGGCCATGATCCCGCCTCCTTCTCCCGCAGAGACCACGAGACGCTACCGGGCCGCACCGCCATCCGTCCCGTGTAGGCGGCCGGTTCGGGCCGCGGCGGGTCAACCGATCGCCTCGATGATGCGGATGTCGCGTTCCGCGCCGTCGCCGAGCGCAGCGGATGAACCGGGCCGGGCGGTCGATCGCGCTCGCCAACGCGTTGATCGACAGCGACGACGTGTTCGTCGCGATGATTGAACTCGGCCATCGCAGGCTGATCTTGCTGAGTGCCACCGGCCTTGAGGTCTTGGTCCTCGGGCAGCGCTTCCACGACGAGATCCGGTGACATGTCCGGTATGTCGACGAGTACCCGGAGGCGCCGCGAATCCGCGTCAACGGCGGTAGCGGGATCGTCCGACCGCTTGTGGGCGATCCGAAGCCCTGCCGCGGTGGGATAGATGACGGCGACCCGGTCAATGGCCGAGCTGAGCCGTTTGAGCCCTCGCATTGGCCACAGCCGAGATTTCAACCGGCCGTGGTCGGATTCGATCGGGTTGTTCGCGTACTGCTCGGTCACGTGGTGGGCAGCGGGGAGCAGCTCATCCAACACCCGTGGGTAGGCCGGCGCCCGGTCGGTGGTCACCTCCGCCGGTCGTCCCGCGTGCCCGAGGGCACGGGTGAAGAACCGGCGGGTGGCCGCCAGGTCTCGCTTTTCGGAGGCCAGCACGTCGATGACCTGCCCGAACTGGTCCACCGCCCGATACAGATAGATCCACCGACCGGAGACCTTCACGTAGGTCTCATCGACAAACCAGCGATCGCCCGCAGTGTGCCGGCATGGCTGGGCCACGTCGATGAACAGCGGCGTGGTCCGTTGCACCCACCGATACACCGTTACGTGATCCACCTCGATGCCCCGTTCGGCAAGCAATTCTTCGGCGTCGCGGTAGGAAAGGCCGTAGCGCAAGTACCAGCGGACAGCGACCGTGATCGCTTCTGGTGGGAAGCGGAACCGGGCGAAGGCAGACCTCGACACAGGTGCAGGGACAGGACGACGGCGCATCAGCCCACCCTGCCTGACCCGCGATCCGTCAACGCAACAGTGCCGTGCTGCTCCATCTGCTCCGACAGGCTCAACTGGGACGGGCTGGGCCGGGCGGCGGAGGCCAAGCTACGGGAGACCGACCCGGAACTGGTCGCGCATGCCGACGCCCGCCTCGCCGGAGAATCGTTTTCTGACGGGCACACGCCGCTACAGCCAACACCCATCTACCTCCCCGGTTGGCTGGAACGGGTGCGTACCTGCCAGCGGTAAATGCGCCGGTCCGGCTAGCGGGGCTGCCCGATGGGCTGCGGAAATTCTAAGAATGGCCACGGCGGCGGGGTGACCCGGCTGGCGAGAGTGGAGACCGAACCGCTGCCACACGCTCGAAGGAGACGGACATGACCGAGACCATCGCCGGCGTGACAATCCCGGACAGCCGACTGGTCGCTGAGGCGACCGAGCTGGTCCGCGACTCGGCCCCGCCGCTGTTGTTCCACCACTCCCGCC
>DATHIT010000188.1:0-2952 GCA_035489915.1 Pseudonocardia sp. | reverse complement strand
GACGGCGGTCGGCCGAGCATCGGCCCGCTGCTGGACGGCGTCGAGCTGGTCGAGGCGGTGGGGCTGACCAAGGATGACCTGGACACCACGGTGGAGGCCGGGATCACCGCCGCCGGCCTGGACTACCCGATCGTGCTGGTGCGCCCCGATGCGGTGTCCAGGGCGCGGGTGCCTGAGGTCAACGCTTTGAACCGAGCCACCCGGGAGCTGGGCACGGTGTGTGTGGCCGCCCCCGACCTCGCGGAGGGCAAGGTGCACGCCCGGATGTTCGGCCCCGGCGTCGGGGTGGCGGAGGACCCGGCCACCGGCTCGGCGGCGGTGGCCCTCGCGGTGTTCCTGGTGGACCGCGGCCTGCTGCCGGCCAATGGCGAGTCGACATTCACCGTGGCGCAGGGCGCGGAGATCGGCCGCCCGTCACGCTTGGAGGTGGCGGTGGAGGCACACGACGGCAGGGCGGTGCGTACCTCGGTCGGCGGCCGCGTCGTCGCGGTGTCCTCCGGCGAGATCCTCGTCCCCCGGCCGGCGTAACTCTCTCCGAAGCTACTCCCGAGTACACCCGTTCCACCTCGGTTGGGTGAGAAACCAATCACCTCGGGCGGGCCGTTTGCGAGCCGACGTGGAAGCATCCACGACGAGACGGTCAAAGAGGACAAGGAGAGCCCGTCCAATGAGCACCGACAGCACGGTGAGCACGCTGCGCCCCCGCCGGTCCTGCCTGGCGGTGCCCGGCTCCAGCCAGAAGTTCATCGACAAGGCACGCTCGCTGCCGGTGGACCAGGTCTTCCTCGACCTGGAGGACGCCTGCGCGCCGCTGGCGAAGCCCGGAGCTCGCAAGACCATCGTGGCCGCGCTCAACGAGGGTGGCTGGGGGAACCGGATTCGCGTGGTCCGGGTCAACGACTGGACCACCGAGTGGACCTACCGCGACGTCACCGAGGTGGTCGAGGGTGCCGGCGCGAACCTGGACGCGATCATGCTGCCCAAGGTGCAGACCGCCGAGCAGGTCATCGCGCTGGACCTGATGATCACCCAGATCGAGAAGACGCTGGGCTACCAGGTCGGCAAGATCGGCATCGAGGCGCAGATCGAGAACGCCCTGGGTCTGATCAACGTCAACGCGATCGCCACCGCCTCGCCCCGGGTGGAGACCATCATCTTCGGCCCGGCCGACTTCATGGCCAGCATCAACATGAAGAGCCTGGTGGTCGGCGAGCAGCCGCCCGGATACGACGTGGGCGACGCCTACCACCACATCCTGATGAGCATCCTGATGGCCGCCCGCGCACACGACAAGCAGGCCATCGACGGCCCGTACCTGCAGATCAAGGACGTGGACGGGTTCCGCAGGGTGGCCAGTCGCTCCGCCGCGCTGGGCTTCGACGGCAAGTGGGTGCTGCACCCCGGCCAGATCGACGCGGCGAACGAGGTCTACAGCCCGTCGCAGGCCGACTTCGACCACGCGGAGAACATCCTGGACTCCTACGACTGGTACACCTCGGAAGCCGGCGGCAAGCGCGGCGCCGCGATGCTCGGCGACGAGATGATCGACGAGGCGTCCCGCAAGATGGCACTGGTCATCTCGGGTAAGGGCCGGGCGGCCGGGATGCAGCGCGGCGACAAGTGGACTCCGCCGGAGAGCTGACCAGCTAGCCCTCAACCACCGTTAGAAGCGCAGAGCAGCGCACCACGCCAGGAGGCACCCCATGGCCCGGCTTGCCCAGACCGCCGGTCTGACCGATGTCCAGCAGGAGATCCTGTCCACCGTCAAGTCGTTCGTGGACAAGGAGATCATCCCGCACGCCCAGGAGCTGGAGCACTCCGACACCTACCCACAGGACATCGTGGACGGGATGAAGGAGATGGGCCTGTTCGGGCTCACCATCGCGGAGGAGTACGGCGGACTCGGCGAGTCGCTGCTCACCTATGCCCTCGTGGTCGAGCAGATCGCCCGTGGCTGGATGAGCGTCTCCGGTGTGATCAACACGCACTTCATCGTGGCGCACATGATCACCCACCACGGCACCGAGGCGCAGAAGGCGCACTACCTGCCGAAGATGGCCGAAGGCGCCATCCGGGGCGCGTTCTCCATGTCCGAGCCGGACCTCGGTTCAGACGTGGCCGCGATCAAGACCAGGGCCAAGCAGGACGGTGACGAGTTCGTCATCGACGGCGCCAAGATGTGGCTGACCAACGGTGGCACCTCGAACCTGATCGCGCTGCTGGTCCGCACCGACGAGGGTGCCGAGAAGCCGTACCAGAACCTGACCTGCTTCCTGGTGGACAAGCCGGAGGGCTTCGGCGAGGTGTCGCCCGGGCTGACCATCCCCGGCAAGCTCGACAAGATGGGCTACAAGGGCGTCGACACCACCGAGGCGGTGTTCGACGGCTTCCGCATTGCCGGGGATCAGATCCTCGGCGGCAAGCGGGGCGGCGGGTTCGCCCAGATGATGGACGGCGTCGAGGTCGGCCGGGTGAACGTCTCCGCGCGTGCCTGCGGCATCGCGATCCGGGCGTTCGAGCTGGCCATCGACTACGCCCAATCGCGCCAGACCTTCGGCAAGCCGATCGCCCAGCACCAAGCCATCGCGTTCAAGCTCGCTGAGATGGGCACCAAGGTCGAGGCCGCGCACCTGATGATGGTCAACGCCGCCCGGCTGAAGGACTCCGGCGAGCGGTTCGACGTGGAGGCCGGCATGGCCAAGCTGCTGGCCAGCGAGTACTGCGCGGAGGTCACCCAGGACTCGTTCCGGATCCACGGCGGCTACGGGTTTTCCAAGGAGTATGAGATCGAGCGGCTCATGCGCGAGGCGCCGTTCCTGCTCATCGGCGAGGGTACCTCAGAGATTCAGAAGACGATCATTAGCCGCGGTCTGCTGCGGGAGTACCGTGCACGGTAACTTGATCTACTCGTCGAGTTCGAGGAGATGGCCACGTGACGACTCCGTTCGGCGG
>DATHIT010000187.1:0-19483 GCA_035489915.1 Pseudonocardia sp. | reverse complement strand
GCGGCGATGGCCTGGCCGCCCAGCTCGGTGTCCACCTTGGCGGTGCGCTGGAAGGCGACCACCGGGGTGGCCCAGCGAACGATCTCGTCGGCCGCCGTCTCCGGGCGCTCCGCCTTGTAGCGCTCCCACTGCTCGGGGTTGTCCAGCAGCGCCATCATCCCGTGGGTGATCGCGTTGCGGGTGGTCTCGTTGCCGGCCACCGCGAGCAGCAGCACAAAAAAGCCGAACTCATCGGAGTTCAGCCCCCGGCCGTCCACGTCGGCCTGCACCAGCCTGGTGACGATGTCGTCCATCGGGCAGGCCTTGCGCGCCTCGGCCATCGACATCGCGTAGCCGAGCAGCCCCATCGACGCTTCCAGCGGCTCGGCGTCGATCTCCGGGTCGTCGTAGGAGATCATCTGGTTGGACCAGTCGAAGATCTTGTGCCGGTCCTCCTGCGGGATGCCCAGCAGCTCGGCGATGGCCTGCAGCGGCAGCTCACAGGCCACATCGGTGACGAAGTCCCCACTGCCCTCGGCGACCGCCTCGTGGACGATCCGCTCGGCCCGCGCGGCCAGCGCGTCCCGCAGGCTGTTCACCGCCTTGGGGGTGAACCCCCGGGAGACGATGCGGCGCAGCGCGGTGTGCTGCGGCGGGTCGGTGTTGAGCAGGATGACGCGCTGCATCTCGATGTCCTGGCGGGTGGTGCCCTCGGCCAGCCGGATGATCGCGGAGTTCTCCCAGCTGGAGTAGACGTCGCTGTTGCGGGACACCTCCTTGACCTCGGCGTGCCGGCTGACCACCCAGAAGCCCTCGTCGTCGAAGCCGCCGCTGCCCGGGCGCTGGGCGTTCCACCAGACCGGCGCGGTGCGCCGCAGCTCGGCGAACTCGGCCAGCGGCACCCGCTCGGCGTACAGGTCCGGATCGGTGAAGTCGAAGCCTTCGGGGATCCGCACAGCGACCACGGCTACCTCCAGTCCAAGGGCGCGGACATGTAACACGTTCTAGTTGCAGTCAAGCACACTGCCCCGACCGCGTGAAGCCCTCAGCCGGGGCCGCCTTGTAGCATATAAGAACGTGTTCTACCTTGAAGGCGGCTCCGGGTGGCGGGGTTCTCAGGGAGGAGACCGATGGGCACTCCGGTGATCGTGGCGGCGGCGCGTACGCCGATCGGGAGGCGTCGCGGGGTGCTGTCCGGGCTGCACGCCGCCGAGATCCTGGGCGTGGCGCTGCGCGGGGTGCTGGACCGGGCCGGGTTCGACCCGGCCCTGGTGGAGCAGGTGATCGGCGGCTGTGTCACCCAGGCCGGCGAGCAGTCCAACAACATCACCCGGACGGCCTGGCTGCACGCCGGGCTGCCCGAAGCCACCGGGGCCACCACGGTGGACTGCCAGTGCGGCTCCGCGCAGCAGGCCACCCACCTGGTCGCCGGGCTGATCGCCACCGGCGCCATCGACGTGGGCATCGCCTGCGGGGTGGAGGCGATGAGCCGGGTGCCGCTGCGGGCGAACATCGGCGAGGGCGCCGGCATGCCCCGCCCGGAGTCCTGGGACATCGACCTACCTAACCAGTACCTGGCCGCCGAACGGATCGCCTCCCGGCGGGGGCTCACCCGTGCGGAGGTCGACCAGTTCGGGCTGCGCTCTCAGACTCGCGCGGCGGCGGCTTGGGCGGACGGACGGTTTGATCGTGAGGTGGTGCCGGTGCCGGTCGCCGGCGGGACGGTGACCCGCGACGAGGGGTTGCGGGAGACCAGCCTGCCGGCGCTGGCCGGCCTCAAGCCGGTGCTGGAGGACGGCCTGCACACCGCCGGCACCTCCTCTCAGATCTCCGACGGCGCCGCCGCCGTGCTGCTGATGGACGCCGACCGGGCCCGGGAGCTGGGGTTGCGCCCGAGGGCGAAGATCCTGGCCCAGTGCCTGGTCGGCGCCGAGCCGTACTACCACCTGGACGGGCCGGTGCGGGCCACCGAGCGGGTGCTGGAGCGGACCGGGATGAAGATCGGCGACCTGGACCTGTTCGAGGTGAACGAGGCGTTCGCCTCGGTGGTGCTGTCCTGGGCGGCGGTGCACGAACCAGACCCGGACCGGGTCAACGTGAACGGCGGGGCGATCGCGCTGGGCCACCCGGTGGGCAGCACCGGCACCCGGCTGATCACCACCGCGCTGCACGAGCTGGAGCGCCGGGACGCGAGCACCGCGCTGGTCACCATGTGCGCCGGCGGGGCGCTGTCCACCGGCACCATCCTGGAACGCCTCTGATGCCGTCGCCGTCGCCGTCGCCGTCGCCGTCGTGGCCGGGGCTGGACGGTGCGGTGGTGTTGATCACCGGCGGCACCCGAGGGGTCGGCGCGGGCATCGCCCGGTCGTTCCGGGCCGCCGGGGCCACCGTGCTGACCTGCGGGCGGACCGAGCCGGCGGAGCCGCCGGTCGGCGAGTTCGTCGCCTGCGACGTGCGTGAACCGGAGCAGGTGTCCGCGCTCGTCGAGGCCGTGGTGTCCCGGCACGGCCGGCTGGACGTGCTGGTGAACAATGCCGGCGGAGCTCCCCCGGTGCCGGCGGCGGACGCATCCCCCCGGTTCCACGCCGCCGTGATCGGGCTGAACCTGCTGGCCCCGCTGCTGGTCGCGCAGGCCGTCTACCCGGTGATGTGCGACCAGGACGGCGGCGGGGTGATCATCATGGTGAGCAGCGTGAGCGGCCGCCGGCCCTCCCCCGGCACCGCCGCGTACGGCGCCGCCAAGGCCGGCCTGGAAAGCCTGACCGCGAGCCTGGCCGTGGAGTGGGCGCCACAGGTGCGGGTGAACGCGTTGGCGGTGGGTCTGGTGCGCACTGAGCAGGCGCACCTGCACTACGGCGACGCGGACGGTCTCGCGGCGGTCGGGCGGACGGTGCCGCTGGGACGGCTGGCCGAGCCGGAGGAGGTGGGGGCGTGCGCGGTGTTCCTCGCCTCGCCGCTGGCCTCCTACGTCACCGGGGCGACCCTCGCGGTGCACGGTGGCGGCGAGCGTCCCGCCTTCCTGGCCGCTGCCAACGCCGGAAGCACCGTCAACGCCGGAGGTGGGAGTGTGCTGAAAACCCCGACTCAGTGTGCTGAGAACCCCGACTCGCGGGAAGTTTTGGGTGGGGGGACGCGGCGGTGAGTGCGGTGAGCGGGGTTTGCGCGGGGCGGGTTGTGGTGGTGACCGGGGCGGGGCGCGGGCTGGGGCGGGCGCATGCGCTGGCCTTTGCCGCCGAGGGGGCCCGGGTGGTGGTCAATGACGTGGGCGCCGCGTTGGACGGGTCGGGGGGCTCCGGGGGGCCGGCGGGTGACGTGGTCGAGGAGATCCGGGCGGCGGGTGGTGAGGCGGTCGCCGACGGCGAGGACGTGGCGGACTGGGGCGGCGCCGGGCGGCTGGTGGCGCACGCCGTCGAGGAGTTCGGGCGGTTGGACGTGCTGGTCAACAACGCCGGAATCCTGCGCGACCGGATGCTGGTCAGCCTGGACGAGGCGGAGTGGGACGCGGTGCTGCGGGTGCACCTGAAGGGGCACGCCGCGCTGTTGCACCACGCGGCGGCGTACTGGCGTGCACAGGTGAAGGCAGGCCGCCCGGTGGACGCCCGGGTGATCAACACCAGCTCCGGGGCCGGACTGCTGGGTAGCGTCGGACAGGGCAGCTACTCCACGGCGAAGGCCGGCATTCTCGGGCTGACCCTGGTGGCGGCCGCCGAGCTGGCCCGCTACCGGGTAACCGTGAACGCGATCGCCCCGGCCGCCCGTACCCGGATGACCGAGGCGGCGTTCGCCGAGGCCATGGCGGTGCCGGACGGTGGGTTCGACGCGATGGCCCCGGAGAACGTGTCGCCGCTGGTGGTGTGGCTGGGCAGCGCCGAGTCGGCCGAGGTCACCGGGCGGGTGTTCGAGGTGGACGGCGGCCGCATCGTGGTCGCCGACGGCTGGCGGCCCGGTCCGTCGGTCGATCAGGGGCGCCGGTGGTCGCCGGGCGAGCTGGGCGCGGTGGTGCCCGAGCTGCTCGCCAAGGCCGCCCCGCCGGAACCGGTCTACGGGAGCTGACATGGGCATCACCACCCGCCGCAACGGGTCGATCGCGCTGGTCACCATCGACCATCCCCCGGTCAACGCGCTGCCGGTGGCCGGCTGGTTCGAGCTGGCCGACGCGCTGCGTTACGCCGGCGAGGACCTGACCACACACGTCGTGGTGCTGCGCGCCGAGGGCCGGGGGTTCTGCGCCGGCGTGGACATCAAGGAGCTGCAGCGCGACACCGGCAACCAGGCGCTGGTCGGGGTGAACCGGGGCTGCGCGGCGGCGTTCGGCGCGGTGTACGACTGCGCGGTGCCGGTGGTGGCCGCCGTGCACGGGTTCTGCCTGGGCGGCGGGATCGGGCTGGTGGGCAACGCCGACGTGGTGCTGGCCGCGTCCGACGCCACGTTCGGGCTGCCCGAGGTGGACCGGGGGGCGCTCGGCGCGGCCACCCACCTGTCCCGGCTGGTGCCGCAGCACCTGCTCCGGGCGCTGTACTTCACCGCCCGCACCATCACCGCCGACGAGCTGTACCGGCACGGGTCGGTGCTGGAGGTGCTGCCGCGCGAGGAACTGGACGCCGCCGCGCTCGCGGTCGCCGCGGAGATCGCCGCCAAGGACACCCGGGTGATCCGGGCGGCGAAGGAAGCACTCAACGGCATCGACCCACAGCCGGTGCGCCGCAGTTACCGCTTCGAGCAGGGCTTCACCTACGAGATGACCCTGCTCGGCGCCGGGGACGAGGCCCGTACCCGGTTCGTCAACGGCGCGGCGCTGGACCCGGCGGGGGGTCCCCCGCCGGCGGCTCCGGACCCGGCGGCTGGTCCCCCGCCGGGTCCGGTGGCCGTCGAGACCCTCAACGAGGGGTGCTGATGCGGAACAAGCGGATGACCGCCGCCGAGGTGGTGGCCGAGCTGGCCGACGGGATGACCATCGGGATCGGCGGCTGGGGTTCCCGGCGCAAGCCGATGGCGCTGGTCCGGGCGCTGTGCGCGTCCCCGCTGCGGGACCTGACCGTGGTCTCCTACGGCGGACCCGACCTGGGCCTGCTGTGCGCGGCCGGCAAGGTGCGCCGGGCGGTGTTCGGGTTCGTCACGCTGGACACCATCGCGTACGACCCGCACTTCTCCCGGGCCCGACAGGACGCCGCGATCGAGGTCCGCGAGCTGGACGAGGGCATGCTGCAGTGCGGGCTGCGCGCCGCCGCGCACCGGCTGCCGTTCCTGCCCATCCGCGCCGGGGTGGGCTCGGACGTGCCGGCATGGGACCCCGAGCTGCGGACCGTCCGCTCCCCCTACGACGACGGCGAGGAGCTGATCGCCATGCCGGCGCTGCACCTGGACGCCGCGCTGGTGCATCTCAACCGCGCCGATGCGCACGGCAACACCCAGTACCTGGGCCCGGACCCGTACTTCGACGACCTGTTCTGCCTGGCCGCCCGGCGCCGCTACGTCTCCTGCGAGCGGATCGTGCCGACCGCCGAGCTGACCGCCGCGGCACCCCAGACGCTGCTGCTGAACCGGATGATGGTGGACGGCGTGGTCGAGGCCCCCGGCGGCGCCCACCCGACCAGCTGCGTCCCCGACTACCCCCGCGACGAGACCTTCCAGCGCCACTACGCCGACGCCGCCCGCGACCCTTCGGCGTGGGCCGAGTTCGCAACCCGCTTCCTCGCCGGCGGCGAAACCTCCTACACCGCCGCCGTCCGAGAGTGGGCCGCGTGAGCACCGCAGAGCCTGTGAGTGGTATTGGTCGCTATAGCGACCAATACCACTCACAGCCGGTGAGCAGGGCGGATGTGTGCGTGGTGGCGTGCGCGGACCTGTTCGCCGAGGACGGGGAGGTGCTGGCCTCGCCGATGGGGCTGATCCCCTCGCTCGGCGCCCGGCTGGCCCGGCTGACCAGCGCGCCGGAGCTGCTGCTCTCCGACGGCGAGGCCACCCTGCTCGGGCCGGACGGCGAGCCGGAGGGGTGGCTGCCGTTCCGCCAGGTGTTCGACGTGGTCGCGCACGGCCGGCGGCACGTGGTGATGGGCGCCAACCAGGTGGACCGGTACGGCAACCAGAACATCTCCTGCATCGGACCGCACGAGCGCCCGACCCGGCAGCTGCTCGGGGTGCGCGGCGCGCCGGGCAACACCGCCAACCACCGCACCAGCTACTGGGTGCCCCGGCACTCCCGCCGGGTGCTGGTGGAGGCGGTGGACGTGGTCTCCGGCGTCGGCCACGACCGAGCCCGCGCCGCCGGGCTGCGCTTCCACGACGTGTACCGGGTGGTGACCAACCTGGCGGTGTTCGACTTCGCCACCCCGGACGGGTCGATGCGGGTGCGCTCGGTGCACCCGGGGGTGGAGCTCGACGAGGTCGCGGCGCAGACGTCGTTCCCGCTGGTCACCGAGGAAGCGGGCACAACAAGGGAGCCGTCGGCGGCGGAGCTGGAGCTGCTGCGCACCCGGCTGGACCCGGACGGACGGCGGGAGAAGGAGGTGCCATCGTGAGCGAAGCTTGCGAGCGAACCGTCGGTTCCGCCAAGCCCCAGCTGGACACGGCGTTGACCCGGCTGGTCGGCGTGCGCCACCCGGTGGTGCAGACCGGGATGGGCTGGGTGGCCGGCCCCCGTCTGGTCGGCGCGGTCGCCGAAGCGGGCGGGCTGGGCATTCTCGCCTCGGCCACCATGAGCTACCCGGAGCTGGCCGCCGCGATCAAGGAGACCCGGGAGCGCACCGCCGCCCCGTTCGGGGTGAACCTGCGCGCGGACGCCACCGACGCCGCCGACCGGGTGGAGCTGCTGATCAAAGAGCGGGTCGCGGTGGCCTCGTTCGCGCTGGCCCCCCGCGCGGAGATGATCGCCCGGCTGAAGGACGCCGGCGTGGTGGTGATCCCGTCGGTGGGTGCGGCCCGGCACGCCGAGAAGGTCGCCGCCTGGGGCGCCGACGCGGTGATCGTGCAGGGCGGCGAGGGCGGCGGGCACACCGGCGGGGTGGCCACCACGCTGCTGCTGCCCTCGGTGGTGGACGCGGTGGACATCCCGGTGATCGCCGCCGGCGGCTTCTTCGACGGGCGCGGGCTGGCCGCCGCGCTGGCCTACGGGGCGGCCGGGGTGGCGATGGGCACCCGGTTCCTGCTCACCCGGGAGAGCACCGTGCCGGACGCGGTGAAGCGGCGGTACCTGGAGTCCAAGCTGGACGGCACGGTGGTGACCACCCGGGTGGACGGCCTGCCGCACCGGGTGCTGCGCACCGAACTGGTGGACGGGCTGGAGCGCGCCGGGAAGGTCCGCGGCCTGGCCAGGGCGGTGGCCAACGCCGCCCGGTTCCGCGGCCTCACCGGGCTGTCCTGGCCGGCGTTGATCCGGGAGGGGCTGGCCATGCGGCACGGCCGGGACCTCAGCTGGGCGCAGGTGCTGATGGCCGCCAACACCCCGATGCTGCTGCGCGCCGGGCTGGTAGGCGGCCGCACCGATGCCGGGGTGCTCGCCTCCGGGCAGGTGGTCGGCATGCTCGACGACCTGCCCAGCTGCGCCGAGCTGATCACCGGCGTGGTCGACCAGGCCGTCGAGATCCTGGCCCGCCTCGCCGCGACGACCGCCGTCGAACACCGGTGAGCTCGCTCCGCCATCGGACCATCGATGTCGGCGGCATTCGGATGCACATAGCCGAGCAAGGCGTGGGCCCAGCGGTGATCATGTGCCACGGATTTCCCGGGCTCTGGTACAGCTGGCGCAACCAGCTTCCGGTGCTCGCCGCGAACGGTTTCCGCGCCATAACGCTGGACATGCGCGGTTACGGCCGGACCGACCGCCCGGCGGATCCTGGTGAATATGACCGGAAAAGCACCGTAGCGGACCTGGTGGGCCTGCTGGACGCATTGGCCATCGACGATGCCGTCTTCGTCGGTCATGACTTCGGCGCGGTATTGGCCTGGGCTCTGCCACAGTGGGCGCCGGGTCGGGTCAAGGCACTGATCCAGCTGAGCGTGCCACGCACCAGGATCTCACCGCACCGGCCCAGCGGGGTGTTCGCCGAGATCGCTACCCGGCATTTTTTCCACATGCATTACTTCCAGGAAAAGGGGCCAGCCGACGACGAACTGGGCGCCAAACCCGCGCTGTCCCTGACCAAGATCTTCTGGGCGCTCAGCGGCGGGTACCGGTACCGGGACATCTTCCAGCACCCGAGCGATGGCCGCGGCTACCTCGACGTTCTCCCCGAACCGCCACCGTTGCCGTGGCCATGGATGTCCCAGGAAGACCTCGACCACTACGCGCGGGAATTCGCGCGGACCGGCTTCACCGGCGGGTTGAACTGGTACCGCGCCGCCGACCACGTCTGGTCCGAGCAGCGACGACTACCCGAGCTGCCGATTACCGTGCCCACCAGTTTCATCACCGGCGAGCGGGATCCGGTACAACAACTGAGCGGGCCGGACCCATTTCAAGTAATGCGGGACACGGTCCCCGGGCTGGACAAGATACACATCATCCCGGAGGCCGGCCATTTTGTGCAGATGGAAGCGGCTGACCAGGTCAACGCCATCATGCTCGCCTTCCTGAGCAAATTCGGCTGACCCACGCGGGTCGCGCTACTCGTCCGTCCAGGAGTCGGCGGTCAACGGGTCGTAGAGCTCCTCGATCTCGGCGCGGTACCGGTCGGCGATGATCGGGCGCCTCAGCTTCAACGTCGGGGTCAGCTCACCGGTCTCGCTGCTCCACTCGGTGCGCAGCAGAGCCCAGTTCTTCACCTGCTCGACCCGGGAGAGGGCGGCGTTGCCGGCGCCGATGGACCGGGCCACCTCCAGCCGCACCCGTCCGTTGGCCACCGCGTCGGCGAGCGAGTCAACCTTGATGTCGCGCGCGGCGCACCAGCCCGGCCAGCCAGGGTCGAGGGTCACCAGAGCCACCAGGCACGGTTTGTTGTCACCGTGCACGTAGACGGAGCCGACCAGGTCAGAACCCGACGACAGGATGAGCTCCACGTTGCTGGGTGAGATCGTCTTACCGGACGCGGTGTTGATGAGCTCTTTCTTGCGACCGGTGATGCGCAGGTAGCCCTCGTCGTCCAGGACGCCGATGTCGCCGGTGTGCAGCCAACCCGACGGGTCGATCGCCTCTGCCGTCGCCTCGGGACGATTCAGGTAACCCGGGGTGATGTTGGGACCCTTCGCCAGCACCTCGCCGTCCGCGGCGATCTTCAGCTCGATGCCGGCCAGCGCCCGTCCCACGCTGCCCAGTCGCGGGCCGTCCAGCGGGCTGGCCGCGAGCATCGCGCAGGTTTCGGTCATGCCATATACCTCGATGATGGTGATTCCGACCCCGGCGAAGAACGCCATCACCTTGGGCGGGAGCGAGGCCGCTCCGCTCACCGCGAGCACGACCCGATCCAGACCGAGGGCCGTCCGCACTCGCCGGTACACCAGCCGCTCCATGATCGGAGACCGGAAGCGGATCCACCAGTGCGCGGTCTCCCCGGTCAAGCGCGCGATACCCGCCTCGAGAGCATCCGAGATTGCCGAGCTGCCCAACAGGCGCCGGGCCGGGTTCTTCGAGGCCATGACCCGTTCCCGCAGGGCGGCGTAGATGCGTTCCCAGACCCTCGGCACACCGAGGAACAGCTGGGGCCGCGTGGTCGAGAGTACGTGCGGCAACCGCGCGGACTCCCGGACGTAGGTGACGGTGAGCTGGCGGGCGATGGATTGGTAGTGCGAGAACAACCGTTCCGCGACATGGGCCAACGGCAGGTAGGACACCGTCGACCAGCCCGCCGGAACAGGGCCGCCGAGATGCTCGACCAGCTGCCTGTTCACCTCGTCCATGACCCACAGCGCGGCGGCGTGGGTGATGATCGTGCCCTTCGGCGCCCCTGTTGTGCCTGAGGTGTAGACGATGGTCAGCGGGTCGCTGGGGTCCACTCGGTCGCTGGCCTGGTCGATCTCGGCGCCGCGCTCGCCCAGCGCTGCCTCGGCAGCGGCCACCAGCTGCTCGAACCGTTGTACGCCCGGCGGCAGCCACTCGTCTGGTTCCAGATCGAGCACCAGCACATGCCTCAGCTTGGGCAGCCCCTGCTGGATGGACAGCCACAGCGGCAGTTGGGCGGTCTCGATGATCACCACCGTCGCCGCCGAGTCGTTCGCCACGTAGGCGAGCTGCTCAGCGGTCAGGGTGTTGTAGTAGCTGCAGGGGACGGCGCCCGCCATCACCGCGCCGATATCGGCGAACACGTGCTCTGCTCGGTTCACCATGTGCAGGCCCACCACGTCGCCAGCGGCTACCCCCAGGTCGAGCAGCGTCAACGCGATGGCTCGGGCGTGATCCCGGTACTCCGACCAGGTCAGCCGGCGCTCGCCATCCACCGTGGCGATTACCTCGGGATGCTCGGCCGCGTTGCGGTCCACCAGGTCCAGCAGGGTAAGTCGGCGGTGCTGGTGCCCCACCGGTGACCTCCTTGCAGGATCAACAACTGCTCCCTATGCAGTATTGGACAGTCACCCGATCGTGGCAACCGGATCGTTCCATGGTCCTTCCCACACCTTCTCAGCGCACGCCGCGCGTGACGAGGGCGACGACGGTGCCGGCGACGAAGGCCACCGCGACCAGCAGCGCCACCACGATGGCGGCGGTCAGGTTGCCGATCAGGAGCGGGAGGTTCTCGATGACCATGACAAGTACCGCGAGCAGCCCGATGAGGCCCAGTCCGGGAGCGACGACCGTCTTCCAGAGGCCGCGTTCGTGGCTGGTCCGGCGGAAGAAGACCACGACAGAGAGGCAGGTGAGCGCCATCAGCGCCACGATGCCGAGCGTCGCGGCTCCGGACAGCCAGGTGTAGGCCTGCCGAACTGGATCGATCCGGGTGAGGGCGACGACGCCGATCAGGACGAGCGACACGACGGTGACCATGAGCGAGGACCGTGATGGTGCCCGGTGCTTGGGACTGACCTGACCCAGAGATCGGGGCAGAACCCCCGCGCCGCCGAGGGTGAACTGGTAGCGGGTGATCACGTTGTGGAAGGACAGGATGCAGGCCAGGATGCTGGTGACCAGCAGGAGCTGCATGACGTCCTGGGCGATGGGGCCGACGTAACGCGCCGCCAGGTCAAAGACCATGGTCTCCGGTTTCGTAGCGGCGGAGTTCACCGCATTCCCGATTCCCGCTCCTACGATCACCGCCCATGCGGAGAAGGCGTAGAACACGCCGATCGAGACGACCGCGATGTAGGTCGACCGCGGGATCGTCTTGTCCGGGTCCCTCGCCTCGTTCCGGAACACCGCGGTCGCCTCGAACCCGAAGAACCCGAAGAGGGCGAACATGATCCCGAGGCCCGGCGCCCCGGTGGAGATCGCTGAGGGAGCGAACGGCTCGAGGCTCAACCCGCCGTGTCCCCCGTGCGCGATGATGCCGACGTCGAGGACGACCACGATGAGCGTCTCGGCGACGAGCAGGACCCCGAGCACCTTGGAGCTCAACTCGATGTCGCGGTAGCCGAGCAACCCGACCAGCGCGAGGATCGCCACCGACCAGACCCACCAGGGCGTCAGCGCACCGGTGTAGTGCTCGAGGGCGTTCGCCACAGCGACTCCGGCATAGGCGTCCACCCCGATGAGCAGTACGACGTAGGAGCCGAGCGCGAGGGTTGCCGCCCCGACCCCGGGGATGCGGCCCAACCCCGCCTGGACGTAGGCGTAGAACGCTCCGGCGTTCGGGACGTACCTGCTCATCAGCGTGAAGCCGACGGAGAAGAGCGCCAGGATGATCGTGGCGATGACGAAGTACGCCGGCGCACCGATGTTGCCGCTCACCGCGATGACGATCGGCAGGTTTGCCGCGACCACGCCCAGCGGGGCGGCGGCGGCCACCACCATGAACACGATCGATCCGACGCCGAGGCCGCGATGCAGCATGGCCTCGTGGTCGGTGCGGCCACCGTGGGCGGAGTCGACGGGGGCATTGATGGCTTCCCCGGCTGTCTGCGGCATGACTGGCTACAGGCCGGCGTAGTGCCGGGAAATCGTGCCGAGGACGTCGCGGAGCGCCTCGGTGAGGACGTCGAACTCGGCGGTGTCGGCGACCAGCGGCGGAGCAACGCAGACGACCGGGTCACCGCCGTCCAGGGAGATGCGCAGCAGGACACCCCGCTCCTCGAGCCCTCCGGCGAGCACCTCGTCGCCGTACAGCCACGCCTTCTCATCGTCGGTGAGCGGGGTTCCGTCCAGCCGCTCGGAGGCGAGCTCGACGGCGTAGAAGAACCCCGTCCCCCGCACGTCGACCACGATGTCCAGCGCAGAGAGCGACTCGAGCTTGCCGCGCAGCTCGTCCTGCTTGCTCAGCACCCGGTGCGGCAGGTCCAGGCGTTCCATGATCTCCAGATTGCGCAACGCCACGGCCGCCATCACCGGGTGGCCACCGAAGGTGTTGCCGTGCAGCAGGATCTGGCCCGCCTGGTCGAACGGGGCGTAAACCTCGTCGCTGACGATGATCGCGCCCAGCACGGCGTGCGCCGAGGACAGGCCCTTGGCGGTGGTGATGATGTCCGGCCGGATGTCGTAGAGGTCCGAGGCGAACCAGGCGCCGACCCGGCCGAACGCGGTGATCGTCTCGTCGGCGACCAGCAGGATGCCGTACCTGTCGCAGAGCGCGCGGACGCCGGCGTGATATCCGGCCGGAGCCACCAGCATCCCGCCGTGGTTCTGCACCGGCTCGATGATCACCATCGCCACCGTGTCGGGCCCTTCGGCGACGATGCGCTGCTCCATGTCGTCCAGCAGGAACGCGGTGAACTCCCGCTCGGTCTCCGCCGAGGGCCGACCGTAGCGCTTGGTGTTGCGGACGGTGCCGGCTGTTGGCACCAGCGGGGCGAACGGCTCGCGCACCTCCGGTATGCCCATCAGGCTCAGCGCACCCATCGTAGTCCCGTGGTAAGCCATGTCCCGGGATATCGCCTTCCAGCGGCGCTCGCCCCGCAGCAGGAAGTACTGGCGGGCTACCTTCCACGCCGCCTCGACCGACTCGCCGCCGCTCGGGGTGAAGAAGACGTGGTTCAGCTCGCCCGGCGCGAGAGAGGCGAGCTTCTCCGCGAGCTCGATCGCGCGCGGGTGCGTGGTTCCCCAACTGGAGTGGTAGCCGAGCTCGAGGTACTGCTCCGAGGCGGCCTCGGCGAACTCGGGCCCGTAGGAGTAGCCGACGTTCACACAGAACAGGTTCGACAGGCCGTCCAGGAGCCGGTTCCCCTCGGAGTCGATGAGGTAGCACCCCTCGCCCCGGGTGATGACGCGCAGCGGCTTCTTCTTCGCGGCGGCCATATCGGCGAAGTGCCGCCAGAGGTGCTCACCCGCGCTGCCGCGATAACTCTCTGTGCTGGTAGCCGGATCCGTCTCGTTGACCAGCGTCATCCCACGCTCCCTGCTTGCCGAAGTCGAATCGCGTCGACTTTAGAAGCGTGGGAACAGGGCGAACAAGGGCGTTACTCCAGATTAACCAATCGTCATCGACCCGAAACTCGATCAGGGTCGACTTTATTTGGTCTCGATCAACAGCGTGGCGAGGTAGGCCCTGGTCGCCCGCTTGGCACGGTCGACGAGGGCGGGATCCGGCGTGTCGCCGTGCGCTCTGAAGGCGAGACGGGACAGCTGGTCGGCGATCTCCACGAGCACCAGCTCGTCGAGCTCATCGCCGGTAAACGCGTAGCCGAGACGCTGAACCTCGACACGCATCCGCGATCCGACCCAGGCATTTGCTCGCAACTCCGCCTCCCGGGCGGGCGCGGAGAGCTGATGGGCCAGCCACAACGTCCGGGTCGCGGTATGGCTGAAGAACTCGAGCGTGCCATCCACGGCGCGGTCGGCGACCTCCTGCCAGGTCTTGCAGGGCCGGGCATAGGCGGCGTCGGCGAACTCGAAGATCCGCTCGGCCCAGAGCAGCCGAATGCACTCGAGAACCACCTCGGTGTTCTCGAAGTAGGTGTAGAAGGTTCCGGTGGGGATGCCGGCGCGCGAGCAGAGCCCACTCAGGTTCTGCACGACTTCGTCGTAGCCGTCCGCTTCGAGGATCTGCTCGGCCGCGGCGAGCACGGCTTCGACCCGCCGCCAACTTCGCGCCTGCTCCGGGATCCGGCGCAGCGCCGGCCGGACCGCCGCCTTCATCTCATCGGTCAGGCTCAGGCCTTCGGCCCCGTCAATCGTCATGTCGCCACCGCGTCGAAGGCTACATGCGGCCTGGCTTGCCGTCGGTGTTCGGTACGACGACCACCGTGGCTGGGCACCTCCACTCGTAGTCTGCTCCGGGCGAGCCGCCACCACCCGGCCTGGGCGTCCGCCAACCCGTCCACCAGGGGATCCTCACCGGATAGGCTCACCAGGCGGCGATCGTGCCGTCCCAGGAGAAGAACCCGGCTGTGGGTCCGTCGTCGGGGAGTAGTGCGAGTCGCACGGCTTGCGCTGCTGCTTCCGCGGGGTCCCCGCCGAGCTCGGCGGCGCGGCTGTTGAGGCTCGTCGCGCGCAGCCCGGGGGCGAGGGCGTTGACCTTGAAGGGTCCGTACGCGGCCAGTGACTGCGCGTAGAAAATGGTCAACGCGTTGAGCGCCGTCTTCGAGGAGCGGTACGCGGCGGCCCCTCCCGCGTTCCGGTGGTCGAACTGCGGGTTGGGCCCGGTGCTCCAGCCCAGAGACCCCGTGCCGCTCGAGATGTTGACGACACGCGGCTTGGCAGAGCGTCGCAAGGCAGGCAGGAAGGCGTTGGTCACGGCCACGACGCCAAATACGTTCGTCTCGTAGACCCGGCGCAGGGTGTCCACATCTGTCTCGGTCGGGGGCTGGCCAGTGTCGCTGATCCCGGCGTTGTTGACGAGCACGTCGAGCTCGGTGACCCGTTCCGCGGCCGCCGCGACGGACTGCTCATCGGTCACGTCGAGAACCAACAGCTGAGCGCCGGAACCGAGCTCGTCCACGGCGGCCTGGCCGCGTCCCAGGTCTCGCGCCCCGACATAGACGGTCAACCCGGAGCCCAGCAGCTGCCGGGCGACTTCCTTGCCGATTCCGCTGTTCGCTCCGGTGACCAACGCGGTCCCACCGGTGTCCGACGGGTGTTTCATGGCTGACTCCTGATAAATTCCAACGGTACCGTTGGAGTTCTCACCGTAGGGCACTCCTGAGCAATCTGCAACGCTGGCGTTGGAGATGTCCTAAGGTGAGCTGATGGCCTGGGACACCGAAGGGACGCGTCGCCGACTCAAGGAAGCCGCGACCGCGGAGTTCGCTGAGCGTGGGCTCGACGGGACGACGATGACCCGTATCGCGGCCCGTGCCGGCATCAACAAAGAGAGGCTGTACAGCTACTACGGCGACAAGAACGCACTGTGGGAGGTCGTGCTCACCGACGAACTCGACCGGCTCGCCTCCGCGATAGCGCTCACCGGGGCGGGATTGGACGACATCGGCGACTTCGCGGGTGCGACCTACGACTACCATGCCGCGAACCCGGAGCTGGGACGTCTGCTGCAGTGGGAGGGCCTGGCCCGGGGTCCTGCCGCCGACGTTGCCCGCCGCTCGGCGCACTACCGGGAGAAGGTCAACCGGTTCGTGCAGGCTCAGCGCGACGGCGTCCTCGACGCCGGCCTCGACGCGGCCCACTTGGTTTTCGCTCTCATCGCGCTCGCCGCGTGGTGGCAGACCGTCCCACAGCTCGCGGAGATGATCACGGGCGCCAGCGGAAACGATCCCGGCGAGCGCGACCGCCGGCGCGCATTCGTGGTGAAGGCCGCACGTCGCCTCGCGGCCGCTCGCTGACCTTTCCACTGGTTAGGGTGTGCAGGTGACCGATCGCGCAGGTGAAGCGGTGATCGTGCACGCCTGCTTGCGCGACGGCCGCGGCGGCAGCCCGACTGCCGTGGTGCCGGACGGTTCGTTCAGCGACGACGAGCGCCGCTGCGTGCCGGCCGCATGGGGAACTTCGCATGCCGTATTCGTCCGTGTCCGTGATGGGCAGGTGTCGCTGCGGTTCTTCACAGCGCACGGCGAGCTTCCCGCCTGCGGCCATGGAACGGTCGCCGCGCTGGCGGTTCTCGCCGATCGAAGCGGACTATCGGAGTACCGGACCACCTTGCACGCGGGCGGCCGCGCTTTCATCGGCCGGGCGGTGCCGCGGCCGGATGGGTTCGCCGCGTCGTTCGACCCTGGCCCGGTCACGCTTCGGGGGGCTACCGCGGCGGAGCGTGACCTGATCCTGTCCTTGTTTCCGGCATGCGCCGGGCCAGCCAGTGTCGCCTCCGTGGGACGGCCTCGAATGCTCATCCCGGTCGCGACCCGCGCGGACCTGGCCGCCCTGACGCCCGACCTGGACCGCCTGCGCGAGGCCTGCGACCGGCTCGGGCTGCTCGGCTGCTACGTCTACACCGCCCCCACCGCCGACGGGCGCGCCGCGGCCCGCATGTTCGCCCCATCGATCGGTGTCCCCGAGGACATCGCCAACGCCAACAGCACCGCCTGCCTGGCCGCGCACCTGTCCCACCAGGGCTTGTCCACGCTGACCGTCGACATGGGCGACTCCCTGCACTCCCCCGCCAGCATCACCGCCACCACCGAAACTTGCCCCGAAGGTGCCCGCGTCCAGGTCGGTGGCCTCGCCACACTCACCGCCCGGTAAGCCTGCCCGCTCCTTCCAGAGGTCGCACTGGCCATTCGGCGGCCGCTGGTCAGAGGCGCTCGAGGATGGTGACGTTGGCCTGGCCGCCGCCTTCGCACATGACCTGCAGGCCGTAGCGCCCGCCGCGCTGCTCCAGGGCGTTGAGCAGGGTGGCGCACAGCTTGGTGCCGGTGGCGCCCAGTGGGTGGCCCAGCGCGATCGCGCCGCCGTTGACGTTGACCCGCTCCGGGTCGGCGCCGGTCTCGGCCAGCCAGGCCAGCACCACGCTGGCGAATGCCTCGTTGATCTCGAACAGGTCGATGTCCTCGATGCGCAGGGCGGCCTTGGTCAGCGCGTATCGGGTGGCCGGGATCGGCGCGGTGAGCATCAGCACCGGGTCGGCGCCCCGGGCGGACAGGTGGTGCACCCGGGCTCGGGGGGTCAAGCCGTGCTCGCGGACCGCGCGTCCGGAGGCGACCAGGACCGCGCTGGCTCCGTCGGAGATTTGGCTGGCGGTCGCGGCGGTGACCCGGCCCCCCTCGGTGAGCGGGGTCAGCCGGGCCATCCGGGCGGCGCTGGTGTCCCGGCGCGGGCCCTCGTCCACGACGCACTCGCCGAGCGGGACGATCTCGCGCTCGAACGCCCCGCCGTCGATCGCGGCCAGCGCGCGTTTGTGGCTGCGCAGCGCATAGGCCTCCATGTCCAGCCGGGACAGGTTCCACCGGTGCGCGATCAACTCGGCGGCGCGGAACTGGGAGATCTCCTCGCCGCCGTAGCGCTTCTCCCAGCCCACCGAGCCGGTGAACGGGGTGGGGAACCCGAACTGCTCCCCCACTGTCATCGCCGCCCCGATCGGCACCGCGCTCATGTTCTGCACGCCGCCGGCCACCACCAGGTCCGCGGTGCCGCTGGCCACCGCCTGCGCGGCGAAGTGCAGCGCCTGCTGGCTGGAGCCGCACTGCCGGTCCACGGTCACCCCGGGGACCTCTTCGGGCAGCCCCGCCGCCAGCCACGCGGTGCGGGCGATGTCGCCGGCCTGCGGACCCAGGGTGTCCACGCAGCCGAGCACGACGTCGTCCACCGCCGCCGGGTCCACCCCGGTGCGCTCCAGCACCGCGGTGATCACGTGTCCGGCCAGATCGGCGGGGTGCACCGAGGCCAGCGCGCCGCCCCGGCGGCCAACCGGGGTGCGCACCGCGTCGATCAGGTAGGCGTCCAGCATCAGGGCCCCTTACGGATGTTGACTGCTCACCGAGACGACCTCGCCGGTGAGGTAGGACGAGTAGTCGCTGGCCAGGAAGACGATCACGTTGGCCACCTCCCACGGCTCGGCGGCCCGGCCGAAGGCCTCCTTGGCGGCCAGCTCGTCGAGCAGCTCGGCGCTGGTCACCTTCTCCAGGAACGGGTGCATGGCCAGGCTGGGGGCCACCGCATTGACCCGGATACCGTGCTCCGCGGCGTCCATCGCGGCGCACCGGGTCAACGCCATCACCCCCGCCTTGGCCGCCGCGTAGTGCGCCTGGCCGGCCTGGGCGCGCCAGCCGATCACCGAGGCGTTGTTCACGATCACCCCGCCTCGGCCCTGCTCGACCATCCGGCGCAGCGCCGCCCGGGTGCACCGGAACGTGCCGTTCAGCGTCACGTCCAGCACCCGGTGCCACTCCTCGTCGGGCATCTCCAACACCGAGCGGGTGCCGCCCAGCCCGGCGTTGTTGACCATCACGTCGACCCGCCCGAACGCCTCCACCGCGCCGGCCAACAGCGCCTGGACCTGCTCCTCCACCGTCACGTCGCAGACCACCGCGCGCACCCGGCCCTCGCCGTGTGCCTCGCCCAGCCGGGCCGCCGTCTCGCCAAGGCGCCGCTCATGGTGGTCGCTGATCACCACGTTCGCGCCCTCGGCCAGTGCCCGCTCGGCCGTCGCGGCGCCGATCCCGGTGCCGGCCGCGGCGGTGACCACCACGACCTTGCCGGCCAGCAGCTCGTGCCCGCCGGTCGGCGCTGAGGTCGGCGCTGAGGTCGGCCCGGTCATGGGCGGGCCGGCCGGGGCAGGCCGAGCACCCGCTCGGCGAGGATGGTCCGCTGCACCTCGTCGGAGCCCCCGTAGATGGTGTCCGCCCGGCTGAACAGGTACAGCCGCTGCCAGTCGTCCAGGTCGTACGGCTCGCCGCGCGCCTCCAGGGACGCCGCGCCGAGCACCTCCATGGCCAGCTCACCCAGTCCCCGGTGCCAGGCCGCCCAGACCAGCTTGTTCACCGAGGCCACGCCCGGTCCGTCGGCGCCCAGCGTGCGGCGGGCGTGCGCCTGCATGACCTCGAGCCCGATCCGCGCCCTGACCAGCCTGTCCCGCAGCACCGGGTCGTCCAGTGCACCGGTTCGGCGAGCCACCTCGACCAGCGCGTCCAGCTCACGGCGGAACCCGACCTGCTGGCCGAGGGTGGCCACCCCGCGCTCCACGGCGAGGGTGCCCATCGCCACCCGCCAGCCGTCGCCGACCTCGCCCACCACCAGGTCGGCGTCGGTGCGCGCGGCGGTGAGGAACACCTCGTTGAACTCCGAGGCGCCGGTCAGCTGGCGGATCGGACGCACCTCGACGCCGTCCTGGCGCATCGGCACCAGCAGGTAGGACAGCCCCCGGTGGCGTTGCTGGCCGGGATCGGTCCTGGCCAGCACGAAGCACCAGTCCGCCACGTGCGCCAGCGAGGTCCACACCTTCTGCCCGTCGATCACCCACTGGTCGCCGTCGAGCACCGCGCGGGTGCGCACGGCGGCCAGGTCGGACCCGGCGCCCGGCTCGGAGTACCCCTGGCACCACAGCTCGCGGACGGCCACGATCTCCGGCAGGAACCGCCGCTGCTGGGCCGGCGAACCGAAGGC
>DATHIT010000186.1:0-2364 GCA_035489915.1 Pseudonocardia sp. | reverse complement strand
GGCGCGTACGCCGAGGTCACCGCCTACCAACTGCTGCACCAACCCGATTGTGACGCTGCCCGACTGGCCCGGTTCGTCGCCGAGGTCGGCTACCCCCGGATCGTGCTGTCCTCGGACGCCGGCCAGCCGGAGAACCCCACTCCGCCCGAGGCGCTGGAGCGGCTCATCGACGCCCTGGCCGCCGAGGGGCTGGACCGGTCCGCGCTGCTGGCCTGCGCCTCGGACATCCCGGAGCGGTTGGTCGTTCCCGGGTGAGACGTTCCCGAGTGACTGGCCGGGCGTGCCGCCGGCTGGGAAGCGCATCCACGGGCCTGGCCAGCTCCCTACCCGGCCGGAGGGGTTGCGTGTGTGTCCAGCCCCGCGGGCTGTGTGAGCAACGCCCGAGTCGTTCCGCGTGGTAGGGAGTGGGCATGACGGATTCTGAGCTGCCGCTGGCCGGGATGTGCGTGGTTGAGGTGTCGTCGTTCGTCGCGGCTCCGCTGGGCGGCATGACACTGGCCCAGCTCGGTGCCGAGGTGATCCGGGTCGATCCCCTCGGCGGGGCACCTGACCACCACCGCTGGCCGTTGGCGCCGTCGGGCACCTCGCTGTACTGGGCGGGGCTGAACAAGGGCAAGAAGTCGGTGTCGGTGGATCTTCGGTCGGCCCAGGGGCAGGAGCTGGTCACCCGGCTGATCGCGGACTCCGGGCCGGACGGCGGCATCGTGCTGACCAACGCGGTCGGCCGCGGTTGGCTGAGCTACGACGCGCTGGTGGCCCACCGGCCGGACCTGATCCACGTGCAGATCGAGGGCCACCACGACGGGACGCCGGCGGTGGACTACACAGTCAACGCGGCGGTGGGTTTTCCCATGGTGACCGGCCCGGAGGGGCACGCCGACCCGGTGAACCACGTGCTGCCGGCGTGGGACATCGCGTGCGGCCTGTACGCCGCGCTGGGCATCCTGGGTGCCGACCGGCAGCGCCGGGTCTCCGGGCGCGGGCAGCGGATGAGTGTGGCGCTCTACGACGTTGCGCTGGCCGCGGCGGGCAACCTCGGTTTCCTGGCCGAGGCGCAGGTCAACCGGGTGGTGCGCAAGCGGTACGGCAACTACCTCTACGGCGGCTTCGCCCGGGACTTCCTGACCAGGGACGGCGGCCGGGTGATGGTCGTCGCGCTGACCAAGCGGCACTGGGCCGACCTGCTGGTGGCCACCGAGCTGGTCGACGTGGTCGGCGCGCTGGAGAAGAGCCTGGGCGTGGATTTCTCCACCGAGGACGACCGGTTCGAGTACCGCGAGGTGCTGGCCGGGCTGTTGGCGCGCTGGTTCTCCCGCGCCGACCTGGCCGTGGTGAAGGCCGCACTGGCCGGTACGTCCCTGCTGTGGTCGACTTACAACACCTTCACCGATCTGGTCACCGAATCCGCCGACGGGACGGCGATGATCGCGGGCAACCCGATGATGCACCTCATCGACCAGCCCGGCGTCGGCCGGCACCTAGCCCCCGGCCTCCCGGTAGCCCTGGACGGCGCCTCCCCAACACCCGTGCGCGCCCCCGTCCTAGGCGAACACACCACCCCCGTCCTAACCCGCCTAGGCCTCACCGAGCAACAAATCGCCGACCTACACACCCGAGGCGTGGTGCGCGGGAGCACCGCGCCCTGACGCACAGTTCGGCGCCGTCACGCACACGCTCCAGCATGTGCGTGAGGGCGCCGGCGTGTGCGTGGGTCTAGCGGCCGGTGGTGGTGAGCTCGGGGGTGGCGGGGGAGGCGGGCGCTGATGGTGTGGCCGGCGCCGAAGGCGGTGCCGGGGGTGGGGCGGCGGTTTGCGGGGTCGGGCCGGAGCGCAGGGCCAGGGCGAGCAGTGCGCCGAGGGCGGTGAGTACCGAGGTGACCAGGAAGATGTTGCTGTAGGAGTCGCCGAGCACCTCCAGCTGCATGCGTCGGAAGAGCCCGTACATGGCGGCAAAGTCGCTGCTTCCAGGCGGGGCCGTCGCGTCGATCCCGTGCTGGGCCAGGTGGTCGGCGGTGAGTACCGCGCCGCGGCCGGCGAGCAGCTGGGCCTGGTGGATGGTGGCCATCGCGGAGAGCGCGGCGAGCCCGAGCGCCCCGGCGACCTGGCGGGAGACGTTGTTCCACGCGCTGCCCTGGTTGACCTTCGACATCGGCAGGCTGGCGATACCGCCGGTCATGATCGGCATCATGGCCAGCCCCATGCCGGCCGCGCGCACACAGGTCCAGAGCATGATGTCGCCCTCGGTCATCGCCGGGTTGATGTCGCACAGCAGGTAGGTGCCGTAGGCGGACACCGCCAGCCCGATCGCGGCCAGCCAGCGCGGCCCCACCTTGTCGTAGAGCCGCCCGGCGATGGGCATCATCAC
>DATHIT010000185.1:0-8322 GCA_035489915.1 Pseudonocardia sp. | reverse complement strand
GAGCTGGCCGTGCCCAGCCCGGGTGGACCGCTGCCGGCGCGGACCTACCGACCGGCCTGGTCGACCGGGACCGCGGCGGGCTCGGCGCTACCGGTGCTGGTGTACTTCCCCGGCGCCGGGTTCACCCTCGGCGACCTGGAGCTGGCCGACCGCCCGTGTCGCGCGCTGGCCAACGCAACCGGGGCGGTGGTGGCCTCGGTGGCCTGCCGCGCCGGCGACGAGCAGCCCTTCCCGGCCGCCGTGCGGGACGCCGGAGTCGCCGCCCGCTGGTTCGCCGAGCACGCCGACGAGCTGGGCGGAGACCCGACCCGGATCGGCGTGGCCGGGGACGGCGCCGGCGGCACGCTGGCCGCGCTGGTCGCGCTGCGGGCCAGGGCGCACGGCGACCCGGTACTCGCGCTGCAGGTGCTCATCTACCCCGCCGTGGACCTGGCCGGGTGGTGGCCGTCCCGGGCCGAGTTCGCCGACGGCTGCCCGCTCACCTCGGCGGACCTGGACCGGTTCACCGAGCACTACCTGAACGAGCGGCCGGGCACATCCGCGCCGGGCGCCACCGAGCTGTCCCCGCTGCGCGCCGACGACCTGTCCGGGCTGCCACCGACGGTCGTGGTCACCGCCGGGCACGACCCGCTGCGCGACGAGGGGCAGGTCTACGCGGCGGCGCTGAACCAGGCCGGGGTGCCCGTGCTGGACTGCCGCAACGACACCATGGCGCACGGTTTCCTCGGCATGGCCGGGGCGGTGGAGCACGCCGACGCGGTGTTCACCGAGATCGGCGACTACGCCCGTGAGGTGTTCGCCACCGCCATCAGCGCGGCCCGCTGAAACCGGACCACTCGACGTCATGGCTGTTGCCCTGAGCCGATGACATCTGTCATGGCCAGGTCGTGACGGCTGTCGGGGGTGCCGGACGCCGCCCGGGGCGACGCTTCTGGGGTGAGCACGGACAGCACCCAGCCCCGAGGGGACATGATGGACACCACCCTGAACAGCCACGCTCCGGCCGGTCAAGCCGACGCCCCGGCCAGCCAACCGACCAGCGCGTCCTCCCGTTCCGCGCTGCGCGGCCTGGCGTCGTCGATGTTCTGGGACGTCGGCCTGGCCGTGGTGGCCTACTACGGGCTCCGGGCGCTGGGCTTCGACGAGTACGTGGCCCTGCTGGCCGGCACCATTGCCGCGGCCGGGCGGATCACCTGGGTCGCGGTGCGCGCCCGCCGCCTGGACGCCTTCGCGGTGTTCCTGCTGATCCTGTTCGGGGTCGGGCTCGGGCTCACCTTCCTGACCGGCGACGCCCGGTTCGTGCTGGCCAAGGACTCCGTCACCAGCGGGGTGGCCGGGCTGATCTTCCTGACCAGCTTGGCGATCGGCCGGCCGCTCACCTACTACGCCGCTCAGCGGTTCGCCGGCCCGGTCGGCGCCGTCGAGCTCCGGGCCAGGGCCGCCGCCGACCCGGCGGTACGCCGCGGCTACTCGGTGTCCTCGGCCGTCTGGGGCGCCGGACTGCTCGCCGAGGCCGTGCTGCGCATCCCGCTGGCCTACCTGCTGCCGCTGGACGTCGCGGTGGGCGCCTCCAACCTGCTGATGGCCGCCGCCTACACCCTGCTGATCACTTGGACCATCCACTACAGCAAGCGCTCCGCCCGGGCATGAGCCGCCAGCGGCTGGCCGACCCGCCCCCCGACCGTAGGGTGAGCGCCGTGGACAGCGGCGCCGGCACCGACCGGGCGCGCGGGAGCGGCACCCGATCCGACCCGGACGACGTCCGGGTCGGTCCGCTGGAATGGCCCGAATTCGACGAGACCGACTACTGGTCGTGGGACCGGCTCCAGGGCCGGGTCGGTGCCTCACTGTTCACCATCTGGTTGATCCCGAGCACGGTGGAGGCCCTCGGGTTGGGCCGGCCGACCGTCCCGGTGCTGGCGCTGACCGTCGGGTACGGCGCGTCCTACCTGGCCGTGTGGTGGCTGGCGCAGAGCTGGTCACCGCGCGGGCGGATCGCGCTGGTGGTCGCGCTGTTCGCGCTCGGCATCGGCTACCAGGTGGTCACCGGCCCGGCCAGCTCCCCGGCCGTGCTGGGCTTCGCGGTGAGCGCCACGATGATCCTGCTGCCGCTGCGCTGGGCCGCGCGCATCGGGCTGGCCTGCGTCGGCGGCGCCGCGCTGGTCAGCTGGCTCCTGCAGGGCCAGGTGGACTGGCAGGACATCCTGATCCTGGCGTTGATCACGGTCACCACCCTGGCCATCAGCCGGATCTCCCGGCTGGTCACCCGGCTGCACGCGGCCCAGGCCGAGGTCCGCGCGCTGGCCGTCGCCGAGGAACGCGCCCGGCTGGCGAGGGATCTGCACGACGTACTGGGGCACAGCCTGACCACCATCACGGTGAAGACCGCGCTGGCCCGGCGGCTGCTGGAGAGCGGTGCCCCGCAAGAGCGGGCGATGGAGGAGATCCGGGACACCGAAGAGCTGTCCCGCCGTGCGCTGGCCGACATCCGGGCCACCGTGTCCGGGCAGCGGCGGGGGTCGCTGGCCGTGGAGCTGGTGACCGCCAGGGCCGCGCTGCGCGCCGCCGGGATCGACGCCGACCTGCCGCGCGCGGTGGACGACGTGGCGGCCGGGCTGGAGGAACCGTTGGCCTACGTGCTGCGCGAGGGGGTCACCAACGTGGTGCGGCACAGCGGCGCGAGCCGGTGCACGGTGCGGCTGGGTGCGCGCTGGTTGGAGGTGGTGGACGACGGGCCGGGGTCGTCCGGACCCGCCGGCGCCCTCGGCAACGGCCTGTCCGGGCTGGCCGAGCGAATGGCCGCCGTGCACGGCACCCTCACCGCCGGTCCAGTGGCCGGCGGCGGTTACCGACTCCGCGCGGAGGTGCCGGAGTGACGTCCCAGTCGGAGGTGGCCCGGTGATCAAGGTGCTGGTGGCCGATGACCAGGCGCTGGTCCGTGGCGGGCTGGTGGCCATGCTCAACCTGGAGCCTGATCTCACCGTGGTCGCCGAGGTGTCCACCGGCGACGAGGTGCTGCCGGCGGCGGCGCGGGCCCAACCGGACGTCGCCCTGCTGGACGTCCAGATGCCCGGTACCGACGGGCTCACGGCGGCCGCCGAGCTGCGCCGCGTCCGGCCCAGCTGCAAAGTGATCATCTGCACCACGTTCGGCCGGCCGGGGTACTTCGCCAGGGCGATGGCCGCCGGGGCGACCGGATTCGTGCTCAAGGACGCCCCGCCGGAGCACCTGGTCGAGGCCATCCGGCGGGTGCACGCCGGGCTGCGCGTGGTCGATCCGGACCTCGCCGCCGAGTCGCTGGCCACCGGGGTGAATCCGCTCACCGACCGCGAGCGGGATGTGCTGCGCACCGCCCGGCAGGGTCGCACGGCCACCGAGATCGCCAAGGTGCTGCACCTGTCCAACGGCACCGTCCGCAACCACCTGTCCTCGGCCATCGGCAAGACCAACGCGGCCAGCGGCGCCGACGCGGCCCGCATCGCCGACAACAACGGCTGGCTCTAACCCCCAACCGCCCCGCACGACGTCCGCCCCCGCCCGCGCAGCCGGCCGGGCCACCGCGCACCGCGCACCGCGCACCGCGCACCGCGCACCGCACGCTCCCGTACGCGCCGCCCGCGCTGCCTCGTCCCGACTTCGCATGCCGGACGCACACTTCGCATAGTGCCCGCGGTATGCGAACTGCGCCTTGGGTATGCGAAGTGCGGGGTTGGCCACGGTCACTCGTCCGCGGCCAACCCGGCGGCGGGTCAGCGGCGCTGTCGAACGGCTGAGGGTGGCCGCGGCGGGAAACTTGCATCAGGCAGGATGTGAGTAATGAACCGCAGCGGTATCAATGACGGCAGCGGGCGCATCGTGGTGCGGAACCTGACCAAGCGGTTCGGACCGATCGAGGCGGTGCGCGACCTCAGCTTCACCGTCGAGCCCGGCCAGGTCACCGGCTTTCTGGGGCCCAACGGGGCCGGCAAGACCACCACGCTGCGTGCCGCGCTCGGCCTGCTCACGCCGACCGAGGGCGAGGTCACCATCAACGGTGCCCGCTACGACCAACTGGACAGCCCGGCCAGGGTGGTCGGTGCACTGCTCGATTCGAACGGCTTCCACCGCGCCCGCCGGGCCTCCGCCCACCTGCGCATCTACACCGCCGCGGTGGGCGTTCCGGACCGGCGCGCGGACGAGGTGCTGGCCCTGGTCGGGCTGACCGACGCGGCCAACCGCAAGATCGGCGGCTTCTCCCTGGGCATGCGCCAACGCCTCGCGCTGGCCACCGCGCTGTTGGGCGATCCCCAGGTGCTCATCCTGGACGAACCCGGCTCCGGCCTGGACCCCGAAGGCGTCGCCTGGCTGCGCGGATTCCTGCGCTCCTTCGCCGCCACCGGGCGCACCGTGCTGGTCTCCAGCCACCAGCTGGCCGAAATCGCCCAGACCGTGGACCAGGTGGTGATCATCAGCCAGGGCAGCCGGGTGTTCGAGGGGCGGCTGGACCAGCTGCGCGGGGACACCCTGGAGCGGGTGCACGTGCGCTGCTCGGACCCGGCCCGGCTGGCCACCGCGCTGGCCGAGCGGGGTGTCACCGACATCGTCTCCACCCCCGACGACGGGCTGACCATCACCGGCGCGACGGCCACCACGGTCGGCGACTTGGCGCTGGCGGCCGGGGTGGCCATCTACGGGATGGTGCCCGAGCGCACCGACCTCGAGCAGCGGTTCCTGGCCCTGACCGCCGGCCAGTTCCAGGGCCACCAAGCGTTCGGCCAGCCCGGCTACCTGCCGGTGCCGCCCGGCGCGGTCGGCGTTCCGGCGCCACCCCCGCCAGCGAACCAGGAAGGACCGAGGTGATGTCGGCTCCCGCACCCACTCCCGGCACCGCCCGCCGCGACGGCGCCTGGTCCGGGCGAGCGCTGCTCGGCCTGGTCGTCGCCGAGACCCGCAAGACGCTGTCCACCTCGGCCTGGTGGGCGCTGCTGGTGCCGGCCGGGCTGCTCAGCCTGCTGGTCACCCTGATCACCGCCGAGGCCGCCGGGCTGGCGTTCACCGCCTCGCTGGCCCAGGCGCTCGCGCTCGGCTCGTTCGCGGCCAAGTTCGCCGTGGTGTTCGGCGTGGTCTCGGCCACCTCGGAATACCGCCACCGGACCATCACCACCAGCTACCTCACCTCGCCGGGGCGCAACCAGCTGCTGCTCGCCAAGGTGGTCGTCGCGGCGGTGGCCGGGGTCGGGTACGGGGCGTTCTGCGCGGTGCTGGGCATGCTCGGCATGTTGCTCGGCGGCGGCACGGTGGGCGGCGGTGAGCTGGCCACCGTGCTCGAGGTGAGCGCGTCCGCGCTACTGGTGTTCGCGCTGTGGGCGGTGCTCGGCGTCGGGCTGGGCACGCTGATCAACAACCAGTTGGCCGCGATCGTCGGCGTGCTGGTCTACCTGCTGCTGGTGGAGCAGATCATCAGCGGGCTGGCCAGCCTGAGCAACCTCGGCCGGATCGACGACTACCTGCCGGGTGGCTCGGCCTCCGCCGCGCTCACCGGCCTGGCCGAGTCGGGCCCCTTCGGCGGCACGTTCGGTGGTCTGGTGCTGCCCTGGTGGCTGGCGCTGCTGATCTTCGCCGGGTACGCCGCCGTGGCGGTGCTGGCCGGGGCGGCCTCGGCACAGCGCCGTGACGTCACCTGAGATGACCGGCTCGGTGTCCCCAGTCACCGTGGCCCCGGGCGAGATGCCCGAGGATCTCGAGCGGCTGGCCGCGGCGCACGGGGTGGCCACCTCCTACCGGGACGGGCGACGCCGGCCGGTGCGGGTCGATCCGGACGTGGTGGTGCGGGTGCTCGGGCTGCTCGAGGTGGACGCGGCCACCCCGGCGGACCGCCGCCGCGAGCTGGCCGCCGTCGCCGAGCGCGACCGCGCGGACATCCCGCCGCCGACCCTGGCGGTCCGGGTCGGCGACCGGCCACGCCCGCTGCCCGGCGCGCGGCTGTTGGTGCCCGAGGACGCCGACGGCGGGGAGCGCCGGGAGTTGCGTGACGAGCTGCCCGGCGACCTGGCCCCCGGCTGGTACCGGCTGATCAGCGAAGGGCCCAGCGGCGAGTCGTCGGCCACCGTGGTCGTCGCGCCGCCCCGGCTGCCGATGGCGCCGCCCACCTGGGGCTGGCAGTTGCAGCTCTATGCGCTGCACTCGGCGCGTTCCTGGGGCATCGGCGACCTGGGTGACCTGCGCGAGTTCGTCCGCTGGACCGGGCGGACGCACGGCGCGGGCGCGGTGCTGCTCAACCCGCTGCACGCGCCCGGCCCGACGCACCCGGTGCAGCCCTCGCCGTACACCCCGTCCAGCCGTCGGTTCGCCAACCCGCTGGCGCTGCGCATCGAGGACCTGGCGGCCTACCAGCGGACCGACCCGGCGACCCGGGCCGAGGTGGACGCGCTGCGGGTGGCACCGCCGGGCACCGACACCGCGGCACGGATCGACCACGACCTGGTCTGGGCGGCCAAGCGGTCCGCGCTGGAGCTGCTCTGGCGCGCCGAGGGTCGACCGGCGCCGGCCGAGCTACACGGGAATTCCGGCGGGCTGCGCGACTTCGCCACCTGGAACGCGCTGGCCGAACGGCACGGCGGCCGGTGGTCCCGCTGGCCGGCCGAGCTGCACGACCCGTCCTCCGCCGAGGTGGCCGCCGCCCGAGTGGAGCTGGCTCCCCGGGTGGCCTTCCACGCCTGGGTGCAGCAGCAGTGCGCCGAGCAGCTGGCCGCGGTGCGCGCTCAGGCCAGGGAGTCCGGGATGGCGCTGGGGATGCTGCACGACCTGGCCGTCGGGGTGGACCCGGAGGGCGCGGACGCCTGGGCGCTGGCCGACGTGCTGGCCACCGGGGTCTCGGTGGGCGCGCCGCCGGACGACTTCACCCCGCGCGGGCAGAACTGGGGCCTGCCGCCCTGGCGTCCGGACCGGCTGGCGGCCACCGGCTACGCCGCGTTCCGGGACATGCTGCGCGCGGTGCTGGCGCACGCCGACGGACTGCGCATCGACCATGTGGCCGGGCTGTGGCGGCTGTGGTGGGTGCCGCCCGGCGACTCCCCGGACCGGGGCACCTACGTGCACTACGACGCCGAGGTGATGCTGACGGTGCTCGCGTTGGAAGCGCATCGGGCCGGCGCGGTGGTGGTCGGCGAGGACCTGGGCACGGTGGAACCCGAGGTGACCGAGGCGCTGGCCGACCAGGAGATGCTGGGCTGCGCGGTGTCCTGGTTCGCCAGGGACGAGTCCGTCGACCCCCACCCGCTGCTGCCGCCGGCGCGGTGGCCGGAGCGGGCGGCGGCCAGCCTGTCCACCCACGACCTGCCCACCGCGGCCGGGTTCCTGCGCGGCGAGCACGTCCGGGCGCGCGCCGAGCTGGGCCTGCTGGACGACGTGCCGGCCGAGGAGCGCGCCGCCGCGGCCGAGCGGTCCGAGCTGCTCGCCCTGCTCCGCGCCGAGGGCCTGCTGCCGGCCGACCCCGAACCGGAGCCGACCGAGCGGGCGATCATCCTGGCCATGCACCAACTGCTCGCCCGCACCCCGTGCCGGCTGAAGCTGATCTCCCCCTACGACGTGCTCGCCGAACCCCGCCAGCCCAACCTGCCCGGCACCGTGGACGAGTACCCCAACTGGCGCCTGCCGCTGCCGGCCACCCTGGACGAGCTGCGCGCCGACCCCCGGGTCGCCGAGGTCACCGCCGCCTTCCAGCCGTGAGTGGTATTGGTCGCTATAGCGACCAATACCACTCACAGGCTCTAGTCCTCGCGCAGCAACGCGACGTCGGAGACCGCCGCGATGTGCTCGGCCATGCCCACCGCGGCACGGGTGGAGTCGCCGGCACGGATCGCCTCGGCCACCCTGCGGTGCCCGTCGAGTGATTCCTCGGGGCGCCCTGGCTGCGCGAGCGACTCGACCCTGCTCTCCTTGATCAACTCGGCGATCTCGGCCATCAGCCGGGCGAGCAACTGGGAGTGCGCGGCGGCCGTGACGGCCGCGTGGAAACGCTCGTCGCCGGACACGCCCCGGCCGCCCTGGGCCACATCGCGGGCCATGTCCTCGAGTGCGCCGTCGATCGCGGCGAGGTCCGAGGGCGTCCGCCGCGCGGCGGCGAGCCCGGCGAGCTTCACCTCGAGCGCTTCGCGCGCCTCGATCACATCGCGGAGCCGATCCCGGCGGGCGTGCAGCGCGGCGAGCACCTGCCGCTCGGGCGGGATTTCCAGGATCACCGCTCCGTCACCGTGCCGGACGTCGATCACGCCCTGGACCTCCAGCGCGACCAGCGCCTGGCTCACCGACGCGCGGCTCACCGCGAGTTGGGTAGCCAGCTCG
>DATHIT010000184.1:0-14559 GCA_035489915.1 Pseudonocardia sp. | reverse complement strand
ACGGCAACCGGGACAGAGCCGGTACGTGTCCGGATAGGTGGCTCGAGCGCGTCCCGGACATTACGAAGCCGGCGCCGTGACCTTGGGCTTTCCAAGATCGCGGCGCCGGCCGGGGTGGTGCGTGGGACTGACTGGAAGTAGACCCGATCAGTGGGTTTGAAACCGGTCAGTGGTGCGTCTCGTAATCGTGGCTGTCGTCGTAGCTGACGTCGTTGTGGGACGCGACCTGGTCGTGGCTGTCGGTGTCGGAGTTGTCTTCGTAGTTGGTGTGCGTGCTGGTGTCCGCCTCGTGCTGGTCGGCGTACTGGGACGCGTCGCCGTGGCTGCCCGCCGCGTTCACCGAGGTCTCCCCGTCGCCGGAGCTGTGCACCGAGGTGCGGGTGTCGTTGTCGGTGTTGCTGCCGACCGCGTCGCCGCCGATGGACACCGCGCCACCGTCGCCGATCCGGGTGTCGCCGAGGTCGGCGTTGGTGGCGTCGCCGGAGCCGAACGCGGTGGTGTTGTCGTGGCCGGTGACCGCCTCGTTGTGGTCGCCGATCACGTTGTGGTCACCGGTGGTGATGGTGCTGTCCTCGATGTCCCCGCCGGCCGCCACCGCGCCGTCCCCGGAGGCCACCACCGGGTCGTTGTCGATGTGCTGGTCGAAGTCGCCACCGTCGGTGTCGATGCGCTGGTGCACCGAGTTGTCGATCTCGGTGTTGTGCTCCTCGATGATCTTGTAGTTGTTGGTGATGTAGTTGTTCAGGTACTCCGGCGCGTCGTGGTGCGAGTCGTAGTGCGGGGGCGGCGGGTAATGCACGTCGCTGGACGCGAACTTGTGGTCGTAGCTGGCCGAGCTGTTGTCCGCGATCAGGTGCAGCGCGTCGTGCACGTCCGCGGAGGACAGGTTCTGGAAGCCGTGATCGGCCGCGTAGCTGTCCGGGTCGCTCTGGAACGCGGCCCGGGCGTCGGGATCCCTGAGCAAACTGAGGATCCAGTCAAGTAGTGAGGTCGAAGTGGACATGTCGGTCATCTCCGGGGGTGAGCGGTGCCGGACTGCTTGGCACGGGTGGGAGGTGGGGTTCCGAACTGGCTTACGGCCGGGGCGGGCGGTGGTGGGTCGAGGTCGTCCGGGCTGGCTGGCTGGGCGTTTGTTCTGGCTGCCGCAAAGTTATGGCGCCGGGGCCTCAGCGCCATCGGGGATCGGACAGGGTTCCCGGAAACCCCGCATACGGGGTATGGAAGTCTGCGCGTTGGGGGATTGGGGGACAGGTCCCACGATCCGGTTACGGGGCTGGCTGCCGATAACGACGTAGCGAGCAGGGTCGATCCCCATCGGTAGGGGATTTCGGCACTGTCCGCGGGGTTAGGGGAACGCGCGATGAGCTACCAGCTCGGGATCGACCTGGGCACCACGTACACCGCCGCCGCGATCTGTCGCGGCAGCGAGCGGGCGCCCGCCGACGCCGACGTGGTGACTCTGGGCGCCCGCTCGGCGACCATCGCCTCGGTGCTCTACCTGGCCGATGACGGCGCGGTATTGGTCGGCGAGGCGGCCGAGCGGCGCGCGCTGACCGACCCGGACCGGGTGGTCCGCGAGTTCAAGCGGCGGATCGGCGACGAGATCCCGCTGATGATCGGCGGCCGTCCGTACCAGGCGCACGAGCTGGGCGCCCGAATGATCCGCTGGGTGGTGGACCTGGTCAGCGAGCGGGAGGGCGGGCCGCCGAGGCGGATCGCGGTGACCCACCCGGCCAGCTGGGGCGCGCACAAGAAGGACCTGCTCGGCCGCTCGCTGCGGGACGTCGGCCTGACCGTCACCTTCCTCGCGGAGCCACAGGCCGCCGCGGTCAGCTACGCCTCCGCCGAGCGGGTGGACGCCGGCAGCACCGTCGCGGTGTACGACCTGGGCGGTGGCACGTTCGACGCCGCCGTGGTGCGCAAGAACAACAACGGCACGTTCGAGCTGCTCGGCCAGCCGGAGGGGATCGAGCGCCTCGGCGGGGTTGACTTCGACGAGGTCGTCTTCGGGCACGTGCGGGACAGCCTGGGTGGCCAGCTGGACAACCTGGACCCCGAGGACCCGGACGTGCTGTCCGCGGTGGCCCGGCTGCGCCGGGAGTGCGTGGAGGCCAAGGAGGCGCTGTCCAGCGACACCGAGGCCACCATCCCGGTGCTGCTGCCCGACCTGCGTACCCAGACCAGGCTGGTCCGCGCCGAGTTCGAGGCGATGATCCGCCCGGCGCTGGAGGAGACGATCGTGGCGCTGCGCCGCGCGGTCAGCTCGGCGGGCCTGCGCCCGGACGACCTGAGTGCGGTGCTGCTGGTCGGCGGTTCGTCCCGGATTCCGCTGGTGTCCCAGCTGGTGTCCGACGAGCTGGGCCGTCCGGTCGCGGTGGACGCCGACCCCAAGACGGCGATCGCGATGGGCGCGGCGCTGGCCATCTCCCCGCAGCCGCAGGCCGCCCGGCACGCACCTCCGCCGCCGGCTGGGCTGATGACGCAGGGACGCCCGCCGGTTTCCGGTCCGTCCGCCGGGGTGGCGGCCGGTCTCGGCGCCGGCGCGGCGGCGGGCGCGGGTGCGGCCTATCTGGCTCGGCCCGGTGGTCCGTCGGGCGTCTCCGGCGGTGGGATGGGTGGCCCGCCCCCCGCCCCGCCCCGCCCCCCGATGGGTTCGCCGAGAGGCGCCGAGCCACCGCCTCGGCCGGACGCCGCGGTCGAGCCGGCCGGCTTCGTCAACCAGGGCCGGGACGGGTACTACGCCGAGCCGGGCAAGCGCCGGCAGACCGGGCTGATGATCGGCATCGGTGCGGTGCTGGCCATCGCGGCGATCCTGGCCGCCGTGTTCTTCTGGCCGACATCGACGGGCACCAACGAGACCGGTAGCAGCACCGATCTCACCCCGTCGCCGACCGTCACGCCGACCACCACCGAGAAGTCCTCCGGCGGCAGCGGCGGGACCAAGTCGACCCCCAAGGCGCCGGTGCGCACCACGGTGAACCACCCCACCACCCGCACCACTCCGACCCCCACCACGACGGAGACGACTCCGACGACCCCCACGACCAGGCCCACCGAGCCGCCTCGGACCACGCCGTCCGCCCCCGACACGTCCAACAACGGTTCCGGCACCGGGCAGCAGCCGGGCGGTAACACCGGGGGCACCGGGGGCACCGGGGGCACCGGGGGCACGACCAACGGTGCGACCGGCGGGGGCACCGGCGGCGGCACCACTGGTGGCTCCGCCGCCGCCAGCCCGAGCGGTGTCAACAATGGCCAGAGCGACCCGGGGCAGGTCGCTCCTGGCAACAGCCCGGTGAGCAACAGCCAGAGCAGTGGCGGCGGCGGAGAGTTGGCCCCTCGGGTAACCGGCTCGAACGCGCCGGCCGACACCGGCACCGCGCCCCGACAGGCTGAGTCGGATCTGAACCCCTCGGACACCCAGTCGCCCTCGATCCAACAACCGTGGGCCCAGTCCGGCGCCGGCCAACCGGTTGCGCCGGTAGGCCAACCAGCTGCGCCGGTGGGCCAGCCAGCTGCGCCGGTGGGCCACCCGGTGACGCAGCCGTCCACCGACTCCGCCCCGGCCTCGGGGCAGCTGGGCGCGGACGTCCCGTCCAGTACCGCCTGACGTCCAGCCCCTCGGGGCGAACGTGGTGGTTTCGCGGCCGGTGGCGGCTGCCGGTCGCTAAGCGTCCGGAGTCCGGACTCGCTTCGCTGTCGAATCAGCCAGTCACCTTCTGACTGGGTTGAGTGGCGCTATCGGCCGAGCCATTGGCCTGACCTATCCCGGGGCTGGCTCTTCATCGCGCCGAAACAGCCGGTGGTACTGCTCCCTCACCGGGAATATGTCATCCTCTCGCGGCTATTCCCGGACGGACAGGTGGTTACGGGTAACTACGCCGAACCGAAATCGCAGCCGTCTCGTTACCACTGCAGAGTGACCGGGGCCGGCGTGGAACGGGAGCCCCCGCCCGGCCCCGGTCACCACCAGTTCCGATCGGCGAACTCACCCTCACCCATTTGAGGCCTCGCCCGGGGCGGGCCAGCGATCTCACCGCGGCCCGCTCACCTGGATCGAACGAAATCCCTAACGAGCTACGAATTCGGGTCACCCGTCGCCGTGAATCCGATCCATGGTATTTGATCCCGGCCGGGGCGGAATGCCGCGAAGGCACGGATCAGCCCAGATTGACGCTGCGCGAGAACGTGTCGCACTGCTTGGGGTCGCCGGTGCGCAGTCCGGTGGTTAGCCACTTCTCCCGCTGCGCCGAACTGCCGTGGGTGAACTGGCCCTGGTCCACCCGCTGGCCGGCGATCTGGGACTGAATGAAGTCGTCCCCAATGCGCTCGGCGGTATCCAAGCCCGCGTCGATGTCGGCCTCGTTGATGTTCTCGATAAGGGGCTGCCCGGACGCGGTAGTGGTCTGGGTGGCGTGGTTTGCCCATACGCCCGCGTAGCAGTCCGCCTGTAGCTCGAGCCGCACCGAGCCCGAAGTGGGGCCGGCGGCACTGCTCCGCACTCGGTCCGAGGTACCGATCAGATCCTGAACGTGATGGCCGTACTCGTGCGCCAGCACATACGCCCGGGCGAAGGGGCCGCCCTGGGCACCGAACCGGGTCTGCAGCTCCTGGTAGAAGCTGAGATCGATGTAGACCCTGCGGTCGGCCGGGCAGTAGAACGGCCCGGAGTCCGAGCTGGCGGCGCCGCATCCGGTGGAGACCGAGCCGTTGAAGAACCGAGTCGTCGCCGGGACGTACCTCGAACCCGACTTGGCGAACTCGGTGGACCAGTAGGACTGGATCGAGTTGATCACGGCGACCGCTTCGCAATCCAGGTTGTTGGCGGCGTCCCGACCGACCTGACACTTCTGTTTGAGCGAGTCGTTGTCCACCTGCTGACCGGACTGCACATCACTGAAGCCACCCGCCTGCGGCAACCCCTGCGGCAGGGCTCCCCCGCCGAGCTGTGACAGCAGGAAGTAGATCAGCAGGCCGACCACGCTGACGCCACCGCCGCCGACCGCCACGCGGCTCCCGAGGCCGCCGCCTCCGCTGGAGCCTCGGAGATCCTCGACCTGTGAGGTGTCGAGTTCGGCATCCGGGTTGATGTCCACACCGGAGATCCCACCACAGCTACCTGCGCTGGTCGAGAACCTGGCGCGGCTCGCTAGGCTGGTCCACGGAAGCGTGGCAGAGCGGCCGAATGCACTCGCCTTGAAAGCGAGAGTCCCGAGAGGGTCCGGGGGTTCGAATCCCTCCGCTTCCGCCAACTGACCAGCGGAGACGCCGTGCGCGACGCGACGACCGGAGCTGCCCATCGTCGCCTGGTTGCAGTCGTGGTTGCATTTGGCTGGTTCTGTGGCTTACGCCCGGGCGAAGGAGGAGTCCCGTTGACGTATCGGGCACGCTCGCCGTCGTCGCGGGTGTCGAACCGATGGGTGAGCACAAAAGCGCCGCGCCGATCTTCCGGTAGTCGGCCCAACAGTTCTCCTATCTCGACCTGATTGTCGTCGCGCAGGGGCTCCGATCGGTAAGGCACTCGTGGTCAGTGGATGAGTAGGCCGAGGCCGCCGGCCGCGATGACCACGATCGGCTCGGAGATTTTGAAGCGCCACAGCAGGGCCAGGGTGACGAGCCCGATCGCGGCGGTGGTCCAGTCGGTGACGGCTTGGCGGGTGAGTACGACGACCGCGCCAGCGAGTGCTCCGGCGGCCGCGGCGGTGGCGCCGGCGACGAACGCCTTGACTTGTGGGTTGTCGCGGTGGCGCAGGAACCAGCGACCGGGGATCACCACGCCAAGGTAGATCGGAGTGAATATCCCGACGGTGGCGACTACAGCGCCGGGTAGGCCGGCGACGAGGTAGCCGATGAACCCGGCGGTGATGACGACCGGGCCGGGGGTGATCAGGCCCATCGCGACGGCGTCGAGGAACTGGGCCGGGGTGAGCCAGTGATGTTGGTCGACCACGCCCTCGCGCAGGAACGGCACGATGGCCAGGCCGGAGCCAAACACGAACGCCCCGGTCTTGGCGAAGAACAGCCCGAGCGCGACCAGCACCCCGCCGCCGGCGGCGGCGCCGAGCGCGGAGGGCAACAGCATCGGTAGCGACCTGACCGCTGCCGGCGGTGGCTCCCGGCGATTGGCCTGCCCGCTATCCCTCGATTCGGGGCGGGGTGCGGGTCTGGTCCGGCGCCGCGGCCAGCGTATCTGGGGGCGGGCGTCCAAGGCGATGAGCAGCAGCCCGGCGGCGATGATCAGCAGCGCGGGTTCGGAGCCGGTGGCGGCGGTGACCGCGAACACCACCACGCTGACTGCCCACAGGCGTGGGTCGCGGCGGTTGGTCAGGCGCAGCAGCTTGACCGCGGCGATGGTGATGATGGCCATCACGGCGGGTGCGATGGCGTAGAACAGTGCTTGCACCGCTGCCAGTCCGGAGTAGCGGACATACAGCGCCCCGACCGCGACCACGATCACAAACGACGGGGCGATGAACGCAACCGCGACCGCTAACGCCCCCGCCGGGCCGCGGCGCAGGTATCCGACCCACATGGCGACCTGGGCGGCCAGCGGTCCGGGCATGGTCTGCCCCAGGGCGACACCGTCCAGGAAATCTTTGCGATCCATCCACTTGCGGCGTTCCACCAGGTCGCGCTGCATGTAGCCGACCGTGGCGATCGGGCCACCGAACCCGGTGGTGCCCAACCTCAAGAAGTAGCCCAGCACCTTGCCCAGCCCGACGACCGGTCGCTCGTCCTTGTCATCGTGCTCGCCTTGTTGCCCGCCGTTCTGGTCGTCCGCTCGATTCACCCCTCAAACTGTAACCATGGTTGCATTAGCTGTGGAGTGACAGGGGTCACCACTGGGTTGTCCGGCGTGTTTGGGCCCCAAGGTGCCTAGGCCTGGGCGTCGCGTTCCGTGCGGGCGGTCCTCAGACGCCTCGACCGGGGGAGCCCTGCCGAATCTTGGTCGGACGCCGGGGTGTTTGCGACGCCCTGTGACCCTCAAATTGTGATCACGTTGACGGCGAGCGCGGCCATGGTGGCTAGGGCGCGGACCTGCCGGTACCGGTGAGGGTCAGACGGTCTCCGCAGGTCGGCGAAGACGGTCAGGAACACGAAGACGAGTATCGGGGCGGCCCAGTCGTTGGCGGAGAACCCGGGCAGACCGTCGTCGTTGAGTTGGGGCATGTTCGCCGAGAGTCGCCACAGGAACACCGCGGCCGCCGCTAATGCGGCGACCGCGAGGGCATCGAGCCAAGCGGGGCGGCCGAGGCGCCAGTATCCGGCTCCCAGCGCGAGCACGCCGGTAGCGGCGGCGGTGAGAAGTATGTGGGCGGCGCTGAAGATCATCGGGGCCGGCTCCTTGGGGTGGTCACGTTTCCAGTCCCGTGGTGAGGGGGACGAGGCGGTGGGCGTGGTCGAACAGGGTGTGTTCGGCGAGTCGGGCGGTGGTCAGGGCGGCGAGTGCGGTGGCGGCGAGCAGCATGTACATGACGACGATCTGGTAGCGGATGGCGGTGAGTGGGTCGACCCCGGCCAGGATCAGTCCGGTCATGGCGCCGGGCAGGCTGATCAGCCCGACGACTTTGGTGGAGTCGATGGCCGGCAGCAGTGCGGTGCGCAGGGCCGATCGTTGGTGCGGGGCGAACGCGGCGCGGGCGGATAGGCCTAGCGACAGGCGGGCTTCGATGGCTTCGCGCGCGGTGTGGGCGTCCTCGCGTAGGCGGCGCAGGGTGAGTCCGGTGGCTTGCATGGCCCCGGCGACGATCATGCCGCCGACCGGGATGACGACGCGGGAGCTGGTGGGGATCACGCCGGGGATGATGAGCGTGGCCAGGGTGGGTGCGGTGCCGAGGGCGACACCGGCGGTGGCGATCGCCCGGGCTCGGGGGAGGTCGGCGCCGCGGCGCCCGGCGACTTGTCCGGCGATGAGGACCACGAGGGTGACCCAGCCGAGCGCGCCGGGGAGTCCGGTCCGGTTGAACAGCACGGCGAGCAGGGCGCCGACGGCGATCAGTTGGACCCCCGCACGTGCCGCGGCGAGGACTAGCTCGCCGGTGAGCCCCAGCTTGTATCGCCACACCACCGCCACGGCGGCGGCGACCAGCAGTAGCGAGGCGGCCACTCCGGCCCAGCTCGGTACGTTCGTGGGGGTCATGACCGGGCCCGCAGGTAGTCGACCTCGTCGGGGCGCCCGGTGGCTACCAGGCGCCCGTGGTCGAGGACCAGTACCCAGTCCGCGGTCTCGCGCACGGTGGTGGAGTCGTGGCTGGCCAATATGACGGTGCCGCCGGTGTTGGCGTGTTCGCGGGCGAGGTCGGCGATCAGCGCGGTGTTGGAGGCGTCCAGCGCTGAGGTGGGCTCGTCCAGCAGCAGCACGTCAGGCTCGAGCGCCAGGGCACGGGCCAGGCAGACCCGCTGAGCCTCCCCACCGGAGAGTCCGCTGGTGGCGCGTCCGGCGAACTCCGGCGGCAGTCCCACCCGAGCCAGTAGTTCGACCGCGTGTGGCTTGGAGAGGTGGGGGCGCCCCACCCGGATGTCCTCGGCTACCCGGTCGGTGAGCAGCACGGGGCGTTGGCCCACGAGCCCCACCCGTCGGCGCAGCGCGAGCACGTCGAGGTCGGTGACCGGGATGCCATCGAGCAGCACCCTCCCGGTGGTGGGCTCCTCGAGCCGGTTGAGCAGTCGCAGCAGGGTGGATTTGCCGGCCCCGCTGGGACCTACCACCGCAGTGCACCACCCCGGCGGCAGGTGGGTGGACACCCGATCGAGCAGTCGAGCCGGGCCGCGGCGCACGGCGACGGCGTCGAGGACAAAGCCTTTGGGCTGGCAGTTCATATGGTGGCGGAGGTGGTTGAGGCGGTCACCGGGGCGGGCAGGGTGAGGATGAGTCCGGCGCCGCCGTCGGGGTAGTTGGTGGCGATGACCTGGCCGCCGTTGCGGGCGGCCAGCGCCGCGGTGATGGCGAGCCCGAGGCCGGTCCCGGCGCGGGCGCGGGCGGGGTCGGCCTGGGAGAACCGGTCGAACGCCCGTGGCAGGAATTCGGGGGTGAATCCGGAGCCGTGATCCCGAACCTCGATCGCCACGCCCTGACCAGCCTCACCGCCCGTTTGGCATACCCGAATAAGGATCGGTGGGCGGCCGTGGTGGAGCGCGTTGTCGAGCAGGTTGCCGATTGCTCGGGCACAGTCGTCCGGGTCGGCCCACACGGCGACGCCTTCGGCGCAGTCCAGGATCAGGGTGTCGTCGTCGGCGCCGTGTCGGTAGCGGGTGACCAGTGCGTGCAGCACGGGTCGCAGCTGGGTCACGGCCGCGGTGGGCACGGCACTGGTCTCGGGTTGGTCGAGGCGAGCCAGTAGCAGCAGGTCTTGGGATAGCCGGGACAGTCGTTCGGTTTCCTCCAGGGCTGAGTGCAGCGCGGCGATCAGCTGCTGGGGGGTGCGGGTTCGGCGCAGGGCCATCTCGAGTTCGGTGGTCAGCAGGCTCAGCGGGGTGCGGAGCTCGTGGCTGGCGTCGGCGACGAACTGCCGTTCCCGGGTCAGCGCGTGGTGCAGCCGGGTGAGCAGGTCGTTGAGGGTGGTGGCGAGGCGGGCGATTTCATCGTTGGCCGGGGGTGTGGGCAAGTGTGGGTGTGGGTCGTTGACGCCGATCCGCGCGGCGCGGGCGCGCATGCGTTCCACCGGCCGCAGCGCCGCGGCGGCGATCAGGTAGGCGCCGGCGATCGAGACGAGCAGGACCAGCGGTAGCGACACGGCCAGTTCGTTGCGAAGGTCGGCCACCGCGGCGTCGCGCCCGGCCAGGCTGGTGGCTACCGCCGCGATCGCCGTGTGGTTGTGGGTAGGTGCGGCGAGGATGCGTATCGGGCCTTTGAGCGAGCCGGCGTCGGTAGCGTCGCCGCGTTCGACTCGCAGTTCGCCGTCGCGGGTGGTGGTGGCAATCTCGGCGGGGGTCAGCAGGGCTGGCTCGCCTGGCTGATCGGCTCCGGCCAGGACCGCCCCGGTGGCCGGGTTGAGCAGCTGGGTGCTGGTGTCCGAGCCGACCGGGGATTCGGGGCGGGCCTGCGCGGATCCGGGCGTGGCGGTGGTGAGCGCGGCCAGCTGCGCGCTCTGGGCGTTGTCGATCGACTCGTCAAACGCGGCCTTGAAGGACAGCAGCGTCGCGGTCGCCGCGCTGGCCAGTACGAGCGCCATCACCATGGCAAATCCGGTGGTGAGTCGGATCCGGATCGGCCAGCGAGCCACCCACCTCAGCACAGTCGTTCCGGTCACCGCGCGGACTCCACCCATCGAGGTCAGCCCCGTGAAGGAGGTCAGACCCGTCGCCCGGGTCACGGTGTGGGCCGTCCGCCGTCAGCGCGCAGCCGGTAGCCGGCGCCGCGCACGGTTTCCACCGCGGCCACCCCGAACTTGCGGTCGATCTTTTCGCGCAGCGCGCGGACGTGCACGTCCACCACGTTCGAGCGGGGTTGTTCGGCGAAGTCCCAGCAGTGCTCGACCAGCACGTCGCGGGTCAGCACGGCGCCCGGGCGGCGCAGCAGCGTCTCCAGCAGCAGATACTCCTTGCTGGTCAACTCGATCTCCACGTGGCCGCGCCAGCAGCGCCGGCTGGCCGGGTCCAGCCGCAAATCCCCGGCACTGAGCACGGTGGGGCGCGCGACCGGGCCGCGGCGGGCCAACGCCCGCAGCCGGGCCAACAGTTCGTCCAGGTGAAACGGCTTGGTCAGGTAGTCGTCCGCACCACCATCCAGGCCGGTCACCCGGTCGCGGATGCCGTCGCGGGCGGTGAGCATCAACACCGGCACCCACACCTGGTGGCTCCGCAACCGGCGACACACCTCAAACCCGGACAACCCGGGCAGCATCACATCCAGCACCACCACGTCGAAGCCACCGCCCCGCGCCCACTCCAGCGCCGGGCCACCGGCAGTGGCCATCTCGACGGTGTAGCCCTCCTCGGTCAGGCCCCGGCGCAGCAACCCGGCCATCTTCGGTTCGTCCTCCACCACCAGCACCCGCACCGACCCGCCTCCCTCCGCGTGCGCCGACGAGCATGCCGCCCCAACGGGCGATCACCCGCTCGTCTTCATCGCCGCTTCATCTACACCCGATACCCAGACCCCATGCAACCACGGTTACAGAACTTGTGGCGGGACTGGCTGGTCAACCACCCAATGAGGCTGGGGATCGGCTCAGTCGCCGCAGTGGTGGTGCTCGCCGCCGCGGTTATGGGGGTGGGGCACGTATCGAGGCTGTATCAGCTCGACGTGTCCATCGCGACCCAGGCACGGGCGGCCGCGGCACGGGCGGTGCCAGGCGACCGGCCCGGCCACATCACCCACGAAACCGGCGAGGATTCCGCCGCGCACGGCGTGACCGTCACCCAGTCAGACGGCAAGTCCCTCGAGGTTCGCCTGGACCGCAACTTCCACGTCCTGAGCGCCCAAGCCCCCGACCCCACCGACGACCACTGATCCAGCCACGGCCGACACGGCCCTGGCGCCGACCTGGGGCTGTCGCTCGGCGGATACGCCGCGATGGCCCGCTACGACGACGGCACCATGCTCATGGGCGACCTCGTGGTCACCGAAGCCGAACTGCCCAAGGTCACCGACGTGCTGCAATCCCACGGCATCGACCAAACCGCCCTACATAAACATCTACTAGAGCAGTCCCCACCGGTGTGGTGGACCCACGTGCACGCCATGGGCGACCCCACTCAGCTGGCCCAAGGCTTGCGCGCCGCGCTCGATGCCACCGCGATCCCCATGCCGGCCACCCCACCAGCTACCCAGCCGGCCAGCCAACCAGCTATTGATCTGCGCTCCGCCCCGCCGTCGACGCAACCAACCCGCGCCCAGCCAGCTAACCCGAACACCAACCCAGCCACCCGGGTCGAAGGTGAAGCGACCGCGTGGTCTTCATGACGGCTTCATCTCCGACCAGTATCCAGGAATATGCAACCACGGTTGCATCAAAGACGAATCCAACCCAAGGAGCGAGATGAACCTGAGTAGGAAAACTAAGATCACTCTCGGTGTCACCGGCGGAGTCCTGGCACTCGCCGTCGCCGCCGGCGGCACCGCGCTGGCCGCGGGCCCCGACATGGACGGCGACAACGACGGCACCACTGCGGCAGCCAGTCAGGCGCCAGGCAATGCGGCACCTGCCGTACAGGTAGGCCAGGTACGGCCCAACACCGCCCAGGGGCAACAGCCCAGCGGGGCCGATACAGATGGTGACGGTGACGGCCACTGATCGTTGCGATACCCGGGGGGCGTGGTTGGCGAGCTTCGCCAACCACGCCCCCTTTTTGCGTCCTTTGCGGGGAGGGTGGCGGCGCCTGGGGTTATGGGGCGGGTTGTTGTTCCAGCAGCGCCGGTCGCCCGTCGGAGCCGTGCGGGATTGGGTAGTAGCTGTGGTGGGTGGTTGGGTCGAGGGCCACGACGTGCGCGCCGTCGGCGAGGTGTTGGCTTGCGATCAGGGTCGCGGCTCGGTCGGTGCGGTCCAGGATGCTGAGGGTGCCGTCCTCGGCGGCGACGTAGAGCCGGTGCGCGCTCGGGTCGTAGGCCAGCACGTCGGGGGTGTTGCCCACCGGCAGGGTTGCGGTGACCTGCCCGGTGGTGAGGTCGACTGTGGCCAGGGTGGCGTTGCCCTCGCAGCCGACGAACCCCAGCCGGGACTCCGGATCCAGGGCCAGGCCGTGGCCGTGCTGGCAGCCCGGCAACGCCACACGCCGAACCACCGCCAGGGTGGCAGGGTTGATGATTGCCAGATCGCCGCGACCTTGCACCGGGACGAGCATCTGGTCGGCCACCGGGTCGTAGACCACGTTGCCGACCTCCCCGCCCAGGTCAACGGAGCCGCGTACCGCGCCGGTAGCGGCGTCGATCACCGTCTCCGACCCGCCGGACTCGTTCGTCGTCCACACCGCCCCCCGTCGGGGGTCATAGGCCAGGCCGTCGGGATAGTCCCCGGTCGCGGCTCGCCCCACCACCGCGCCGGTGTCCTCATCCAGCATGACCATCGTGTTTGCGCCGGTGGCGGTGGCGTACACCCGGTGCAGCGCCGGGACCACCAGCGTCCCATGCACCCCGGGCAGGTTCGGGATGGTCCGCACCACCCGCTGGGCACGCAGGTCGACCTCCACGACTTCGCTGGCACCCAGATGAGCGATGAACAACAACCCCCGCGCCTGATCCAGACTCGCGTAGTCGAACCGCGAGCTGTCCCCGGGCAACGAGATCTCCCCGGCCGGGCGCAAGGGAAGCGGCCGCTCCGTCGGCGCCGCTGAGCGCCCTCCTACCAGGGCAAACACGAGCCCACCCACCGCGACCACCAGCACCACCGCGACCAGCAGCAGCCGTTGACGAGAACGCCAGCCACCGCGGGCCGTACCGGCCGGGGCCGACCCGGGCGAGCCCACGCTCACCTTCCTCGTCCGATATTCGACAGATCCAGCGGCATGACACCCTCACCTCACCCATCCGATCATTCGGGATGCAACCCAGGTTACAATTCGAGTGGTGATGGTCGCGTGTGGCGCACGCGCGGCGCAACAAGGTGGAGGTATGCCGTGGCGGGGCGCTCCGAGCCAGGTAGCTGGGTGATGCTGTCCTACCGGCTGCCCCGCGAACCCTCCACACCGCGAATCACGATCTGGCGCAAACTCAAGCGCCTCGGCGTCGCCCAGATCGGCGACGGCGTGGTCGCGCTGCCCGCCGATGCCCGCACCCGCGAGCAGCTGGAATGGATCGCCGACGAAATCACCGAGGCCGCCGGCAGCGCCACCCTCTGGCTGGCCCAGCCCACCACCCTGCCCGCCGAACGAGACCTAGCCACCACCATGGCCACCGCCCGCGCCACCGAATACACCCATGTCATCACCACAGCCGCCGCGGCTGCGGACTCGCCCGCTCCGGAACGGGCGGCGACGGCCCGCAGGCTCCGAGCCGAGCTGCGCCGCATCAACCGCCGCGACTACTTCCCCCCGGCCGAACGCGACCTCGCGCGCCTGGCCGTACTGGACCTCACCACCACCACCGCCGACACAGCGCAGGCCACGCCGGTCAAGGAGCACCCATGAGATGGGCCACCCGCGCCAACATCCACATCGACCGCGCCGCCTGCGCCTGGCTCATCCGCCGCCACCTCGACCCGGACGCCGAGTTCGTCTTCCTCGCTGACCCCACCGACATCCCCCCTGATGCCACACCGTTCGACCTGCGCGGCGCCGAGCTCGGCCACCACGGCGGAGACTGCAGCTTCGAAACCATCCTGCGCCACTACGAACTCACCGACCCCGTGCTGTGGCGCATCGCCGAAATCATCCACGAAGCCGACCTCGACGACGAACGCTACGACGCCCCCGAAGCACCCGGCCTCGACATCGCCCTACGCGGCCTATCCATGATCAGCACCGACGAACAGACCCTCGCCCTCACCGGGCCCCTGTTCGAAGGCCTCTACGAGTACTACCGCCGGGCCCTCATCCTCGGCCGCGAACCCGCCTGACACCACCGTCGGGAACGACAATCGCTGACGTGGCCGGAGAGTGCCACCGTCCTCCTCGCGGCTCGGC
>DATHIT010000183.1:0-3380 GCA_035489915.1 Pseudonocardia sp. | reverse complement strand
GACGTCGGCGGCGTGCAGACCGTGCTCACCGAGACCGCCACGTCGATCCTGGGCAACGTGGTCACCGTGGTCGCCGCACTGGTCGCCATGGTGCTGCTGTCCTGGCAGCTGACCCTGATCGCGGTGGCGCTGATACCGGTGTTCGTGCTGCTGCAGGTGCGGGTCGGGCGGGTGCGGCGGCGGCTGGCCGGGCGGACCCAGGAGTCGCTGTCGGACATGACGGCGATCACCGAGGAGTCGCTGTCGGTGTCCGGGGTGCTGTTGGCCAAGGTGTTCAACCGGCAGGAGTTCGAGGTCCGCCGGTACCGGGAGGAGAACGTCAAGCAGGTCGACCTGCAGGTGCGTCAGGCGATGACCGGGCAGACCTTTTTCGCCGTGGTGCAGACGTTCATGGGCGTCACCCCGGCGCTGGTCTACCTGATGACCGGGCTGCTCATCGCGGCCGGCAGCGGGGTCAGCGCGGGCACCATCGTCGCGTTCACCACGTTGCAGGGCCGGTTGCTGTTCCCCACGGTCAACCTGCTGCGGGTGTCGCTGGACGTACAGACCTCGCTGGCGCTGTTCCGGCGCATCTTCGAGTACCTGGACCTGCGGCCCAGGATCGTCGACCGGCCAGGCGCCCGGGCGCTGGACTCCGCCCTGGTGCGCGGCGAGGTGTCGCTGCGCGGGGTGTGGTTCGCCTACCCGCCGGCGGAGCGGGACGACCCGCTGCCCGAGGCGGACGGCGGGCCCACCCGGCCGTGGGCGCTGCGGGACGTCAGCTTCGACGTGCACCCGGGGCAGCTGGCCGCCATCGTCGGGCCGAGCGGCTCCGGCAAGACCACGCTGTCCTACCTGATCCCTCGGCTCTACGACGTGGACCGGGGCGCGGTGTTGCTGGACGGCAACGACGTGCGCGAGCTGACCCAGGCGTCGGTGACCTCGGCGATCGGCATGGTCACCCAGGACACCTACCTGCTGCACGCGACGATCGAGGACAACCTGCGCTACGCCAAGCCGGACGCCACCCGCGACGAGCTGGAGGCGGCCGCCCGCGCGGCGAACATCCACGACCGGATCATGTCCTTCGCCGAGGGCTACGCCACCGTGGTGGGGGAGCGCGGTTACCGCCTGTCCGGTGGGGAGAAGCAGCGGCTGGCCATCGCCAGGGTGCTGCTCAAGGACCCGCCGGTGCTGATCCTGGACGAGGCCACCAGCGCGTTGGACACCTCCAGCGAGCGGCTGGTGCAGCAGGCGCTGGAGAACGCCACCCGGCAGCGCACCACCATCGCCATCGCGCACCGGCTGTCCACCGTGCTGGGCGCCGATGTGATCCTGGCGGTGGAGAACGGGGAGATCGTGGAGCGTGGCACGCACGCCGAGCTGCTCGCCCAGGGCGGGCTCTATGCCCGGCTGTACACCGAACAGTTCGCCGGCGGGCAGGTGGAGGCCCGGTGCGCCAACGGCGTGGTGTTCCGGGACGGCCACACGCTGACCGCGAGTGCCCGGCCAGCCTGAGAGGGGGTGCGCGGGGCGGCCGGCTCTGTGATCCTGGCGACGGGCGCCGCGCATCCGGCGCGGTCCTCAACGTGGAGGAGTCAGCGTGCCCCGTCTCCGGTTCGGAATCTTCATGGCCCCGTTCCACTCCCCGGTTGGGCAGGACCCGACATCGGCGTACGAGCGGGATCTGGACATACTCAAGCTGCTGGACAAGCTCGGCTACGAAGAGGCGTGGATCGGTGAGCACCACTCGTGCGGACACGAGATCATCCCTGACCCGATGATCTTCATTGCGCACGCGGCCAACCACACCCGGCACATCAAGCTTGGTACCGGCGTGGTGTCGCTGCCCTACCACAACCCGCTCTGGGTGGCCGACCGCGCGCTGTTCCTGGATCACCTCACCCGAGGGCGGTTCATGCTGGGCCTCGGGCCGGGCGCGCTGCCCACCGACGCCACGATGATCGGCATCGGGTTGGAGGAGCAGCGCGGCGCGCTGGAGCAGGACACCGACGTGCTGATGGCGTTGCTGCGCGGTGAGACGGTCAGGGCCAAGACGGCGCGGTACAACCTGGTGGACGCGCGCACCCAGCTCACCGCGTACAGCGACTTCGAGATCGCGGTGGCCGCGATCGCCTCGCCCACCGGTCCGCGCACGGCGGCCAAGAACGGTCTGGGTCTGCTGTCGGTGGGCGCCACCGTGCAGGGCGGGTTCGACGCGCTCGCGCTGCACTGGGACGTGATGGAGCAGCGCTCGGCGGAGTTCGGGCACACCGCGTCCCGGGAGCGCTGGCGGCTGGTCGGCCCGATGCACCTGGCGGAAACCCGCGAGCAGGCCATCGAGGACGTCCGGTTCGGGCTGGGTCCGTGGTGCGAGTACACCCAGGACGTGGTGGCCGCGCCGCACTTCCGCGCGGTCGGCAAGTCCTTCGAGGAGCGGGTCTCCTGGGTGAACGACACCGGGCTCGGCGTGATCGGCACCCCGGATGACGCCATCGCGCAGATCGAACGGCTGGACAAGCAGTCCGGCGGCTTCGGCGCCTACCTGCTGATGCACCACGAGTGGGCGCGGCCGGACGCCACCGCGAAGAGCTACGAACTGCTCGCCCGGTACGTGAAGCCCCGGTTCCAGGGCTCGGCGGACCGGCTGCGGCAGGCCGAGGAGTACGGCCGGTCCCGGTGGCGGGAGTTGGACCAGCGCCAGGCCGACGCCATCCAGGCGGCCACCGACCGGCACGCGAAGGAGCGCGCCGATGCCGGCTGAGCTGGCCGGGTCCCGGGTGCCCTAGTCCTCGGCGGGGGAGTCTGGCGCGGGTGGCAGCTCCCGGCGGCCTCGGGTGAGCTTGCCGGCGGGGCGTCGGCCGGGAACTTCCGGTCGGGGCCCGTCGGCCAGCTCACCGCCGGCGACCGTCGGGGGCCTGGTCAGCGTCCCGCTCACCGGGAGATCGGCGTCCAGCACCTCGCCCGGCGCGGTCGACCGGCTCGGCGGGGTGGGCGAGGAGTCGGACTCGGCGGTGTCCATCCGCACCGTGCGCTTGTGCCGCACGGTGAGCTGGAACTCCTCGACCTCCTCCCACAGCGTCCGGGCCACCCGCACCGACCGGGGCGCGGTCGAGGCCAGCCGGGCCACCGGTCCGGGCACCAGCGGCCGGACGATGCCGGTGATCGCCCGGACCGCGCCCGGCAGTGGCCCGGGCAGCACATCCAGCGGGTCGCCCTGGACCGGACCCAGCGCGGCCTCGCGCAGCCGAGCCAGCACCGGAAGCCGGGCCGGCTCAGCCGGAATGCGTGCCGGGTCGTCCCCAGGCTCCGCGTCCCGCGGAGCCACGGTTTCAGCGGCCGGCACTTCGGCGGGATCCTCGGCGGGCGCCGACGCGGCGGGGATCTCGATGCGCTCCGGC
>DATHIT010000182.1:0-5058 GCA_035489915.1 Pseudonocardia sp. | reverse complement strand
TGATGGTGCCGATCTCCTGCAGCAGGTTGACGTAGGTGACGATGCCGCAGATCAGCAGCACCGTCGGCCAGGCGACCTGGGCCACCGCGCCCTTGTAGGTGTTCGGCGCGAGCAACGACAGCAGCACGGCCGCGGTGACCGCGAGCAGGCCGACGTCGAGCTGGAACGCCAACGCCCCGACCGCGAGCGCCACCAGCACCACCAGGGTGAGCACCCGGTTCAGGTCCAGCGACGTGACCGGTGGGTGCGCCGGCTCGGTGAACCCGGCTCCGGTGGCCCCGGTGGTCTGGGCCCGCGCGGCGCCCGGCCCACCGCCCGGCGCCACCTCGGTGGCGGCCGGCGCGGTCTCCACCGTGGCGACCCGGCCGAGCAGCTCCCGGCCGCCGAAGATGAAGAACACCACCACGTTGAGCAGCGTGTTGAAGATCAGGCTGCCCAGGAACAGGGTCAGCGGGCTGCCCGGCAGGTTGCTCTTCGCCACCACCCCGTTGGTGATCACGCCGAAGATGCTGAGTGGGGAGAACCCACCCGCGCTGGCGCCGTTGATGATGGACAGCCCCATCAGCACCGGGTTGATCCGGTGCCGCACGGCGAAGCTCAGCCCGACCGGCGCGATGATCGCCACCGCCGCGGGTACCACCGCGCCGAACGCGGTCAGCACGGCGGTGACCGCGAACATGATCCAGGGGATCAGCGCGATCCGGCCGCGCACACCGCGCACCGCGATCTGGACCAACCAGTCGACGGTGCCGTTGGCCCTGGCGATCGCGAACAGGAACGTGACCCCTACCAAGATCACGAAAAGGTTGCCGGGGAAGTCCGCGAAGATCTTGTCGGCGGCGTCGTCCGGGGAGCCCTCCAGCACCAGCGAGCCGACCAGGAACGCGGCTACCAGGGCGATCGCGCCGAGGTTGATCGGCAGCAAGGTGGCGAGCGCGAACGCCCCCACCAGCACCAGAATCGCGATCACGTGAACGGACATGGCAACTTCCTCCCGGCGGACGGTGGCGGGTGGGGCAGGCTGCCTCTCGAGGCTGTCGATTTGGTACGGCGATTGATTCCAGAATGCTCAGGTTTCCGAGATGCGGAAATCGAGTTCCGAAACTAGTATCGGTCTGATCACCTTGGTCCGTCAAGATGGCAGTGAGGGAGCACCGTGGCCGCCAGCGGAGGACGCCACTTCCTGCAGATCCCGGGTCCGACGAACGTGCCGGACCGGGTGCTCCGGGCGATCGCCGCGCCCACCATCGACCATCGGGGTCCGGAGTTCGCCGCCCTGGTCGGCGAGCTGCTGCCCGCGCTCGCGCCGGTGTTCGGCACCGACGACCCGGTGGTGATCTACCCCGCCTCGGGCACCGGGGCGTGGGAGGCGGCGCTGGCCAACACGATGCGCCCCGGCGACCGGGTGCTGATGTACGAGACCGGGCATTTCGCCAGCCTGTGGGCACAGCTGGCCAGCCGCCTCGGCCTCCAGGTCGAGGTCATCCCCGGCGACTGGCGCCACGGCGCCGACCCGGAGGCGATCTCCGCGCGGCTGGCCGCCGACCCGGCCGGCGCGATCCGCGCGGTGTGCGTGGTGCACAACGAAACCTCCACCGGGGTGACCAGCCGGGTGCCGGAGATCCGGGCCGCCATCGACGCCGCCAGGCACCCCGCGCTGCTGCTGGTGGACACCATCTCCTCGCTGGCCTCCATCGACTACCGGCACAGCGAGTGGGGGGTGGACGTCACCGTCGCCGGCTCGCAGAAGGGCCTGATGCTGCCCCCGGGGCTCAGCTTCAACGCGATCAGCGAGAAGGCCCTGGCGGCGCGCAGCTCGGCCGGGCTTCCGCTCAGCTACTGGGACTGGCTCCCGGTGCTGGAGTCCAACGCCAAGGGGGCTTTTCCCTACACGCCTGCCACCAACCTGCTCTACGGGCTGCGCGAGGCGCTGCGGATGCTCGAGGAGGAGGGTTTGCCGGCGGTGTTCGCCCGCCATCAGCGGCACGCGGCGGCCACCCGGGCGGCGGTGCTGGCCTGGGGCCTTGAGGTGCTCTGCGCGGACGAGCGGGAGCACTCCGGTTCGCTGACGGCGGTGCTGCTGCCCGCCGGGTACGACGCGGACCAGGTGCGGCGGGTCATCCTGGAGCGGTTCGACATGTCGCTGGGCTCGGGTCTCGGCCGGCTGGGCAGCACGGTGTTCCGGATCGGACACCTCGGGCACTTCAACGACCTGAGCCTGGCCGGCACGCTGTCCGGGGTCCAGATGGGCCTGCGGCTGGCCGGCGTACCGATCAAGCCGGGCGGTGTGGACGCCGCGCTCGAGCTGCTCGGCGAGGCGCACACGTGACCGATCTGGCGGCCGCCCTGGCCCGCGAGCTCGAGGGCGAGGTGGCCTTCGACGACTACACCCGCCACCTGTACTCCCGGGACGCGAGCATGTACTCGATCACCCCGCGCGGGGTGGTGTCGCCGAGGCACGCGACGGACGTGGCCGCGGCGGTGGCGCTGGCCGGCGAGCACGGGGTGCCGGTGCTGCCCCGGGGCGCGGGGACCAGCCTGGCCGGGCAGACCGTCGGCGACGCGCTGGTGCTGGACTTCTCCCGGCACATGAGCGGGATCCTCGACCTCGACCCGGCTAGTCGCACCGCGCGGGTTCAGCCGGGGGTGGTCCAGGACCAGCTCAACCGGGCCGCGTCGGCGCACGGGCTGATGTTCGGCCCGGACACCTCCACCTCCAACCGGGCCACCCTCGGCGGGATGATCGGCAACAACTCGGCGGGCAGCGGCTCGGTCCGCTACGGCATGACCATCGACCACGTGCGCGCGCTGGACGTGGTGCTCTCCGACGCCTCCCGGGCGCGGTTCGGCCCGGTCGAGGCAGATGAGCTGGCCCGCCTCGGTGGTGCCCAGACCCTGGAGGGGCGGATATACCGGGAGCTGCCCGAGCTTCTCGAGCGGCACCGGGATGCGATCGCCACCGACTTTCCCGGGTTCTGGCGGCGTGCCGGGGGCTACCGGCTGGAGCGGCTGGCCGGGGAAGGACCGTTCGATCTCGCCACCTTTGTGGTCGGCTCGGAGGGCACCCTGGTGGTGATCACCGAGGCGACCGTCGGGCTGGTGCCCAAACCCAGACACACGATGATCGCGGTGGGCCACTTCCGCTCCACCCAGGCCGCCATCGCGGCCACCGAGGACGCGCTGGCCTGCGACCCGTCCGCCGTCGAGCTGATGGACCGCACCATCCTCGACCTGTCCCGCGCAAAGATCGAGTACGCCGCGCTGGGCAACATCCTGCACGACGACCCGGACGCGCTGCTGTTCGTCAGCTTCACCGGCGACGACCGGGCGGAACTGGGTGACCAGCTGGACCGGCTGACCGCGCTCTGGGCCAGCCACGGCCACGGCTACCACACGCTGCGCGCCGAGACGCCGGCCCAGCAGGGCGCGCTGCTGAAGGTCCGCAAGTCCGGGCTCGGGCTGCTGATGGCGGCCAGTACCGGGTCCAACCGGCCGCTGGCGTTCGTGGAGGACACCGCCGTGCCGCCGGAGCGGCTGGCCGAGTACACCGCCCGGTTCGCCAAGGTGCTGGAGCGGCACGGGCTGCGCGCCGGGTTCTACGGACACTGCTCGGTGGGCTGCCTGCACATCCGGCCGTTCGTGGACCTGTCACGGCCGGACGAGGTGGCCCGGATGCGCGCGGTGGCCGAGGAGATCCGCGACCTGGTCACCGAGTTCGGCGGCGCCAACTCCTCCGAGCACGGCGACGGGCTGGCCCGCTCGGAGTTCAACCGGCAGCTCTTCGGCGACCGGCTGTACGAGGCGATGCGGCAGGTCAAGCACATCTTCGACCCGCACAACCAGATGAACCCCGGCAAGATCGTCGACTCGCCGGCGATGACCGACAACCTGCGCGACGCCGCGCTGCCCCCGGCGCCCCCGCTGCGCACCGCGCTGGACTTCACCGTGCTGGCCGGCGGCTCATCCGGCCCTGGCGGCATGCGCGGCGCGGCGGACCGGTGCATGAACATCGGGCTGTGCCGCAAGACCGACGCCGGCGTCATGTGCCCGTCCTACATGGCCACCCGCCGCGAGCAGGACTCCACCCGGGGCCGGGCGAACGCGCTGGTCAAGGCGCTGTCGGCGGCCGACCCGCGCACCGCGCTCGGCGACGACGGGCTGCACGAGGTGCTCGACCTGTGCCTGATGTGCAAGGCGTGCAAGAGCGAGTGCCCGCTCTCGGTGGACATGGCCACGCTCAAGGCCGAGGCGCTGCACCAGGCACACCAGACGCACGGCACCCCACTGCGCTCCCGGGTGTTCGCCGGCATCCGCGCACTCAACCGCCTGGGCTCGGCCACCGCCCCGCTGTCCAACCTGCCCGCCCGGCTCCCGCTGGCCCGCCGGTTGCTCGGCCTCGCCCCGAACCGTCCGCTCCCAATGTTCACCCGCGCCACCCTCCCCCGCTGGTTCGCCCGCCGAGAGGTCGTGAGTGGCGATGGTCGCTATAGCGACCATCGCCACTCACGACCTCTGACCTGGCTGGTTGACTCGTTCACCTCGTACACCGAGCCGGCGGTGGGGATCGCGGCGATCGAGCTGCTGGAACGGGCCGGGTGGGACGTGCGGCTGAGCGGCGGCGGCTGCTGCGGGCGGGCGGCGTTCTCCAAGGGGCTGCTCGACCAGGCCCGCAAGCAGGCGTCCGCGCTGCTCGACTCGCTGGCCGGCGGCGACGGCCCGATCGTCGGCGCCGAGCCGTCCTGCCTGCTCACCCTGGGCGAGGAGCACCGCGCGCTGCTCGGTGCCGCTGACCCCCGCGTCGCGGAAGTGTCCGGGCGGGCCCGGCTGGTGGACGAGGTGCTGGTGGAGGCGATCGACTCCGGCGCGCTGCGGCTGCGCGAGGACGCCTGGCCAGCCGGAATGCGGATCCTGTTCCACGGGCACTGCCACCAGAAGGCCGAGGTGGGCACGGCGGCCAGCATGGCGTTGCTGCGCCGGATCCCGGGCGCCGAGGTGGTCGAGCTGGACGCCGGCTGCTGCGGGATGGCCGGCTCGTTCGGGTTCGAGGCCGAGCACTAC
>DATHIT010000181.1:0-10480 GCA_035489915.1 Pseudonocardia sp. | reverse complement strand
CACCAGCTCCTGCGCGGTGAACCGCCGGGTACCGCCGAGCGACTTGGACAGCTTGGTCTCGTCGAGGCCGATCTCCTCGGCGAACACGCGCTGCGCACCCGGTGCGACGCGGATCAGGCCGCGCACCCGCTTCCGCAGCTCATCTTCCACCGCGCTCACCCCGCTTTGTTGTCGTATTTCAGGGAGATCCGGCGCGAGGCGTGCTCGGGCGGCGGTACCCGCAGCGCCTCGGCCCGCGCGCGCAGCCCGTCGGGGAACGGGCTGGAGCGACCGGCCCGAGTGTCCACGTGCACCGCAAGGATCTCCTCGCTGGCGCGCAGCCGGTCATCGGCCCACATCTCGTGCCACACCCACAGCAGCTTGCCGGTCACCCCGATGACCGCCGAGCGAACCTCGAGCCGCGCTCCGGCGGGCACCTCGTCGAGGTAGCGGAGGTGCGCCTCGAGCGGGTAAAGCGAGGTCGCGGTGGCGGTCAGGTAGTTCGGCGTCATCCCGAGCTGATCCATCACCGCATCGGTGGCGTGCCCGAAGACCAGAACGTAGTAGGCCTCGGAGAGGTGGCCGTTGTAGTCGATCCACTCCGGCCGGACGTCCTCGGTCCAGGGGCTCAGCGCCAGCTGCTCACCTGTGATGGGGCACCTTGCCCAGCACCCGCAGCATGTCGACGAGCCGACGGTCCCGCTCGCGCACCAGGTCCGCGACGGTCCGCGAGCCGGCCTCCTCCTCGCAGCCGGCGACCACGCTGTCGCGCAGCTCCGCGGTGAGCTCGGGCGCCTCGAGGCGCGTCCACGGCGAGAGCAGCGACGGTCCGAAGTGGTCGAGCATGCGCCCCATCCCGCCCGGCCCCCCGGCCAGGTGGAAGGTGAGCATCGGCCCGTGGAACGCCCAGCGCAGGCCCGGCCCCTCGGTGATCGAGGCGTCGATCTGCTCCACGGTGGCCTCGCCGTTGGCCACCATGTGCAACGCCTCGCGCCACAGCGCCTCCTGCAACCGGTTGCCGATGAACCCGGGGACCTCGCGGTCCATGGTGATCACCGACTTGCCGATGTGCCGGAAGAACTCGGAGGTCCACTTGACGACCTCGGGCGCGGTCTGCTCGCCGCCGACCACCTCGACCAGCGGAATTAGGTAAGGCGGGTTGAACGGGTGCGCGACCACCAGCCGGTGCGGGGCCGCCGCCTCGCCCGCCATCTCGGTCATGCCGTACCCCGATGTGGACGAGGCGATGACGACGTGCTCGGGGGTCGCCGCGTCGATGTCGGCGAACAGCCGGCGTTTGAGGTCCAGCTGTTCCGGGGCGCTCTCCTGCACCATCTGGGCGTCGCCGACGGCCGCGGTCAGTTCGGGGGTCACCACCAGGTTGTCCATCGTGGCGCCCTCGGCCAGCCCGAGCTCGGTCAGCGCCGGCCATGCGGCCGCGACGATCGCGCGCAGCCGCGGCTCGGCGTCCGCCCCGGGGTCCCAGGCCCGCACCCGGAACCCGCGGGCGAGGAAGTAGGCCACCCAACCGCCGCCGATGACCCCAGCGCCGATGTGCGCACCTGGTCGGGCGCGACGCGAGCGCCCCCGGTCAGCGTCCTGGACTCGCTCGCCGGCTCGCTCATCCGCGGGGACGCAACGCCAGGGTCTCGCGAGCCTCGTCCGGGGTGGCCACCTCGGACCCCATCGCGGTGATGATGGTGGCCGCGTTCGCGACCAGCTGCGCGTTGGTGACCTTGTTGCCCCGGCCCAGGTAGAGGTTGTCCTCCAGCCCGACCCGCACGTGCCCGCCGAGCAGCACCGACTGCGCCACCCACGGCATCTGCATGCGGCCGATCGCGAACGAGGCCCACACCACGCCTGCTGGGATCTGCGCGGCCATCGCCGCCAGCAGGGCCGGCTCGGGTGGGGCGCCGTAGGGGATGCCCATGCACAGCTGGTACATCCCGGGAGGGTCGATCAGGCCCTCGTCGATCAGCTTGTTGGCGAACCAGAGGTGCCCGGTGTCGAAGATCTCCAGCTCGGGCCGCACGCCCAGCTCCTGGATGCGCTTGGCGCCGACCCGCAGCATGTCCGGGGTACTGACGTAGACCAGGCTGCCCTCGCCGAAGTTCAGGCTGCCGCAGTCCAGGGTGCAGATGTCCGGCAGCAGCTCCTCGACGTGGGCGAGCCGGTCCACGCCGCTGATCAGGTCGGTGCCCTCGGCGAACCCGGACGGATCCTCCGGGTTCAGGTACAGGTCGCCGCCCATGCCCGCGGTGGTGTTGATGACGACGTCCACGTCGCTGTCCCGCAGCCGCTCCACGACCTCGCGGTACAGCGCGACCTCGCGGGACCCGTCACCGGTGCGCGGATCCCGCACATGCACGTGCACGATGGCAGCGCCCGCCCGGGCCGCCTCGATGCCGGACTCGGCGATCTGCTCCGGGGTGACCGGCACGTGCTCGGACCTGCCGACGGTGTCCCCGGCACCGGTCAGCGCGCAGGTGATGATGACCTTGCGATTCACTGTGGACCCGCCACAAGTTGTTCCTCGGGGTCGGCCATCAGTCGACCGCCGGCGAGTTGCTCAGCAGCCGCTTGGTGTAGTCATGTTTCGGCGTGTCAAGCACCTCGACGACGAATCCCGACTCGACCAGCTCGCCGGCGTTGAGCACCTGTACCCGGGCCGCGATCGAGCGGACCAGGGCCAGGTTGTGCGTCACGAACAGCATGCTGATCTGCCGGGTCTTCCGCAGGTTCTCCAGCAGCGCCACGATCGAGCCCTGCACCGAGACATCCAGCGCCGAGGTGATCTCGTCGCAGACCAGCAGGTCGGGTTCGGCCGCGAGCGCCCTGGCGATGGCCACCCGCTGCCGCTCGCCCCCGGACAGCCGGTTGGTCTGCAGGTTGAGCACGGTCGGCCCGAGCGCCACGGCCTCCAGCAGCTCGACCACCCGGTCCCGCGCCTGGCTGCCCTTGGCGATGCCGAACAGCTCCATCGGCCGCGAGACGATCTGCTGGATGGTCAGCCTCGGGTTCAGCGACAGGTACGGGTTCTGGAAGATGTACTGGATCCGCTTCCGGTCCTCGGCGCCTCGGGACCGCGCGCCCCTGCCGAGCGGGCGGCCCTCGAAGGCCAGCTCGCCGGTCCACTGCTTGTGCAGCCCGCCGACGCAGCGCGAGATGGTGGTCTTGCCGCTGCCGGACTCGCCGACCAGCGCGACCACCTCGGCCTTGGCCACGTCGAAGCTGACCCCGTGCACCACCTCCTTGCGCCCGTAGAACACCCGCAGGTCCTCGACGGACAGGATGATGTCCCGGGTGGTCGCCGGATCGGTGTCGTTGGTGTTGCCCCGGTTGATGTCCCAGCTGCCGATCTCGCCGACCCGCAGGCACTTCGCCGTATGGTCCGGGCCCACCTGTACGTCGGCCGGCTCGGTGTCCCGGCAGCGGTCCTCGACGTACTCGCAGCGGTCGTTGAAGCGGCACCCGGAGGGTCGGCGGCCCGGCCCGGGCGTACGACCCGGGATGCCGGTCAGCGCCCGGGCCCTGGACAGGTGCGGGATCGCATCCAGCAGCGCCCGGGTGTAGGGGTGCGCGGGATGGCGGAACATCGCATCGCGGGGCCCGAGCTCGATGATCCGCCCGGCGTACATGACCGCGACCCGGTCGGCGATGGTCGCCACCACGGCCAGGTCGTGGGTGACGTACAGCGCCGCCACCCGGTGGCTGCGGCACAGCTCACCCACGGTCTGCAGCACCATGCCCTGGGTGGTGACGTCCAGGCCGGTGGTGGGTTCGTCCAGCACCAGCACCTTGGGCCGGGGCAGGAACGCCATCGCCAGCGCCACCCGCTGCACCTGGCCGCCGGAGAGCTGGTGCGGGTAGCGGGCCAGGAACTCGTCGTCGTCGGGCAGACCTACCTCGACCAGCCCCGCCCGCGCCTTGGCCAGGCGCTCCTCGGCGGTGCCGATGCCGTGCAGCTCGTGCAGCTCGACGATCTGGCGGCCGATCCGGATCGCCGGGTTCAGCGCGGCGCCGGGGTCCTGCGGCACGTAGGCGATCTTCATGCCGCGGATCTCGCGCATCTGCTCCCAGGGCAGCGCGAGCACGTCAGCGCCTTCGAAGGACACCGTGCCGCGCTCGATGAACGCCCCGCGCCGGGCGTAGGCCAGCAGCGCGGTGCCGGCGGTGGTCTTGCCGGACCCGGACTCGCCGACCAGCCCGACCACCTCGCCGGGGCGCAGCTCGAGGTTGATCTCGTCGACCACGTCGAGCCCCCGGCCGGTGAGCGCGACCCGCAGGCCGGAGACCGTGCAGCCGGCCTCGATGTTCTCGTCGGTCAGCGTCATGTCAGTCTCCCCGACCGGCGAGCTGCGCGATGCCGTCGGCCATCAGGTTGGTGCCGACGGTGAAGATGCCGATCACGATCACCGGCGCGAGCACGCCCCACGGTTGTACCAGCAGCGCCAGCCGGTTCTCGTTGATCATCTGGCCCCAGTCGGCCGCGCCGGGGTTGGTGGCGAAGCCGAGGAAGCCGATGCCGGCGACCATGCCGATCGAGTAGGTCAGCCGCAGCCCGGCCTCGGCGAGCAGCGGCGCGTTCATGTTCGGCAGCACCTCGGCCAGGATCACCCGCAGCCGGCTCTCCCCCAGTGCCTCGGCCGAGGTGACGTAGTCGCGGGACACGATGCCGAGCGCCACGCCCCGCGACACCCGGGCCACCCGGGGGGCGTGCGAGAAGCCGACCAGCAGCACGATCATCCACCAGGACGGCTGGTCGACCGCGGTGAGCACGAGCAGCGCGAGCAGGATCTGCGGGAAGGCCAGCGCGACGTCGTTCAGCCGCATGATCGCCTCGTCCAGCCACCCGCCGATGTAGGCGGCCACCACGCCGATCATGATTCCGACGACCATGCCGAGCAGCGTGGCCAGCACCGAGATCAGCAGGATCGAACCGCCGCCGTCCAGCACCCGGCTCCACACGTCCTGGCCGAGGTAGTCGGTGCCCAGCCAGGACCCCTCGTGGGTGAACGGCTTGCCGACGATGTCGTTCTGGCCGTACGGGGCCAACCAGGGGCCGATGATCGCCATCAGGGCGATGACCACGGTGATCACGAGCCCGGTCACCAGCCGGCGCTGGCTGCCGATCCGGCGCAGGCTCGCGGGGCTCAACACGTTCATGACGCGATCGCCGTCCTCGCTCGCGGGGTGAACAGGATGGACAGGATGTCGGCGATGAGGTTCACCACCACGTAGACCCCGGCGATCGTCATGGCCAGCACCTGCACCATCGGGAAGTCGCTGTTGCGCACCGAGTCGACCAGGCTCGCCCCGATCCCCGGGTAGGAGAACAGGTACTCAACGATGACCACACCCCCGGCCAGCCAGGCCAACTGCAGCGCGATCACCTGGATGCCGGGCACGATCGCGTTCAGCAGCGCGTGCTTGCGCAGCACCACCCGCTCCGGGACGCCCTTGAGCCGGGCCAGCTCGACGTAGTCGCTGTCGAGCACCTCGAGCAGGCTGGAGCGCACGATCCGGGCCACGTACGGGGCGACCGCGATCACCAGCGTGGCCACGGGCAGGATCATCGAGGCCGGTTTGGACCACGGCGGGGCGCCGCCACCGGCGATGGTGACGGCGGGCAGCACGTGCAGCACGGTGGTGGAGAAGAGTGCGACCAGCAGGATGCCGACCACGAACTCCGGCAGCCCGGCCAGCGTGATCATGATGATCTGGATGACGCTGTCGGTCCGCTTGCCTCGGAAGTTGGCCGAGACCAACGCGATCCCGAACGCGATCGGGATCATCACCAGCGCCGAGACCAGCACCAGCACCGCCGAGTTGACGATCCGGTCCCCGACCAGCGAGCCGACCGGCAGCCCGTTGGCCACCGACTCCCCGAGGTTGCCGGTGAACAGCCCGCCCAGCCATTGGAAGTAGCGCGTGATCACCGGCTCGTCGAGCTTGAGCTGGGCGGTCAGCGTGGCCACCCGCTCGGGGCTGGTGGCGTAGTCCTTGCCGAGGATCGCGCGCACCGGGTCACCGAGCGCGGCGGTGGCGAAGAACACCAACACCGAGCAGAGCCACAACGTCAGCACGGCCAGGCCGAGCCGCCGGGCCAGCCACTTGAGCCAGGCCGAGCCGGCCGGGTTCGGGCGCGCCGGGGCGGCCGCCTCGGTGCCGGGGGCTGTGGTCGCCAGATCGGTCATGGTTGCCTCACGTTGGGGGCGTGACGAAGGAGGCGTGCTTGAACCCGAAGGCCGAGCACGGCAGGTAGCGGTGCGGCTGCAAGCCCTGTACGAGGTTCGAGTAGGCGTCGAGCTGGCGCTTGAAGCCCCAGATGATGTAGCCGCCGGTGTGGTACTCGATCTCCTGCGCGTCGTGCAGCAGCTGGTTGCGCCTGGCCAGGTCCGGCTCCCGGCGGGCCCGGTCGATCAACGCGTTGAACGCGGGGTCGTCCCAGTGGGTCTCGTTGTAGGTCCCGGACTTCACCGAGGAGGTGGCGACCTGCGGCAGGTAGTTGCGGGTGTTCCAGAAGTCCTGGGCGAAGTTCCAGCTCAGGTACCGGTCGCCGTAGAAGACGTTGGCGTCGGCCTTGTTCAGCCGGACCGTGATCCCGGCCCGGCGGGCCTGCTCGACGAACAGGTTGGCCGACTCGACCGCGCCGGCGCCGACCGCCGTGGAGGTGACCAGCTCGACGTCGAGATCGGCGTGGCCGGCCTGGGCCAGCAGTGACCTGGCCTGGTCGATGTCCTGCACGCGCTGCGGCAGGTCGCGGGCGTAGGCCGGGTCGAACGGGGAGTACATGTCGTTGCCGAGAATGCCGAAGCCGTTCAGCGCCTGGTCGATCATCTGCTGCCGGTCCACGACGAGGCGCAGCGCCTGGCGCACCCGGACGTCGGAGAACGGCGCCACGTCGACCCGCATCGTGAACGGCACCCAGGCGCCGGACTCGGAGACCAGCGGCGAGGCGCCCTGCTGCTCGATCGTGCCGGCCAGGTAGTTGGGCAGGTTGTCGATGCTCTGCACCTGGCCGGCGAGCAGCGCGTTGACCTTGGCGGCGTCGTCGGCGAAGTCGTAGATGATCAACTCGTCGACCCACGCCGGGCCGTCCCAGTAGTTGTCGTAGCGGGCGAACTGGGAGAGCTGGCCGGGCACGAAGCGGCGGAACGCGAACGGGCCGGTGCCGACCGGCTTGTGCACGTCGAAGTCGGTGGGGATGACCCCGACCGTGTACTCGGCCAGCAGCTGGTCGATCACCGCGTACGGGGCGTTGAGCTGCAGCAGGATCGTCCTCGGATCGACGATCTTCGAATTGTTCAGCTCGAGGATGGAGGCCAGCTCGGTCCCGCCGGACCCGGTCTTCTTCGGATCGGTGACGACGGCCAGGGTGTGCATCACGTCCTCGGCCGTGACGGTCTTGCCGTGGTGGAACTCCACCCCATCGCGCAGCCGGATCGTCCACTGCGTGGTGTCCGGGGACGGGGTGATCGACTCGGCGATGGACGGTTCGATCTCGTAGTTGGCGTTCCAGCGCAGCAGCGGTTCGTACAGCTGCAGGCAACGGGCGATGTCCGGGTTGGTCACCGGGAAGTGCGGGTCCAGCGTGTCCTTGAGGCCGCCGCCGGTGGCCCCGTGGCTGTAGCTGCCACCGCGTACCTGGGGCTTGTTCGGATCCGGCTTGCCGGGCACCGCGGCGCACGCCGAAAGACTGGTCAACCCGGTGAGGCCGGCGGCGGCAACCATGCCGAACCGCAACACATCCCGGCGCGACGGCCGGGCGGTCATCTGAAAGCGGGAGTATCCGGAGTGTGGTGGTTGTCGCACGATGCGAACTCCTTTGGAATGATGTGAACCTAGACACACCGAATCGGATCGTCAATAGGGTGAACGGGAGGTTGTGTGATGACTACGCGTAACCATTCGCCCGCTGCCTCCGTCCGGATCCAGTCGGTGGACCGCGCGGTGGACCTGCTGCAGGCGGTGGCCGCCGCGTCCGCCGAAATGGCCACCGCCCCCGCGCTGGCCCGGGCCTGCGGGCTCAATCGGGCCACAGCCTGGCGGCTGCTCAAGACGCTGCAGGCCCGGGGGTTGGTGGCCCTGGACGAGTCGACCGGGCGGTACTCGATCGGGTTGGCCACTGTGGAGCTCGGCAACGCCGCCGGGCCCGATGCACTGATCGCCGCGGCCCGCCCCGAGCTGGAGCGGACCTGTCGCGAGACCGGGGAGACCGCCGCGCTGGCCGTGCCCGGGATCGGCGGTCTCTGCTACGTGGACGAGGTGACGCCGACCGCCGTGCTGACCGCCAGCTGGCTGGGTCGCTTCGTACCGGTGCACGCGACGTCGACCGGCAAGGCCATGCTCGCGTTCCTGCCCGCCGACCAGGTCCGCCGGCTGCTCGGCGGCGAGCTGCGGTCCTTCACCGCCACCACCATCACCGATCCCGAGGCGCTGGCGGCCGAGCTCGCCGCGACCCGGGCCCGTGGGTACGGCATCTGCGCGGGCGAGCTGGAGTCATCGCTGTATGGGGTATCGGCGCCGGTGCTCGACCACACCCGACGACCGCTCGCGGTGCTCAGCATCTGGGGTCCCCAGGACCGTGTGCACGAGGGTCTGTTCGCCGACCTGGGGGCGGTCGTCGTCCGCGCCGCCGCCCGGGTCAGCGCGGCGCAGCGGGGTGCGGGCTGGCCCGACGCACCGGTCGTGGCCTGAGCCGGACGCGGCCGTGACGCCGCCCCACCGGGGCGGCACCCGCGTGCTTGCCGGTACTAGTGACTTGGCGTCCCAGCCTCGCGGAACACTCAGTCGGCAGCTGAGGTCCAGGTGCCCTGATCGCCCCGGAAGGCCCGGCGACCTGCGTCGATATCCAAGGCAACCGGGTCGGGTTCCTCTATCCACTGGAAGACGCGAGCAGGCCGGGCGCTCTCAAAGGCCAGTACGTGCTGATCTCGGCCCAAGACAACGGACCTGGGCACACCGACTACATCGGTTTCGTGCCCGTGCCCGTGCCCGCACCTGCGGCCTGGGAGCCAGCCGCGGCGCTGCACGCCGCCCGGACACCGACCCCCTCAGCGAGGGTCATGATTGCCTGATCAGTCACGGCATCGACTCGGGCTCGGTGTCCACGCTCTCGGAGATCGTCTGCAGCCGGCTCCACCAGATCATCATGAGGTCGCGGAGACATGGAAGAAGGGCGCCGTGTCGAGTCCGGCGCCCTTCTTCCTGGCAAGAGAAGCTCAGTTGCTGCCCGAGCTGTCGACTCGCTTGTTCTTCTGGTGGCAATCACCGTCGTGGCTGTCGCTGTTGCTCTGGTCATGCGACATGACGCCGAAGACGCCCTCGATGACGCTGTTGTTGCACGCCTGGATCGGCACCTGCACAGCGTCGTCCTGCCCGTTCACGAAGCCAACCTGGCCGTGCGCACCGCGAAGGATCCCGCCATCGTCGGCAAAGGCGAGCGGACTTAACGCCAGCAGACCGGCAGCGGCGACCGCCACCACAATTCCAGCCTTTTTCAGCACAGTGACTTCTCCTGTCCACATCGGCGGCGTCTCTCGACAACCGCCACGGTTGCCAACGATGATTTGGGGAGCCTCGCTGGCATGACTAACGTAGTAGATCTCCTCCGCACAATGATATCTGGGTCGCCTAAGCGTGCCTTGGCTCTATCTCGGGAAAGGTTACGATCTCGTTCGAGTGACCCTCCGATAGCGGCGTCCACGCCGCGATTCACTGAGAAACTCTCATTAATGGCTTGTTTCACCCGATAGGGACCGTACCTTTTCTAGAGCGACACTGATCGCCTTTTTCGGGTGCCTCTGCGCACTTTATTGCGGTGGCCGACTATCGTGAGGTAATGCCGGCGGGCTCCCCCACTTGCCGTCGGCGGTCAAGGTAGTCGTCGTGAGATGGCGCCGATGTGGACAGGAGATCAACTGTGCTGAAGAGGGCTGGAATCGTGGTGGCGGCCACTGCTGCTGGCCTGCTCGCTCTGAGCCCGCTGGCTTTTGCTGGCGACTACGGCGGCGAGTCGGACCATCACCATCACCACCACCACCACGGTGGCGGCGGTAACGAGCATGAGAGCAGCGCGAACTGTCACCAGGACAACAGCGCGAAGGACAAGGCCGATGGCATTCACGGGCAGGGTGGCCTGGTCAACGTTCAGGACACCACTGTTCAGGTTCCGATTCAGGCCTGCAACAACAGCGTCATCGAGGGTGTTCTGGGTGTTCTTGCCAAGGACCAGAAGAACTCCGACGATCACGGCTGAGCGCTAACCCCTGGCCCAGCGCCTCGATGGAGACGATCGGCCATGGCAAGCAAGACCAGGCGATGAGGAACGCCGGAGTCCGATTGCGTAGTCGCGCATTTCCATAGTGCGCGGACGCGCATGGTTCGCCGACCAGCCGCGGCAGACTATCTTGGGGAATCGGAGTACGACGTTCGAAGGGGCGGGCCCCGGCTTTCGGCGGCCCGCCCCTATTTGCTCGAGCATCCGAAGCGTGGTCAG
>DATHIT010000180.1:0-2053 GCA_035489915.1 Pseudonocardia sp. | reverse complement strand
TCGGTCACCGACACCGCGAAGGCGTCGGCCAACCGGCACAGCGTGGTCAGGCTCGGGTTTCCCCGGTCGCCCTCCAACGCCACCAGCACGCCCTTGCTGACCCCGGAGCGCCGCGCGAGCTGGTCCAGGCTCCAGCCCCGGCGGGCGCGCAGGCCTCGGAGGTTGGCGGCCACGGCGCGGCTCACCGTCGAACTCACATCCCGATCGGTCACGGCATCCTCGCGCGGTCGGTATGATGGTACGTAGATAGCAACAGAATGTACCAGCGCTGGCTGTGCCGCGCGGAATCTGGATGGGGGACGACGGTGCCAATTGTGCTGGCCGGGATGGCGGCCACGGTGTTCGGGGTGTCCGACTTCCTGGGCGGCACGGCGGCCCGACGGGTGCCTTCGGCCGTGGTCGCCATGCTCGCCCAGATGGCTGGCCTGCTCGCCCTGGGACTGATCATGGTGGTGATCCCGGCCGCCGTGTTGCCCAGCGCGCTGGGTTGGGGCCTGCTCGCTGGCCTGGCCGGCGGGATCGGCGTGCCGTTGCTCTACCGGAGCCTGGCCCAGGGGCCGATGAACGTGGTCGCCCCGCTCACCGCGCTCACCTCGGCGGCGGTGCCGGTGGCCGCCGGCGCGCTGCTCGGCGAGCGCCCGTCGGCGCAGGTTTGGCTGGGCATAGCCCTGGCCCTGATCGCCGGGGTGGTGGTCGGCGTCTCCCTCGAGCCCTCGGCCGACCGGGACGACTCGGCGGACGGAGCGAGCACGGCGGGCGGGCGCCGGGACGGTGTGCGTGGGGTGGCCATGGCGCTGTTCGCCGGGGTGTGTTTCGGCGGGTTCTTTGTGCTGCTCGCGCAAGCCGACCCGGCGGCCGGGCTGTGGCCGGTGACCGCCGCGAAGGTTGCCGGCAGCCTGGTCGCCGGCGTGGCGCTGCTCGCCGCGCTGCGGGCCGGAGGACTGACCGGCGGTCCAGGGCCGCTGGGGGCCGGCGGGTGGCGGCTGGCTGTGCTGGGCGGCGTGCTGGACGCGGTGGCCAACGCGCTGTACCTGTTGGCCGCGCATCACGGCCAGCTCTCCGTGGTGGGTGCGGTGGTCGCGCTTTACCCGGCGTCCACCGTGCTGCTCGCCCGGGTGCTGCACGGCGAGAAGATCGGGCCGCTGCAGCGGGTCGGCCTGGCGCTCGCGGTGCCGGCCCTGATCCTGGTCACCTCGGGCTGACCCGCCCAGCGCCGGCCGGCGGGTGTCCCGCCGGCGGGGCGGCGAGGGTGAGGAAGCGGTCAACGGCCCGGCGGGTGTGCAGTTCCCTGGGGCCTGCCGGCAACGCTGTCTCGCCCAGCAGTGCCCGGATCTGCAGGTCCTGGATCACCAGGCCGTAGAAGAGCTGGAAGGCTTCGCCGGGGTCGTCGATGGCCAGTACCCCCTCGGCCGCGAGGTGCGCCAGGTATCGCTCGACGATCGGCCCGGTGGTGTGGCGTCCGTGCGCCAGCAGTGTGCGAGCGAGCTCAGGTGAGGTGATCGCGGCCCGGTCCGGGTGGCCGCGATGGCCGGCGCCGGCCTCACCCTGTACGGGGTGGCCTTCCTGATCACGATGCGGGCGAGCGTTCCGCTGAACGAGGCCCTCGCCACCGTGGACGCGTCCCGCGCCGACCTGGCCGGCATCCGCGCGGACTATGAGCCCGCCTGCTGGTCACCCACGCACACAACCGGTACCCCGCGCGGATGTTGCGGCATCAGCGCGGGGTACCGAGGGTGTGCGCGGCGAGGGCTAGAACGCGGCCTCGTCCAGCTCCATCAAGGCGTTGTCCGCCTGCTCCACGATCTTCCGGCGGGCGGAGAGCTCGGGCAGCACGGTGGCCGCGAAGAACCGGGCGGCGCCGATCTTGCCCTGGTAGAACGGGGTGTCCTTGGCTGACGCGCCGGTGTCCAGGGCCCGCTGGGCGACCTCGGCGTGGCGCAGCAGCAGCCAACCGATGAGCAGGTCGCCCACCGACATCAGCAGCCGGACGCTGTGCTGGCCGACCTTGTAGATCGAGGCCGGGTCCTCCATCGCACCGGTGGCGTAGCCGAAC
>DATHIT010000179.1:0-22127 GCA_035489915.1 Pseudonocardia sp. | reverse complement strand
CGTGCTCAGCATCTTTCGCACCATGGCGGTGTAGCGCGCGACCACGTCGTTGAGGCTGAGCGCCCCGGAGTGGCTGAACCAGGTGCGCACGCCGTTGAGCATGTCCAGCACCGCCATGGTGCACAGGTCCACGTCGTCGGTGGCGAGCTCGCCGGCCGCGCAACCTTCCTTGATCGCGTTCTTGACCGCGTCCTGGTAGGCCCACTGCAACCGGGTCAGCTCGCGGACCTGCGGCTCGTTGAGCGAGGCCCGGATGTGGTTGACCCGCAGCAGCTCGGCCCGCCGAGCGTCGCTGATCTCCAGGTGCAGTCGGACCGCGTCGAGCAACCGTGCGGTGGGAGAGCGGCCCGGGTCCTGGAGTGTCGGGATGATCGCGGCGTTGAACACCTCCATGAATCGGTGCACCACCGCGTAGAGGATCTCCTGCTTGTTGCTGTAGTGGTGGTAGAGCGTCGAGGACGAGATGCCGGTCGCCTCGGCCAGGTCGCGGATCGAGGTGGCGTCGTAGCCGCGGTCGTAGAACAGCAGGGCGGCCTGGTCCAGGATCTGCTCGGCGATGTCCTGGCCGCCGTCCAATGATCGTTTACGCGCCATCGCCGGCCTCCTCCCACACTGTCCCGCGCGGTCGAGTGTGTCGGACCGCTCCGGTTCGCTGTGTCGATCGACCCGGCTACTAACAGACTCTCAGACTACTTGACGAGCAAATATAGTACGTTTAGCGTGTCGATCGATCGATCGACACATGCGCGAGCCGAAGGGGTCCGCCCGGAGATGACCGACACGGCGGAGGAGTCCGGCCCGGCGGAGCTCGAGCCGCTCGGGCACCTGGGGCCGGAGGCGACACTCGTCCAGGCGTTCCAGTCCACCTCGGCCGAGCGGCCCGACCAGCTTGCGCTGCGCACGTCCGACGGCGCCGTCAACCTCACCTGGGCGCAGTGCGCCGAGCGGGTGCGGCGGCTGGCCGGCGGGCTGGCCGGGCTCGGGGTGCGGGCCGGGGACACGGTCGCGCTGATGATGTCCAACCGCCCGGAGTTCAACCTGGTGGACACCGCCGCCCTGCACCTGGGCGCGGTGCCGTGGTCGATCTACCTGACGTCCTCGCCGAGCCAGATCCGGTTCCTGCTGGCCGGCGCGGGCAGCCGGGTCGTGGTCTGCGAGCGGGAGGCCGCGGCGTCGATCCGGGCCGCGCTGGCGGGCACCGCCGTCGAGCACGTGGTGGTGCTGGACGAGCTCGACGCACTGCCCGGGGCGCCGCCCGACTTCGACTTCGAGGCGAGCTGGCGTGGGGTGCCCGCCGACGGGCCGCTGACCATCATCTGGACCTCCGGCACCACCGGCGAGCCGAAGCCGGTCGAGCTGAGCCACCACGGGATGCTCGAGATGATCCGGGCGTACACCACGCTCGCGGGCCTGCCCCGGGGCGGCCGGATGACGTCGTACCTGCCGAACGCGCACGTCGCGGACCGCTGGTCGGCGCACTACTGGTGGATGGTGCTGGGTTTCGAGGTGACCTGTGTGCTCGACCCGACCCAGATCATCGCGGTGCTGCCCTCGGTGCGGCCCACCGTCTGGGGTTCGGTGCCCCGGGTGTGGGAGAAGCTGCGCGCCGCGCTGGAGGCCAAGGGTTTCACCGACCCGGCGACGCTGCCGGCGGCGGCCACCGCCGCCGTCCGGGAGAAGCTGGGGCTGGACCAGGTCCGGTTCCTGATCGTCGGCGCCGCTCCGCTGCCGGCCGAGACGCTGCGCTACTTCGCCGCGCTGGGCCTGCCGATCTCGGAGGTCTGGGGCATGTCGGAGACCTGCGGGATCCTCACCGCGAACCCTCCCGGCGACCTGCGCTACGGCACCGTCGGCCAGCCGCTGCACGGTGTCGAGCTGCGCATCGCCGAGGACGGTGAGGTGTTGGCCAAGGGCCCGCAGGTCATGCGCGGCTACCGGGGCCGGCCCGACCTGACCGCCGAGACGATCATCGACGGCTGGCTGCACACCGGCGACATCGGCCGGATCGACGCGGACGGCTACCTGAGCATCGTCGACCGCAAGAAGGAACTGATCATCAATGCGGCCGGCAAGAACATGTCCCCGCTGGCGATCGAGCTGGCGCTGAAGACGGCCGGGCCGCTCATCGGGCAGGCCTGTGCGATCGGCGACCGGCGCCCCTACACGGTGGCGCTGCTGGTGCTCGACCCCGACGGGGCGCGCGCCTGGGCCGCCGCACACGGCCGCCCCGATGCCGACTACGCCGCGCTCACCGCCGACCCGGACCTGCTGGCCGACGTCGGCGCCGAGGTGGCGCTGGCCAACACCGAGCTGTCCCGCGTCGAGCAGATCAAGTACTGGCGGTTGCTGCCCGCCGACTGGCTGCCCGACGGCGACGAACTGACCCCGACGATGAAGATGCGCCGCCGCGTCATCGGGTCCAAGTACGCGGCCACGATCGAGGAGCTGTACGCATGACCGGACGCACCGCACTCGTGACCGGCGCCAACGGCGGCATCGGCGCGGCCATCGCCGAACGGCTGCGCGCCGACGGTCTGAAGGTCCTCACCCTGGACATCAGCGGGCCGTGCGACATCCAGCTGGACATCGCGACGGACCCGATGCCGGCGGTGCTGGCCGAGGTGGACGTGTGCGTGTCCAACGCCGGCATCGTGGACACCGTCGCCCCGACGCACCGGATGACCGGCGAGCAGTGGCGCCGCGACATCGACGTCAACCTCACCGGGGCGTTCCGGGTGATCCAGGCCTGCCTGGTCGGCATGCGCGAGCGCGGCTGGGGGCGGATCGTGGCGATCTCCAGCCTGGCCGGCCACGACGGGCTGCCCGGCCAGGTCGCGTACGCGGCGTCGAAGGCCGGGCTGCACGGCATGATGCGCACGATCGCCACCGAGAACGCGAAGCGCGGCATCACCGCCAACTGCGTGCTGCCCGGCATGGTGGCCACCCCGAAGGCACTCGCCATGCCGGACGCGGTGCGGGACCGGATCCTGCCGCTGATCCCGATGGGCCGGTTCGCCGAACCCGCCGAGATCGCCGGGCTGGTCGGCTACCTGGCGGGGGAGAGCGCCGGGTACCTGACCGCCCAGGAGATCGAGATGCACGGCGGACTGGGGCTCAACACGATGAGCCTGGGCGGCTCCCGGTGAGCGTCTCCAGTCAGGAAGCCCGCGCGGGCGCGCCGGCCGGGACCACCGGCCCCGAGCTCGGGCAGGTCGACGTGCTCATCATCGGCGCCGGGTTCAGCGGGCTGTGCGTGGCGCGCGGCCTGCGCCGGCGGGGCTTCTCGTTCCGGATCCTGGAGCGGGCCGGCGACGTCGGCGGCACCTGGCGGGACAACACCTACCCGGGCTGCGCCTGCGACATCCCGTCGCCGCTCTACTCGTACTCGTTCGCGCAGCGGGCCGGGTGGACCCGGTTGTTCCCGCGCCAGCCGGAGATCCTGGACTACCTGCGCGACTTCGCGCGCCGCCGCCGGCTGCTCGAGCACATCCGCTTCGACACCGAGGTCACCGGTGCCCGCTGGGTGGAGGCCACCGGCACCTGGGAGGTGACGACCGCGGCCGGCGAGCGCCACGTCGCGCGCGCGGTGGTGTCGGCGATCGGTGCGCTGCACGTGCCGGCCACCCCAAGGTTGCCCGGGCTCGACACCTTCGCCGGCCCGACCATGCACTCGGCGACCTGGGACCACGGGCTGGACCTGCGCGGCAAGCGGGTCGCGGTGATCGGCACCGGGGCGAGCGCGATCCAGTTCGTGCCCCGCATCGTCGATCAGGTCGAGCACCTGTCGCTGTTCCAGCGGACCCCGCCGTGGATCGTGCCGAAGCGAGACGTCCCGTTCACCGGCCGGCAGCGGTTGCTGCGGCGGCTGGCGCCGTGTCGCTGGTACGGCAGGGCCCGGCTGTTCTGGATGCACGAGTCCCGCCGCAAGGGGTTCACCGCCGGGCCCGAGGACGCTCAGGGCGACGGCACCGCCGGGTTGGCCGCCGCCGAGCGGCTGGCCCGCTCGCAGCTGCGCCGCCAGGTGCCCGACCCGCAACTGCGCGCCAAGCTCACCCCCGACTACGCGATCGGCTGCAAGCGACTGCTCATCTCCAGCGACTACTACCCCGCGGTGAGCAGGGCGAACGCCACCCTGGAGACCGCGGGCATCCGCGAGGTCCTGCCGGACCGGATCGTCACCGAGGACGGCGCCCAGCACCCGGTCGACGTGATCATCTTCGGTACCGGGTTCGACACCCAGCACGGGCTCGCCGCCGTGCCGGTCACCGGCCGGGGCGGCCTGGACCTCGCCCGGCGCTGGGTCTCCGGGATGGAGGCCTACCTCGGCACCACCGTCTCCGGCTTCCCGAACTACTTCGTGATGATGGGCCCGAACTCCGGGCTCGGCCACAACTCGCAGATCTTCATGATCGAGGCGCAGGCCCGGTACGCGGTGAGCTGCCTGGCCGCGATGCGCCGCCGGCGGGTCCGGTCGGTCGAGGTGCGGCCGGAGGTGGAGCGCGAGTACAACACCTGGGTGCAGCGCAGCCTCGACGGTTCGGTCTGGCAGGCGGGCGGCTGCCGCAGTTGGTACCAGCACGCCGAGACCGGTCGCAACACCCTGCTCTGGCCGTCCTCGACGATCGAGTTCTGGCGTCGGACGCACCGCGCCCGGCTGTCCGACTACCGGCTCGGCTGAGCCGTCAAGGTCGCCGGGATCACTGGGACGGCCACCACAAGCGGCGACTGCTGCTTACATAACGAAGTGAGCCTTTATGCTATTGAGCGCTCGCCCCAGCCCGAAAAGTCACGCCGTGGCCAGTTTGGTGCGGTTTCCGAGCCCCCAAGCCGCTTGTCATCCAAGCTTTTACCGGCCGGCCCATTGGCATGAGTGATAGCAATAGAACGTCTACACATTATATACATAGCTCGGGTATTATATCCGGTGAAACACCTACTGCCGGAGGAGTTCTGAATTGAGCACCACGCTTCGTTCAATCGAGCATAACGCTCGCACCGGTTTCGCCAGCCTGAGTCCGGGTGGGCTTCGGATGGACTCGTTTTCCATGACGCTCTTCCGTAAAGGGAACAAGAAGTTCTGGAATCCGGACAGCATCGACTTTGGTACGGATGCCGAACAATTCGCCGCGATGACGGACCTGGAGCAGCGCTCGGTTTGTGTTTCGGCGGCGCAGTTCATGGCCGGCGAGGAGTCGGTGACCCAGGACATCCAGCCGTTCATGCAGGTCATGGCCGCCGAGGGCCGGCTGGACGATGAGGCCTACCTGACGCAGTTCGCGTTCGAGGAGGCTAAGCACATGCAGGGCTTCCGATTGTGGTTCGACGCCGTCGGCATGCACGGTGACCTGCATGAATACACCGAGCACAGCCCGGCATACGGCGAAATCTTCAAGGTGATCCAGCCCGATGCGATGTACGCGCTGCTGGATGACCCCTCCCCAGCCGCTCAAATCCGTGCTTCGGTGGTCTACAACCACATCGTCGAGGGTACCCTCGCGCTCACCGGCTATTACAACTGGAACAAGCTGTTTACCAGCCGGAACGTCTTCCCCGGCATGCAACAGCTCATCAAGTACATCTCGGACGACGAGCGCCGGCACATGGCATGGGGCACCTTCACCTGCCGCCGACACGTGGCCGCTGATGACGCGAACTGGAACGTCGTCCAGCATTGTGTGGATGAACTGCGCCAGCCCGCCATCGATCTCCTCACCGCGTACGTCAGGCAGCTCGAGGCAGAAGGACAAAAGAGCCCGTTCGGCAGCACCTCCGACGAACTGGCTGACTACGCGAACGAGCGACTGGACCGGCGGTTGGCCTCGATCGAGGGCGCCAGGGGCCGGTCGCTCCAGGACATCGATTGCGACCACTCGCCCATCGAGCTCGAAGACCAGCTCATGGCAAAGAGCGGCTGACAACAGTGCCCCGCGCAGGGACGACGTCACTGGAACGCTGATGCGATGCCATGCACGCTGCAGCTTAACCACACGTTGTTTACCGTCATCGGCAGGTTGTGCCCGGTCCCCAGTGGCTGAGGTGAGCCACGGCGATGCCGACCGGGGCGTCACCTTCGCTGAGGTCGCGCAGCCGGGCGGGGTTTGGGGTTCGATCCCCCGGGGCTACCCACACGAGCATGGGCCTGCTCGAACGCAGGCGACCTCAACCGCAATGATCGTTTGACAGTGATCCGCTGATTGTCAGCCGTGCCACGCCGTCAACAGCCAGCTAACCCCAAATACGTCCACAATGGACTTATCTGTCCATCAATCTGTCCATCAACCCGCGCCCAGCTGTGCCTCTGGAGTCCTGTCCGCGGGAACTAGAGTCGTCATAAGCCCAGGTGGCGTACTCCTGCTGGGTGAACTGACCGACTCAAACCGTCAGGTCGTGGGTTCGAGCCGCACCCGCCCCACCATTTTAGGCCTTTGACCTGCAGTTTTGCTGGATCTGTCGATCACCAAGATCAAGTGAGACAACGGTGTGACAACGCCAGGACAGGTGACTGCCTCGGGTTGAGATGTTGTTGGTGCAACTACCGGGCCAGGATGATCGACTCGCTTGGCTGGAAGTCGCCGGTCGTCCGCGCGTCGGCGGGCATTGGCGGGTGCTGGCTTTGGGCGCCGGCCGGTAGCCGGGCGTCGATTCTCCAGGAAATTGTGGGGTAGCGACGCGAGACCCGCGGCGTCGAGTGCGCATTCCGGCGAAATGGCCGCAGGACCGCTGGGATTGACGGAAGGACGGCGCTGCTGCCTAGCAAACTAGCGCGCTCGCTGGTGGGCCCGGGCGGTGTCGGCGGTGCCCTGCTCGGCAGAGGACAGGTGGGGGGCGGTGAGGGTGTCCAGCACCCTGGCTTATTACCTGCCAGCCTCGGTAAAGGGTTGTCAGGACGCCGCGCCCGCGAGATCGGGCGCGTATCCGGGCCCATGGGCTGCGAGACTGAACGGAATCGTCTCGGTCCCTTCGGGTCCGGAAAGGTCGACTGTCGCTATGCACAGGTCCTCGAGGATCTCGGCAGCGACCACGTCGAGCGTCGACCCTTCCGTAGCGGAGCAACAGCCTTTCTGTCCCGTGACCGATGTCGGAAGTTGGCGCAGACCTGCGATCGTGTCCCTGAGGTAGACGATGACGCCGCGACCCAGCGCGGCGATTTCGTCCATCGCGTCGGTGAGTTGTCTTCTGCATTGGCAGTGCCGGGATCCGAGGACGTCGCCCATCAGGCATTCCCGGTGGATGTGAACGCGGACAGGCTTCCTGGCGCCGGCCACGTCGCCGCACACCAGCGCGATGTGTTCGTCTCCGTCGAGCAGCCCCCGGTACCCGACGACCCGGAAGCTGCCGTGCTCGGTGGGCAGGCTCGCCACCGCCTCACGGAGGACCTGGGGTTCGGTCCGCCGCCGGTGTACCGCGAGCTCGCCGATCGAGATTATCTGCAGGCCGTGCTCGGTGGCGAACTCCACTAGTTCGGGGCGCCGCGCCATCTGGCCCGGGTGTCGTGTGCTGACGACCTCGCAGAGCACGCCCACAGGCCGCAGTCCGGCCATGCGGGTCAGATCGACGGCAGCCTCGGTGTGGCCTGCCCGCCGCAGCACGCCTCCGTCCCGAGCACGCAACGGAACCACGTGGCCGGGTCGCGTGAGGTCGCCGGACAGCGATCTTGGGTCCGCAAGCACTCGGGCGGTGTGTGCGCGGTCCCGCGCCGAGATACCCGTCGTCACGCCTCGTGTGGCATCCACCGTGACGGTGTAGGCGGTGCCATAGGTGTCGTGGTTGGCCGAACGCATCGGCGGGAGGTCGAGCCGACCGCACTCCTCGCCCGGCAGGGCGACGCAGACAAATCCCGAGGTGTGCCGGACCAGGAATGCCATAGTGGCTGGGGTAACTAGCTCGGCCGCGACGATAAGGTCGCCCTCGTTCTCCCGGTCCTTATCGTCGACGACCACGACCGGTTCGCCCGCGGCGATCGCGGCGAGCGCGGGCGGGATCGCGCCCCTATCGTCGGCGCGGTGTATTCCCCTGGCTGCCGTTGCCATGCTGGTACTCCCTGAATGGTGGATGCGCCCGCTCATAGAGCGGCGAGCTTCCGGAAGCGGCTGCCGTGGAACACCAGCGGCTCACCGTCCGGATCGGCACGCAGGCCGTGGATTCGCAGCAGGACGATCGCGTGGTCCCCGGCCGGGACCTCGGCATGCACGGAGCAGTCGAGCCAGACCGTCGCACCGTGGACGAACACCGCCCCGTCGGCGCTCGGTTCCCAGTGCACGTCGGCGAACCGGTCGCCGTGCTTGTTCGACAGCGACCGGCAGGCTGCGTCCTGGCGGTGGGCGAGGACGCTCACCCCCAGTCGGCTGCGCTCACGCAGCCGCGGCCAGGTCGTCGAGGTGTTCTGCACGCACACCGAGACCAGCGGCGGATCGACCGAGACCGAGGTGAATGAGCTGGCCACCATGCCGACGGGCTCGTCGCCGATGGTCGCGCAGACGGCGGTGACCCCGCTGGGGAAGCAGCCGTAAGCGCGCCGCAGTTCCGTCGGGTCCGCCGAGATCGCTCCAACTTTCAACATCGTCGTTACCGACCCTCCCACTGGGGCTTCCGCTTCTCGGCGAACGCCGCGCGTCCCTCGAGCCGGTCCTTGCTGGAGGCGTAGGCCTCGATCGGCTCGTAGCGGGTGGCGAGGGCGACCTCGAGCGGCCAGCCGAGGCGGGACAGCGCGGCGTCCTTGGCGGCCTGGACTGCCAGCGGGGAGCCTGCCGTGATCTTCGCCGCCCACTCGTCCGCGGTGGCGGCGAGGCCGGTGTAGGGAACGACCTCGTTCACTAGGCCGTACTGCTCGGCCTTGGCTGCAGGGAGCCGTTCGCCGGTGAGGACCATGGCCAGTGCGACGTGGTGCGGGAGCTGGCGGATGGCGCGGTGCATGATGCCGGCTTCGCCGATGATCCCGACCTTGGTTTCGGGGATGCCGAACTGAGCGTTGTCAGCGGCGACGATGATGTCGGCGCACATGGCCAGCTCGCAGCCGCCGCCGACGGCGTAGCCCTGCACCGCGGCGATCAGCGGCTTGCGCAGACTGAGTAGCGGCCCGCCGACGCCGGTCAGTCCGCCACCGAGCGCCATCCGCCCATCCCGGTCAGTACCGCCGGAGACGTCAGCGCCGGCACAGAAGGCCTTCTCGCCGGCGGCGGAGAGGATCGCGACCCAGACGTCAGGGTCTGCGTTGATGTCGTTCCACGCCGCGAAGAGTGCGTCGTCCATCTGCGGGGTGATCGCGTTGAGCGCCTTGGGGTTGTCCAGCGTCACGCGGGCGACGTGGCCGTCCTTAACGAACTCGACTCCGGAACTTGGATTGGGGGAGATCACTCGGATTCCTCTCGTGCGTCCTTCTTGAACTTGGCGATGGCCGCCTTGAGCCCGACGTCGGCGATCCACTCGCGCAGCTGCAGGACCGAGGGCGACAGGTGGAGCAGGGCGTCCATCTCTGGGACGCCCGCTGCGGCGGTGCGCACTCCCATGGCTTCCATCGCGCGGTTGACCGAGAGCTTCTTGATCCGCAGCACGTCGGAGGGGATGCGGGCCATCCGCGCGGCCATGCCCTCGACGGTGGGGATCACCTGGTCGGCGGGGACGGCGTGGTTGGCCCAGCCCCAGTCGACGGCAGTGCGGCCGTCGATGGTGTTGCCGGGCAGGAATGCCAGCTCCTTGGCCCGCTTCGGCCCGACCAGTGGCGCCCACAGCGGGGCGATGTAGCCGCCGCCCAGTGGTAGAGCCGGCTCCCCGATCTTCGCGTCCTCAGCGACGATCGTGAGGTCGGCGAAGACGCACATCTGGGTGGCGCCGGCGATGCAGTAGCCGTGCACCGCGGCGATCACGGGCTTGGGGTGGTCCCAGATCGCCAGATAGCGGTTCACGTTGCGGGCCAGGCGTTCCCGGTCCGCGACCGGGTCGGCGGCCTTGGGCGTGCCGACCTGGTCGACGTCGTAGCCCGCGCAGAACCCGTTGCCCTCGCCCCGGATTCCGACGATCGCGCCGCCGGTGTCCGCGAGCCGCGCCAGCGCGTCGGAGAACTCGTCGAGCATCGCGTGGGACAAGGCGTTGGCCTTGTCCGGGCGGTTGAGCACGATCCAGCTGATCGGGCCGCGATGCTCGACCCGGATGTCCCGGTAGTCCGAAAGGGTCCCCCGATTGGCGATGGCGGTCATCAGGACTCCGCGCGCCCGATCGGGATCTGCTTCTTCACGTGGAAGTCCACGACGCCGGAGGCCCGCAGCTCCCGGCGCTTGAACCGCCAGCCTTCGTCAGTGCGAACCAGCTCGTCGTGGTACTGGCCGAAGAAATGCCCGTCCGGGCGCTCTTTGGTGTACTTGTGCCACGCGTAGAGCACAGACCGCACGATCGCCGTGGCCAGGTCGGGGCCGAAGTCGACCACGATGTTCGAGACGTGGTGGCTGGTCGCGGCGAAGAAGCTGCCGATCCCGCCGAGCGTCTCGCTGTAGGCCTGCCGTCCCTCGGCGCCGAAGGTCGGTCCGTAGGCCACGTAGCAGTCCTCGGTGAACAACGCCGCGATCTCGTCGGGGTGGTTCATGTCCAGGTGGAAGGCGTAGTCGAACAGCAGCCGGTGGATCCGCTCGGTCTGCACCAGCTCTGCCAGCACCGTGTCGGTCGGCTTTTGAGTTGTTGTCACGTTTCCTCCACTATGGTTTGGCCCGGGATGAACCCGCTCCCCCACTGGCCCGACGGTGTCGATCAGCCTCGGCGGAGTGGGGTGGGCTTGCCCGGTAGAGGACGAGAGGGCGACCCCTCGTGGTGCGGCTCAGGCGGCGGCGCCGTCGAAGGTGATCACGCCGCGAACGTTCGTGCCGGCGTGCAGGTCCGCGTAGCCCTGGTTGACCTGGTCGAGCGAGTACCGAGTCGTGATGATCTCGTCGAGCTTTAGCCGGCCCGACGTGTAGAGCTCGAGCATCTTGGTGATGTCTCGCATCGGGGCGACCCCGCCGAACATCGATCCGAGTAGTTTCTTCTGGTAGAGCGTGAGCTCGAACAACGAGATGGGAACACCGAAGTCTGTGGACGGGCCGAGCGAGGTCACCACGCACGAACCCGCCTTGCGGATGGCCCCGAACGCTTGGCGAACGTAGTTCGGGTCGAGGACCCCGACGGTGATGATGGCACTGTCCGCGCCCTGCCCGTTCGTCATCGATCGGGCGAGCTCGGCCGCCTCGTCGATGTTCGCGACGGTGTGGGTGGCACCGATTCGCTCGGCCATCTCCCGCTTGAAGGGCACCGGGTCTACAGCGATGACGTTCGCGGCGCCGGCGTGCACGGCGCCCTGCACGGCGAAGGAACCGATCCCGCCGATGCCCATCACGATCACGGTGTCGTTCGGCTGCACCTGCGCGATGTTCACCGCGGAGCCCCAACCGGTGTTGACCCCGCAGCCGACCAGGCAGGCAGCCTCCAGCGGGATCGATGGATCGATCTTGATCGCGGACGTCACCCCGACCGTCGTGTACTCGGAGAAGGTGGAGATGCCGCACCACTGGCCGACCGGTCTCCCGTCGAGGGACATCCGGAAGCTCGTCGGGTCCTCGAACCGAGCCCCACGCAGCAGGCTCGCCCCGAGGTCGCACAGGTTGCCCATCCCGACCGCACACCACCGGCAGCGCCCGCAGCTCGGCAGGCAGGACAGGACCACATGGTCCCCGACGGTCCAGCCCGGTGTGTCCCGGCCGACCTCGATGACGACCCCGGCGCCTTCGTGCCCACCGCAGGTGGGCAGGGTCTCCGAGGGCAGGTCGCCGGTCGCCACGTGGTCGTCCGAGTGGCACATGCCCGACGCCGCGACGCGGACCAGGATCTCGCCTTGGCGGGGTCCTTCGAGGTCGAGCTCGACGACCTCGAACCGGCCCGGGATCTCACGCAGGATCGCGCCTCTCGTCTTCATCCGGATTCGACTCCTTCGCAGGTGGACGGGCCCGCCGGCCGGGCGGAGCGCGGCGGCTCCGCCCGGCGACCGGCGAGGATCAGTTGCTGCCGGACGAGCTGAACGGCAGCTGGATCTTCGGTGCGACTTCCTGCGCGATCAGCTGCAGCGACTGGAACCACGGCGACGGGTCGTCCATGTAGTCGTGGGTCTCGACCTGCAGGACACCCCAACCACCGGTGAACTCATAGAGCTTGTTCAACTTGTCGATCACCGTCTCCGGGGAACCGACAACCCAGACGTTGTCGCAGATCCACTCGAGGTCGACGTCCGAGGCCTTAGCGCCGACGTCGTTCATGTAGCCCTCGAGCATTCCGAAGCGCTCCCAGATCGGCCACAGGTAACGCTCAAACGCGTAACCGATGCCACCTTCCATCGCCAGCTTCTTGGCCTCGGCGTCGGTATCGGCGACGAACACCGTCTGCGAGACGTGGTACTTGGAACGGTCCGGGATGTGCCCGTTCTCCAGGGCCGCCTTCTCGTAGGTCTCCCAGTGGGTCTTGAGGATCGACGAGCCGGAGTAGATCGAGACCGGCATGAAGCCGCGCTCACCGGCGAACCGGATCGACGGTGAGTTCACGCTCAAGCCTGTGACGGCGATGTCGAGCTTGCCGCCCCACGGGCTGTAGTCGGCGAGCTTGTGGTCGTCGTGGCCCTGACCGTCGTCGGCCTCCTCGGGGTAGCCCGCGTCCCAGAACTTTCCCTCGTAGAAGAAGGGCTTCCGCTTCCAGATCTTCTCCATGATCTCCAACGACTCCCGCACCCGGGCGGGGTTCGTCGAGAGGTCGGTGATGCCATGCAGGTACGACGCCTGGGGGTAGGCACCCGCGCCTACGCCTAGGAAGTAGCGACCCTCCAAGATCTGGGACAGCCAGCCAATCTGGATCGCCAGTGTGGCGGGATGGTGCTGGGGCAGCAGATGCGCCATCGGGGCGAACTTGATCCGCTCGGTCTGCGTCGCCGCGGCCGCAATGACCAGCTCCGGCGTCGGAATGCACTCCCACTTCTGGGTCGCGTGCTCGGCCACCATGAACTCGGTGAAGCCGGCCTGGTCGGCCTCGCGGGCGTTGGCCAGAGCCCAGTCGAAGGTCTGGCGCGAGGTGCGTTCGGGACGCATGTAGGGGATATGGATAAGTCCGGATTCCATCGGCTTCTGTTCTCCTGACGTGGCTAGGCTTTGTGTTCAGAACAGCGGTGTCAAAACCAGCGGTGGCGCGGCAGCTCGATATGGACGGCCGTGAGCGCTACGCCGCGAAGAAGATGTCGTAGGCATGCTTGGTGTCGAGGTACTCGTGCACGGTCGCGATGCGGCCGTCCGGGGCGACTTCGAACAGAAAGTGGCAGCGCGGTTCGTAGAGTCGGCCGTCCTTAAGTTCGGCGTAGGCATCAGCCTCGACGGCGACCCTGTTTCCCTCGGCCACCATCGAGATTGGTGTGATCCGCAGTGGAGCGGCATAGACGTCCGCCACCCCGCCGATGAGTCTCCCGAACCCCGCCTTGTCGTAGGAACCCGACATGCCCTCCAGCCTCCCCGATACCCACCAGGTCATATCGTCGGTCAGACCCGCGAGTGTCTTCTCGACCTCGCCCGCCGAGAACACATTGAGAAAGTTGGCGACAGCGGTCTTTTTCGATTCGGTAGTCGACATTTTCGTTCCTCTTAAAGTGAGGCTCAGGCGAGCGTTCCGGCTTTGTCTTTGGTGGCGAAGCGGGGAGCGACTTCCTCGGCGAAGCGGGCGAGCTCATCGTTGTTGCGGCCGGGCTCGAGGTGGCCCTGCCCGAACATCAGGAAACACTCGTTGAACCCGAGCCGGTCGTGCGCCTGCGCTATCTGCCGGGAGATATCGTCGGCCGTGCCGATCAGCACATTCGGGAACTGCTGACCGTGCGGGATAAACCACTTGTCCCAAAACCACCGGTGTTCAGCCTCAAGCTGCTGGGCCTGCTCCCTGCTGTCGGTGAGGATCAGGAACCCACCCCACGCTCCGATGTCCTCGCGTGGCACCTCGCGGCCGGCCTTCGCCGCGGACTCCGCGTAGCGGTTCCACAACGCGTCGCAGAAGTCCAGGTCGGTGGCGAACACGACCTGCTTGCCACCTTCGCGGGCCCACATGTCCACGGTGCGCATGCTGTAGGCGAACGCACCATAGATTTTCGGGTGCGGGGTCTGAAACGGGCGCGGGGCGATGCCGATCTCGCGGACGATCCCGTTCTCGTCCATTCCCTGCCCGAACTCGGCATAAGCCGGGTGACCGGCGGATCCGCCTTCGGGTGGGTACTCCCAGTACTTGCCCTTGTGGCTGAACATCGAGTTCTCCCAGGCCTTCTTCACGACCTGAACCGATTCTTCGAAGATTTCCCGGTTGACCGCGTCCTGGTCGTTCTTCGCCTTGGCGTGGGCCACGTTCGTCGCCCCGATGCCACGGACCGCGGCATACGCGTCGACCCAGCGGGCGTGATAGCCGCGGGTGAACCCCACTATCAGCCGACCCTGCAGCATGTGGTCAAGGGTCGCGATCTCCTCGGCGACACGGACCGGGTTGTGCGTGGGCAGCACGTAGCCGAGGATTCCCGCGGCCATCCGCTTGGCGTGCGAACCGACGAACAGCCCCCACATGCCCGGGTGGTTGGTGATCTCGAAGCCCTCGATCTGCAGGTGGTGCTCGGGAGAGCAGTAGCTGGCGTAGCCGAGCTCGTCGGCCAGCTGGACGTAGCCCTTCACCTCTTGCAGGTAGCGCTGGTAAAGCTCCGGACGCTGACCGGCCATACCCTCTTCGAGCTCGTGGCGCCGGCCGATCACGCCAGTCTGCATGAGATGGAACTTCACTTCGTCCTCCCCAGTACCCGAGTTCCACACGGAGCCTCGAGGGGTTAGTTGACGCGAGCGTTGACGATGAAATCTAGGTTTGTGCGGCTCCGAGAAACGCCGAACAGCATGAGGACTCCCATGATGCGCCTCGAACGCCAGGACACGAGTCGCCGCCCATCGCCGGGCCTACTGGCAGCGTCGGTGACCCGTCGCGCGCTGCAAGATCACACGTACCTCGACCTCGAACCTCCCGAGAGGGACCGCTCATCAGAGCACCTCCTCGCCTTCAAGGCGGCACGCTATCAACGCCAGCGTCAACAGTCAACGCTAACGTCAACCGTCAACGCCAGCGCTGCCGGCGCTAGCCGGCAGGGTGTCTGGCCTGTGAGAAGACATCCCTCTGTCTTCCTAGCGAGTTGAACGCGATGTAGACGACACATCCGCACGCGTGCCGAATGTCCGGCTCTCGGGATATCCTCCGAGCTGAACGAGGAAGCCGAACGCCCACGCTGCCGCCGCCGGAATGAACGGTCGAGAGGCCATGGGTACCCCGCACCGCGCACCGATCGGAGATTTGACATGGCTGCTCCGCAGAGCAACATCACGCGGCGGCGGCTCGCCGCGCGGGCTGAAGGCAGCGACGAGTACCAGACGAAGCTGCGCGAGCTCGTCAACGTTGCTGCTGACGTGTTCAAGGAGAAGGGTTACGAGGCGGCGACACTCGCCGAGATCGCCGAGCGGTTCGGTTCGGTCCGCGCGTCGCTCTACTACTACGTCTCCGGCAAGGAAGAGCTGTTCCAGGAGGCCGTCCGCGACATCCTCGCGCGGAACCTCGCTGACGCCGAACGGATCCACGGACTCGACCTGCAGGTCCGGGAGAAGCTCGACATGCTGATCAGTCAGCTGATTGCGTCTTATGAGGACCACTACCCGCACATGTCGGTCTACGTGCAGGAGAACATGTTGCGAGTGACCGGCGAGCGGACCGTTTGGGCCACGCAGATGGTCCGCGACACCCGCCGGCTGGAGAAGGTCTGGATCAGGCTCCTGCAGCAGGGGATGGACGAGCGCGTGTTGCGCTCCGACATTCCGGCCGTTCTTATGGCCAACATCCTGTTCGGGATGTGCAATTGGACCCACCGCTGGTTCAAGCCGGGACCCAAGCTCAGCGCAAGTCAGATCGCCGACGCCATCTCGAAAATCTTCTTTGAGGGTGCGGTGAGCCAGGTCCCGCCCGCCCCAGTTACTTGACGAGGAACCCAGCGTCGACCGGGAGCTGGATGCCAGTGACGTAGCGCCCCAAGTCTGAAGCCAGGTACACAATTGCGTTGCTGATATCGACCGGATCGACTGCATCCACCGGTAGGCAGTTCTGCACGAGCTTCGCGAAGCCGGAGTTCTCGGCCATGTACCGCTCCACCACCGCGTTCTCCACCATCGGGGTGCGCACGCCAGTCGGATGCACTGTGTTCACCCTGATCATGTGCGGAGCCAGGTCGACCGCGAAGTTACGCATGAGCCCGACGACACCATGCTTCGCGGCGGTGTAGGCATCCATCGCCAAGCTTCGGTTCGCCGCGGACTTCGACGCCGCCGTCGACGCCGTGAGCACGATCGCCCCCCCGCGGCCAGCCTCGATCATGATCGGCGCCGCGGCGTCCACGGTGTTCCAAACTCCCGTGAGGTTCACATCGATCGTGTCCTGCCAGAACCTGCGCCGCTCAGAGGGGTCAGTCGGCTCGTCCAGTGTCAGCGCGTAGACACCCGCGTTCGCGCACACGATGTCAAGCCGTCCAAGCTCCGCAACGCCTGCTCGCACGACGTCGAGAAGCGCCGCGCCGTCCCGGACATCGGCCACGCTCGCAACGATCCGCCGATCCAGTGCTTCGACCCGCCGAACAGTGTCATCGAGATCCTGCTTCGTCCCCATCGGAATCTCCACAGAGGGGATCTGTGCGCAGATGTCAACCGCGATCACGTCGGCACCCTCCTCCGCGAGCCGCACCGCGTGGCTGCGCCCCTGACCGCGGGCCGCACCTGTCACCAGGGCGACCTTGCCCTCCAACAACCGAGTCATCGAACGTTCCTCCTCGCCGCCACCCACGACGCGCCATCACGTCGTCGGAGCCGAGAGGCTATCAACGCTCACGTCAACCATCAACGCCTGCGTAGACCACACTGACCCATCTCAGTCAGGTGTCCCTCGTCCCAGGACCGCCGCGCGGCCATCGTTGCCAGGTCGATCTCCCGGGTATATTTGCACTTCAGGATCATTTCTCCCTCACCCGAACCGACTCAGCCCGGATAGCGTGACACGCGCCCACGTCTGATGGCGTTTACTGCAGCGTTGACTAGCTGCAACAGCGATGGCTACTCTGCAGCAGTCGACACGGATATTGCTGAACCATTGCGCCGCCGTGTCAGATCCCGTTCACCGCAGTGCTCCGGAGGCCGACGATGGTTGACTGGATCCAGGTCTCACCCCTCGGGGATCTGCTCGTGCGGGCCGCTCAGCGGTCGCCCGAACGAACCGCTCTAGTCTTCCCAGACGAGCGCTACAGCTATGCGGATCTCCTCGCCGGCGCCGAGCACGTGGCCCAGGGACTGCACGCCCTCGGAGTCCGCGGCGGTGACCACGTCGGGCTACTGATGCCCAACTGCGTGGAGTACGTCGAAGCATTCTTCGGCGCCTCCCTCCTCGGGGCCGTGGTCGTCCCGCTCAACGCACGCTACAAACTCACCGAGCTCGGCTACGTCATCGCTCACGCCGACCTCGTCACGATCCTCACCACAGACCTCATCGAGGACCACGTCGACTTCACCACTGTCCTGCACGAGAGCCTCCCCGGACTTGCCGACGCCGATGCAGGTAGCCGCGTATTGCGGATCGGCGCGGCCCCACGACTTCGCAGCGCAGTCATGCTTCGGGGCGACGCCAAGAGAGGCTTCCTAGGCCGCCTCACCTTCGACGAGCTGGCCGCCACCGCCGATCACGACACCGTCGCCGCGCAACGCCGGCACGTACGCGTGCGCGACCTCGCCACGATCCTCTACACCTCAGGCACGACCTCAAACCCCAAAGGCTGCATGCTCTCCCACGAGGCGATCAGCCGCGGACCAATCGCCCGCGTCACCGAGCGCGTTCCTAGCGGCGACGCCAATGTCTTCTGGTCAGCCGGACCGTTGTTCCACATCGGCTCACTACAACTGCTCATCGCTTCTGTCGGCCTTGGCGGCACCTACCTCGCCGACACCCACTTCGATCCCAGCCGAGCCCTAGAGATGATGAAACGCGAGGGCGTCACCTCAGCCTGGCCCTGGTTCCCCGTGATCATGCAGGCCCTTCTCGCCGACCCGTCCTTCGACGAAGCAGCACTAGAGACCATCCGCTCTATCATGCTGATCGGCTCGCCCGCCCTGCTCAGCCAGGTGCAATCCCTCTTCCCCCAGGCCCAGCACATCAATGCGTGCGGAATGACCGAAACCGCGGGCGCCTACGCCATCAGCGCCACCGACGACACCGCCGAAGAGCGCGCCGGCACCGGCGGACTCGCCCTCGACGGCCTAGAGGTCCGCATCATCGACCCCGACACCGGCGAGGACCTACCCGACGGAGCCACCGGCGAGATCCTCGTCCGCGGCTACTCGGTCATGGACGGCTACTACCGCGACCCCGACAAGACCGCCGCCGCCATCGACTCCGACGGCTGGTTCCACACCAGCGACCTCTACTCACGCCGCCCTACAGGCCACCTCACCTTCCACGGACGCGCGAAGGACATGCTCAAGGTCGGCGGTGAGAACGTCGCCGCCGTCGAGGTCGAGTCCTTCCTCTGTCAACACCCCGCCGTGAAACTCGCCGAGGTCGTCGGCGCCCCCGATCCCCGCCTCGACGAGGTGCCCGTCGCCTTCGTCGAACTCAAGGACGGCCACGCTCTCGACCCTGGCCAACTCATCGAGTTCTGCAGAGGAAGGATCGCCAGTTTCAAGGTGCCCCGCGCCGTTCACATCATGACCGAGACCGACTGGCCGATGTCCGCGACGAAAGTCGACAAGACCGCCCTGCGCGGGAGACTGACCTCCACCGCCGAAATCATCGGGACGGCCTGAACCGCCAACCAGGGCGACCAGCCAGCCGACCGACACAGCGGTCGTGGTGTGCAAGCGATGCGTTACAAGGTCGGTGGCAAGGGCGCGAACCTCGGACGGCTGGCCAACGCCGGGTCAAACCGCCGGCCCGAGATGGCCACACCATCCTCACAGTTGTATCGGCCGCGACGACAACGCCGCGAGGCGCCGACCCGGGGGACGGTAGCCGGCTGAGCCGGCGGGGTGGGACGAGCACAGCACCGCGCAGCAGAGCATGCATTGGTCAAGGCGCTCCTAATGGGCTCCTCGTCGACCCGTATCGTCACAACCGCCATGAGCAGCCCGAACAGCCCCAGTCAACGGCTCGTTAGAGAGGCCCCGAAGGTCGGTGACTACCGCCGGGGTGCACGGCTGCGCACCACCCCGGCGGGCACCTGGTTCTCCGCGACGGGCCCCGACGAGGAGTCGGCGTGCTTGCTGCTGATCCACCCGGGCGTCGACACCAAGGTGCTGGTACCGACCGTGGAACAGCTCGCCGCGCTCGACCTGCCCGGGGTGCTTCCGCCGCGCCCGCCCCTGATCGAACAAGCTGGGCGGAACTGGCTGGTCGCCGCTGGGCCGCCGGCGCCGCCGCTCGCCGACCTACTGGGCGGCACCGGGGCGTACCGCACCCCGGGCAATGCCGCCGCCTTGCTGTCCGACGTGGCGACCACACTGCTCGCCACCCACCACGCCGGCTTGGCACACGGCGGCCTGGATGCCCGCTCCGTGCTGGTCGGCCAGGACGGCGCGGCGCTGCTCACCGACTGGGGTACGAGCCCCACCGCCACAGCGCCGGGCGATATGCGTTCCTGGGCGGTGCTGGTTGAGCTGCTCGCCGAGGCGTGGTGTACCGAAGACGAGCTGGCGGCGGCCGCGTTCGCCAGCGCGGTGCGGGCGGCCGGTGGCCCCGCCGGACTGGCCGGGGGCATCGACGAGCTCCGCGCGCTTGCCCGCACCGCCGAACGGGCCACCCTGGTCGAGACCGCCCGAGAGCAGCTCGCCCCGGCCGGGCCGGGCGGGGTCCCCCCGGCCCACCCGCGTGCGATCGTCCCCGCCGCCGAACCTCTTGCGGAGGAACCGCCAACCACGCCGGCCGTCTCGACCGAACAACCAAGCCGAGCAGGCAGCCGGCCCGACGCTCCCCGCTGGCGGGTCGTGCTGCTGGCCGCGCTGATCGTGGTCACCCTGGCGGGCGCGGCGGTCGACCTCTACCTGTTTGTCACCCGACACACCGAGGCGACCGCGCTGAAGATTCAATCGGTGTCCCTGTGGGCCCAGTGGGACGGCTCGACCTGCACCTTGCTCGGCGTGATCACCACAAACGGAGCGCCGGGCACCGTGACCTACGGCTGGACTGGCGACGTCCCCGCCGGCCCTGCGCTCACCGCCCGGGCAACCGGGGAACACAACCAGATCGAAGTCACCCGAGTCTTGACCGGTAGCGCCCTACCCACCGCGGACCCGCTGGTCACCCTCCAAATCCTGCGTCCGGAGCTACGGCAGGCCTCCGCGCACCCTGCGCTCGCCTGCGGGCACTGACCCCGACGCCCCGCTGCCACCGCGCACGTCGCGCGGCCCCCTCGGTGCGGCGGCCGCGCTCATGCCTCGCCGGAAGTGGCCCAGAGATTGATGCCGGCCTCCACCGCGTGTTCGTCGATCCGGGACAGCTCCTCCGGGCTGAACGCGAGATTGTCCAGCGCGCCCAGACTGTCGTCGAGCTGCCCGACGCTGCTCGCCCCGATCAGCACCGAGGTCACTCTGGCGTCGCGCAGCGCCCAGGCCAGCGCCAGCTGCGCCAGCGACTGACCGCGTTCGGTGGCGATGGCGTTCAGCGCGCGGACGTGCTCCAGGTATTTGTCGCTGAGCAGCTCCGGGGACAGTGACGCGGCCCGGCTGGCCCGCGAACCCTCTGGGATGCCCTTGAGATATTTGCTGGTCAGCATGCCCTGCGCGAGGGGCGAGAAGGCGATGCAGCCGACGCCGAGGTCGCCGAGCACGTCGAGCAGCTCCTTCTCGATCCAGCGGTTGAGCATCGAGTAGGACGGTTGGTGGATCAGCAGCGGGGTACCGAGCTCGCCCAGGATCCGGGCCGCCTCGAGGGTGCGTTCCGGGCTGTAGGAGGAGATCCCGACATAGAGCGCCTTGCCGGACCGCACCGCGGCGTCCAGCGCACCCATCGTCTCCTCGAGCGGGGTGTCCGGGTCGAAGCGGTGACTGTAGAAGATGTCCACGTAGTCCAGGCCCATCCGGCTCAGCGACTGGTCCAGGCTGGCCAGCAGATACTTCCGCGAGCCGCCGCCCTGGCCGTACGGGCCGGGCCACATGTCGTACCCCGCCTTGGTGGAGATGATCAGCTCGTCGCGGTATGGGCGGAAGTCCTGGGCGTACAACGTGCCGAAGTTGCGCTCCGCGCCGCCGTACGGCGGGCCGTAGTTGTTGGCCAGGTCGAAATGGGTCACGCCGCGGTCGAAAGCGCGCCGCAGGGTCGCCCGCTGAGTCTCCAGCGGCTCGCGGTCGCCGAAGTTGTGCCACAGACCCAGCGAGATCGCGGGCAGGTCCAGTCCGCTGCGGCCACAGCGGCGGAAGGCGGCGGAGTCGTACCGGTCCGGTGCGGCGACGTAGGTCATGGTGACCATCTTGGTTCGGCGGAATGTTCTCAGCACCTTGGGGGTGGCGACCTGGGCGAGCGAGCGAGTACCGGCCACCAGGAACCTCTCAGTTACCGGCAGCAGCAGAGGATCACGGCCGCTAGCGTCGATGTCTCTCCCCGGGCCATGCACGACGCTCGTGGAACAGCACGTTGCGGCATGGAGGTGGGGCAGTGACCAGCACATCCGGGTTGATCCCTGGGGATGATTTCGGCCGGGGCGCGCCGGGGCGGGAGGCTCAGGGGCGCGGTCCGAACCGGGGCGGCGAGTTCTCCCAGGAGGACGACCAGGCACCGGCGGCTGGCTGGGGCGCGGCCATCAGTGTCACGAAGGTGCTGGGCCGGACGCGGGAAGTGGTGCGCGGGCCGCACGCAATCCTGAAGATGAACCACGAGAACGGCGGGTTCGACTGCCCCGGCTGCGCCTGGCCGGACGATCGAAAAGGCCTGCATCTGGACATCTGCGAGAACGGCATCAAGCACGTCACCTGGGAGATGACCCGCAAGAAGGTCGGCAGGGAATTCTTCGCCGGGCACACCGTCACCGAGCTGTCCGGGTGGACCGA
>DATHIT010000178.1:0-2738 GCA_035489915.1 Pseudonocardia sp. | reverse complement strand
CTGTGCGGAAGCCGCGTCGAACGCCCCCGCCGGACTGCAACTGATCAAAGTGAATGCCCTGGCTGACGCGGTCAGCTCATTGACCAACCTCAAGGCGGGCCGGGCGGTCCCGGGCTGCTGAGCGTCAGACGAATCCGGCGGCGCGGTGGGTCGGCAGGGCGTTGGGTCAGCCGGTGCTACCTCCGTGCGTTCGAGCACGTCCAGCTGCGGAAATAGCGGTTTCGGCGAGGATCAACGCCGGAAAACCCAGCCTTGACCCCGGTGCGCGTATCCGCCAGGTATTGGCATTTGGGCTGTCACCCTTGACCTGGCCGGTCCCCGAGGGCCACGGTCTACGCGCACGCGGGGGCGTCCGTTCATCGGGAAGGGCCGGTATGCACCTGTCGTTGACCACCGTCCGGCGGGCGGTGACGGTTGTCGCCGATGTAGCGGACCTGGACCACCCCGCCGCGTTCGCCGGGGTCGCATTGCCTGGGCTGGCCCGGCTGATCGGCTGCGACCTGGTGACCTTCACCGAGATCGACCCGCCCAAGCGGATCCGGTACATGGACTACCCGGAGGGGGCGCTCAGCCCGGCCAGTTATGAGGCGTTCAGCGAATTCCTTCACCAGCACCCGATGATCAATCGCTACCAGACGCTCAGGGACGGCGTGGCGTTGCGGATGAGCGACGTGGTGAGCCGCGCCGAGTTCCGCCGCCTGGACATCTACCAGCATGCCTACCGACCGCGCCCGACGGAGTACCTGCTGGCCGTGCAGCTGCCCGGCCCTGGCCCGGGTACCAAGGCATTCGCGCTCAACCGGGCGCGGCGGGACTTCACCGAGACCGACCGGGACCTGCTCAATCTGGTGCGTGGCCCGCTGGCCGAGGGACTGCGCCGGGCCGCCGCCCGGCACCGCGCGCATCGCGCATTGGCCAGCTCGCCGGAGCAGCGGCTGGCCGCGCTGACCGAGCGGGAGGTCCAGGTACTGGAGCTGGTCGCGGCGGGTCGTACGAACGTGGCCATCGCGCACAGCCTGGAGGTCAGCCCGCGCACCGTGGCGAAGCACCTGGAGCGGATCTATCGCAAACTCGGCGTGGGCAATCGCGCCGCCGCGGTGGCGCCCCCGCTGCTGGCCAGCGATCCCGAGCCCAGGATTACCGAGCCCGCGATCACCGGGCCCAGGATCACCGCGCCCGTGCCGACGCAGCGCCCGGCGATCGCGTACAGCACACCGATCGTCCCGCATTCCGCGCCAGAGGTCCTGCCGCGAGCGTTTCGTGAGGTCCGGCCCTCGGGCACCAGCCGCCGTTTCAGGGCCGCCGGCACCAAGCCCGCGCTCACCACCAAGGCGCTGCGCTGACCCGCCCGGCCCAGCCATCCACTCGGCCGGTCCGGCGCACCCGGCCACCCCAGCGAGCCCGGTCGGTTCAGCCGCCGTCGAGGGTGCGCAGCAACGCGCTCACCATGTTCGGCGCCAGGTCTGGGTGCTCCACCAGTTCGTCCGGTTGGTCACCTTCGCCGCGCACCCGCAACAGGCAGCAGTGCCCGCCGGCACGCAGCACGGCGACCACCAGCCGGGCGTCCCGGCGTTCCGGGTGGTGCTGGGCCACCCGCACCGCGACCCGGTCCAGGTCGGCCTCGGAACCCGCGGAGCCGGCGGCGCCCTCCACCGCGCGGTCCAGGTCGGCTTCCGCCTCCGGGGGGAGCACCACGATCTCCTGCGCCAGCGCGCACCCTGTCACTCCGTCGGGCCAAAATATCTCCGCCAGTGTTTCGGCAAGATCCTCGGTGCGCAGCGGGTCCTGGGCGACCGGAGTCAGCCCTTCCGCGACCGCCAGCCGGCCGGCCAGCCCGGGCTCGGCCGCGAGCAGCTGCGCGGTCGGGACCAGCGCAAACAGCTGCGGAGGCTGGTCCCAGCCGGCCTCGGCCAAGAAGTCCTCAACCTCGCGCGCGGCGGTCGGCAGAGCCGAGTTCCAGTCGCTCGGCACAGGCTGCGCTGAGTGCTCAACGGGGTTCATCGGCGACATTCTCCCATCCGAAACGGGAACCCCACCGCCCGTCCGTAGAGTTGGACCCAATAACAGACATGTGATCCGCGCCTCTGTGGCTTAATTGGTGCTTCTCAGAAGCGCGGCGACCAGCTTCGACGATCACTGGAGCGTGCCTCGTGGCGATGACGCCCCCCACTGGGGCTCCCGCACTGTCCCGGCGGACCCGGATCCTGCTTGTCATCGGCGGGGTTGCCCTGGTGGCCTTGCTGGCCGGTTCGCGGTTGCTGGACTACTACGTCAACTGGCTGTGGTTTGGCGAGGTGGGCTACCGGAGTGTGTTCAGCACCATCGTGCTGACCCGCATTGTGCAGTTCGTGTTGGTGGCGCTGGTGTTCGCCGCGCTGATCGCGGTGACGCTCGCGGTGGCCTTCCGGTCCCGCCCGGTGTTCGTCCCGGTCAGCGGCCCGGAAGACCCGGTGGCCAGGTACCGCACGGTGATCATCCAGCGGCTGCGGGTGTTCGCCATCGGTGTCCCGCTGGTGATCGGGGTGATCGCCGGCCTGGCCGCCCAGGGTGACTGGCAGACCACCCAGATGTTCCTGCACTCCTCGCCGTTCGGCGCGGTCGACCCGGTGTTCGGCATGGACGTCGGTTTCTACGCCTTCCAGCTGCCCTTCTACCGCTGGGCGCTGGATCTGATGTTCGTCGCGGTGGCGCTGTGCTTCGTGCTCTCGCTGATCACCCACTACATCTTCGGCGGGGTG
>DATHIT010000177.1:0-30309 GCA_035489915.1 Pseudonocardia sp. | reverse complement strand
GGGGCCTCACAGTCGCCACAATGTGCGCGGCGCGCCGCGGCTTCTGGTTGCCGAGCTGCACAGCAGACATGGCTCACCGTGAACGAAGGTGGCTGGTGTGCAGTTGGTGCACGACGGGCCGGTACGGCGGCGCGGCGCGCCGGCCGGTCACCGTGTGCCAGGAGGGGCGGGTTGGTTGATCCCCTGTTCGGGGCATGCGACGTCGGAAACTGTCAGAGCGTCGTCTTAGCGTGCGTGTGTCGATCTAAGACGGACTGATGGGAGACGGAAATGATCATCGACTGTGATCGGTGCGTGGTGCGGGGAGACGCGTGCCGGGATTGTGTTGTGGGGGTGTTCCTGGGTGTGCCGGGGAGCATCGGCGAGGAAATGGATCAGGAAAACCTGCCGTCCGGCGCTAGATCAGTACAGCTCGACGCACCGGAATGTCGAGCTCTTAATGTGCTCGCTGACCAGGGTCTGGTGCCGAGATTGCGGCTTGTGCCCGCCGAGCCTCGGCGGGTGTCACTCACTTCGCCGATCGAAGACGGTTTCAGTGACGTTGGGTGATAATTGCACGTTCTGATGCGCTAGCCGGTGACCTCCAGTGACGATTGAGGGCTGATCGTGATCGCGCCACGCCGATAGCCAGGCCTCCTGGACGCCGTTGTCCCCCCTTCGTAATCTCGCTGAGACCTTGCGGGGCGTCAGCCACTCGCTCCCCGATTGGCGCCGCGGGGTCACCGCCGCAATGGTTGCCGCGCAAGTCGAGTTGGGCCCCCCGAAGGCCTGACTCACGCCCCCGACTTCGCGCGCCCTGCCCGGCGGTTTCACGGGAAGGGAGACCGGCGTCGTGGCGTCGAGCGGATATTTGCGCGCTCTTGTTGGCGCGCTCTCCGCGACCGCGATGGCAGTGACAGCCTGTGTCGTGCTGACGACCCCGGCTTACGGGGATCCGCCGGCGCCGGCCCCTCCCCCCGGTAATGCTTCCGACGCCGCCAAACAACTGGAGGTTGCCCAGCACGACGCCGAGGCGCTCACCGAGCAGTGGCACGCCGCCCAGGACGAGATGCAGGCCAGGCAGGACGACGCCGACCGGGCGCGGGCAGCGGTGGTGCCGGCGCGGTTGGCGGCCGCTCGGGCGCGGGACGCCGAGGAGGCGTTCCGGGTCCAGGTCGACCGGGTCGCCACCGAGGCGATGGAGGGTGGCCGGCTGGACGAGCTCAACGCGCTGGTGCTCAGCGACTCGCCGAGCGACTTCCTCGACCAGATGACCACCCTGGAATCCTTCACCGCCGACCAGAAGGCGGTGTTGGACAAGGCGCAGGCGCTGGTCGCGGCGACCAAACGGGCGCAGGACGAGTCGGCCAACGCGGTGGTCGTCGCCCAGCAGGCGACCGCACAGGCCCGCGCGGCGTTCCAGCAGATCGACGTCCGGAAGAAAGCCGCTGACGTTCGGATCGATCAGGCGCAGACGCTGCTCGAGCGGCTCAGCCCCTCGGAACGGGCCAGGCGGATCGCCCGCGACGGCGTGCCGATGGGCGTCACGCTGGGCAACGGCAAGGGCGCCCAGGCGCTGAAGATCGCGATGAGCCGGATGGACATGCCGTACGTCTGGGGAGCGACCGGGCCCAAGACGTTCGACTGCTCCGGCCTGGTCTATTGGGCCTTCAAGCGAGTCGGCATCACCATGCCGCGGTCCAGCTCGGCACAGGCCCAGGTGGGCCGGCCGGTGTCCAGGGCCAACCTGCAACCCGGAGACCTGATCTTCTTCTATCACCCGGTCAGCCACGTCGGCTTCTACGCCGGCGACGGCAAGGTGCTCAACGCGGTGCAGACCGGTGACGTGGTCCGCTACACCGATCTGTCCCGGATGAAGAGCTACGCCAGCGCGCGGCGCCTGTAAGCGAGTCCCCCAGTTCTGTCCGCTCCCCGCGGTGGGCGGCGGCCGGTAACCCGAACCGGCCGCCGCCGCAAGGCTCGCCCATCCGGCGGCGGTGCCGCGCTCCGGCGCGGCACCCCAGGATCCGCGCCCACCCGGCGTGCTTCTCGGCGGCCGTGCTGGTTAACCTGCGGGCGATGCCCACGCTGCTGGTGACCAACGACTTCCCGCCCCGGGCCGGGGGAATTCAGGGATACCTGGCCGAGCTGGCCGGCCGGTTGCCGGACGGCGAGATCGCGGTCTATGCACCGGGTTGGCCGGGCGCCGCCGAGTTCGACGCGGCCGCGCCGTACCCGGTGCACCGGCACCCCGGGTCGCTGATGCTGCCCGAGCCGTCGGTGGCCCGCCGGGCGGCGCAGCTGGCTCGCCACCACGGGTGCGACACGGTGTGGTTCGGCGCGGCCGCCCCACTGGCGCTGCTCGGGCCCACGCTGCGTCGTGCCGCCGGGGTGCACCGGGTGGTGGCCAGCACGCATGGGCACGAGGTCGGCTGGTCGATGCTGCCCGGGGCCCGGCAGGCACTGCGGCACATCGGCGGGCACAGCGACGTCGTCACCGTGGTGTCCCGCTACACCCGGCGCCGGTTCGCCTCGGCGTTCGGGCCGACGGCCGCGCTGGAATGGCTGCCACCGGGCATCGACACCGACCGCTACCACCCCGACCCGGCGGCTAGGGCGACGCTGCGCGCCCGGTACCACCTCGGTGACCGCCCGGTGATCAGCTGTGTGTCCCGGCTGGTCGCCCGCAAGGGGCAGGACGTGTTGATCGCCGCGCTGCCCGAGGTCCGCCGCCGCGTGCCGGGCGCGGCGTTGTTCCTGGTCGGCGACGGTCCACAGGCCGACCGGCTGCGTCGGCTGGCCGCCGCGCACGGCGTCGCCGAGCACGTGGAGTTCACCGGACCGGTGCGCTGGGAGGAGCTGCCCGCGCACCACGCGGTGGGCGACGTGTTCGCGCTGCCCTGCCGCACCCGGGGCCGGGGCCTGGACGTGGAGGGCCTGGGCATCGTGCTGCTGGAGGCCGCCGCGACCGGGCTGCCGGTGTTGGCCGGGAACTCCGGCGGAGCCCCGGAGACGGTGCGCCGGGGCGAGACCGGTCAGGTGGTGTCCGGCCGAGACCCCCAGGCGGTGGCCGCCGCGCTGGTCGAGCTGCTCGCCGACCCGGACAAGGCGCGGGCGATGGGCGCGGCCGGGCGGGACTGGATGCGGCGGGACTGGCGGTGGGCACGGTCGGCCGACCGGCTCGCCAGGTTCCTCGGCGCTGGCCCCGAGCAGGCCTACCCCCGGTCACCGTCCCTGCTCTAGCACGCGCCGGTCTCGAGCTGCCGGCACTGGCGCGCGCCGACCCCCGAGCTACCCGCTTGCGGCTACCCCAAGCCGACCCAGTGTGCTGAGAGCGCCGACTCGCGGGATTTGGGGCCGGGGCGCGGCGGCCACCGGGCGGGGTTAGCGGCGGGCGGTGTCCTTGCTGTAGAGCGCGGCGATGTCGTCGGCGAAGGTCTTGGTGACCACGTTCCGCTTCAGCTTCAGGGTCGGGGTGAGCTCCCCGCCCGCCTCGGTGAAGTCCACCGGGAGCACCCGGAACTTCTTGATCGCCTCGGCGTTCGAGACCGCCTTGTTGGCCTCGGTGACCGCTGCGTCGATGGCGGCCAGCAGGTCAGGGTCCTCGAGGAGGTCGGCGGGGTCGGCCGGGTTCTCCGGAGCCGGCTTGCCGTGCGCCTCCCGCCACCCGGGCAGCGCCTCCGGGTCGAGGGTGATCAGCGCGGCGATGAACGGCTGGCCGTCGCCGACCACCATGCACTGGCTGATCAGCGGGTCGGCCCGCAGCCGGTCCTCCAGGATGGCCGGCGCCACGTTCTTGCCGCCGGCGGTGACGATCAGCTCCTTCTTCCGGCCGGTGATCCGCAGATAGCCGGCGTCGTCCAGCTCGCCGAGGTCACCGGTGTGGAACCAGCCGTCGGACATGGCTTCCCTGGTCGCGTCCGGGTTGTGCCAGTAGCCGCGGAACACCAGGTCGCCGCGCAGCAGGATCTCCCCGTCGTCGGCGACCCGCACCGCGTTCCCGGGTAGCGGCTGCCCCACCGTGCCTACCCGCTGCGCGTCCGGGGTGTTCACCGTGATCCCGCCGGTGGTCTCGGTGAGCCCGTAGCCCTCGTACACCGGCACGCCGACGCCCCGGAAGAAGTGCCCGAGCCGCTCGCCCAGCGGGGCGCCACCGGAGACCGCCGCGATGCACCGGCCGCCCAGCGCGGCCCGCAGCTTGGCGTAGACCAGCCGATCGAACAGTGCATGCCGGGCGCGCAGCAGCAGGCCGGGGGAGGGCTGCGCCCGGCTCCACTCCTCGGCGGTGGCCGCGGCGGCGTCGAACACCTTGCCCTTGCCGGCGGCGTGCGCGCGCTGCTGCGCGGCGGTGAACACCTTCTCGAACACCCGGGGCACGGACAGCACGAAGGTGGGTTGGAAGGCGGCCAGGTCGGCGAGCAGGTTGGAGGTGTCCGAGATGTGCCCGATCGTGGTTCGGGTGTACACCCCGCCGCACTGGATGACCTTGGCCAGCACGTGGGCCAGCGGCAGGAACAGCAGCAGCGAGTTCTGCTCGCTCATCATGGTGCCGAATACCTGGCCGGCGGTCTTCAGCTCGGAGAGCAGGTTGCGGTGGGTCAGCTCGCAGCCCTTGGGCCGCCCGGTGGTGCCCGAGGTGTAGATCAGCGTGGCCAGGTCGTCCGCGCCGACCTGCGCGCGGCGCTGGGAGAACTCCTCGGCGGGGACCGAGGCGCCCCGGGCGACCAGGTGATCGACCGCCGGGGTCACCGAGGGGTCGGTCGGCTCGATCTGCCAGACCTCACGCAGGTCGGGGAGCTGCTCGCGCATCGCGTCCACCGCGTCGCGGTGCTTGTCCGACTCGACCACCGCGGCCACCGCGGCCGAGTCGGACAGGATCCAGTTGATCTGCTCCACCGACGAGGTTTGGTAGATCGGCACGGTGACGGCGCCGACCGAGGCGATCGCGTAGTCGATCACCGTCCACTCGAACCGGGTGCGGGACAGCACGGCCACCCGGTCGTCCTTGGCCACCCCGGACGCGATCAGGCCCTTGGCCACCTCGGTGACCTGGGCGCCGAACTCCTTGGCGGTCACGTCCACCCAGCCGCCGTCGGTCTTGCGCCGGAAGCTGACCGTGTCCGGATGCTGCTCGGCGTTCTCGAACACCGCGTCGGACAGGCTCTCCCGGTCGGTCACCTCGTCGACCGCCGGCACGATGTACTCGCGCATTTCGAACCTCCCGACCCCGTTCGACACCATTGCCGCGGCGCCAACCTATAACGGTTACCGGCCCGTAGGGGAGAGATGTGATCGTCGAGTCGGCGGTGTCCGACCCGCGCGCGACAGCCGCCAGGTGCCGTCGCTACGGTCGGGCGGGTGAGCACCCGACGCGACAGCGGGCGAGCCCCGTCGTTAGCCCGACGGCAAACCCGCACGTCGCGACCCGTGAGTGGTAAGTGGTCCTATGAGACCACTTACCACTCACGGGTCTTGACCAGGGAAAACGTGCGATGAGCAGCGTGGACGTGGTGGACGAGACGTTCCTCGCCGTGCCGCCGGCGCGGGTCGCGGCCGAGTTGGCCGACCCGGCGGCCTGGTCTCGGTTCTGGCCGGACCTGCGGCTGAAGGTGGTGACCGACCGGGGCGAGAAGGGCTACCGGTGGACCGTGCACGGGGCGCTGGTCGGCAGCATGGAGGTGTGGCTGGAGCCGGTGCTGGACGGCACCCTGCTGCACTACTATCTGCGCGCGGATCCCCCGGACAAGGTGGGTCGGCCGGCCGCGCTGCCGTTCCGGCGGGCCGCGGCGGAGATCTCCCGCCGGCAGCGGGCGGCCAAGGCGATCGCCCTGGGGCTGAAGGACCTGCTGGAAGCCGGACGGCCACCGGGCGAGCCCCCACCTCCGGCGCCGACCCCACCAACACCACCGTCCCCGGAACCCCCGTCCACGGTCGAGGCCAGCCCACCAACCGGTAACGGGAGCGAGCAAGCTCACCCCGCGCCCGGGACCGCACCCAGCGCGGAGAGCCCGGCGAACACGTAAGTTGACGTTGATGCGGGTTCACGTGGTCGCCGATGTGCACGGCAACAGCGCCGCGTTGGCCCGCGCGGGCGTGGGGGCGGACGCCCTGATCGTGCTCGGTGACCTGATCGACTTCGTGAACTACGACGACCACAGCGCCGGAATCCTGGGACGGATCTTCGGCGTCGAGGCGGTCGGACAGTTCGCCAAGCTGCGAGCCAACGGGCGCCCCGGCGAGCTGGGCCGGTACGCCGACACGCTGTGGACGGAGTTGGCCGATCCCCAGGCCACCCTGGAAGGCGCCGTGCGGGAGCAGTACGAGCAACTGTTCGCCGCCATGGCCACGCCCTGCTACCTGACCCCTGGCAACGTGGACCTGCCGCACCTCTGGCCGGAGTTCCTCACCGCCGGGATGCACATGCTGGACGGGGAGGTCACCGAGATCGGCGGGCTTCGCTTCGGTTTCGTCGGTGGGCTGCCACTGCCGCCGGAGATCAACCCGGTCCGGGACGGCCCCTGGCGACCGTATGTGCGGCCGGCCGCCGAGTACGACGCGGCGTGCGCCGCGCTGACCGACGTGGACGTGCTGTGCAGCCACGTGCCGCCGCTGGTGCCGGAGCTGGCCTACGACGTGGTGACCCGGCGCGCCGAGGTGGCCAGCCGGGCGCTGCTCGAGATCATCGAGCGGGACTCGCCCCGGGCCGCGCTGTTCGGGCATGTGCACCAGCCGATGTCCCCCCGGGCGCGGGTGCTCCGCACCGAGTGCGTGAACGTCGGGCACTTCCGCCGCACCGAGCGCCCCTACGCGCTCACCTGGTGAGCCGAAGCCAGAGCCGAAGCCAGAGCGGAAGCCGGGCACCGCGGCATCGGACTGGCGTGCGCCGGTAACCTCTGCGGCCATGGCCGACTCCACCACGCAGTCCATCAACATCGCCGCCGAGCCTGAGGCGATCATGTCGGTGATCGCGGACTTTCCCGCGTACCCGGAATGGGCGAACGCGGTCAAATCCGCCGAGGTGGTGGCCGACGGGCCGGACGGCCGGGCGTCGCAGGTTTCGTTCACTCTGGACGCCGGGATGTTCAAGGACGCCTACACGCTGGCCTACGACTGGGCCGAGGACGGGCTCTCGGTGAGCTGGGATCTGGTCAAGGGCCAGATCCAGAAGGCCCAGCAGGGCTCCTACGCGCTGGCTCCGGCCGGTACGGCCACCACGGTCACCTATACCCTGAGCGTCGAGCTGAACATCCCGATGATCGGCATGCTGCGGCGGAAGGCCGAGAAGATCATCATCGACACCGCGCTGAAGGAGCTGAAGCGCCGGGTCGAGGGCTGAGCCGTCGAGGGCTGAGCTGACGAGGTGGGCGGGCGAGGTATCCTCGCCGGGCCGATCGTCGGGTGGCTGGCCCGGATCAAGTTGGCACTTCGTCGAAGCGGGGTAGGGCGCGTTGCGGATCCTGCTGTTCACCGGGAAGGGCGGCGTGGGCAAGACCACGCTGGCCGCGGCTACCGCTGCCCGCTTGGCGCGCTCCGGGCGCAAGGCGCTGGTGATCTCGACCGACCCGGCGCACTCCCTGGGTGACGCGCTGGACGCGGATCTGGGCGGGGACCCGCTGGAGGTCGACCCGGGGCTGTTCGCCGCGCACCTGGACGGCCGGGCCCTGGTCGAAGGGGCGTGGAACGAGCTGCGCGGACACCTGCGCACCGTGCTCGCCGGCGCCGGGGTCGACGAGCTGGTCGCCGATGAGCTGACCTGGCTGCCCGGGGTGGACGAGCTGCTCGCGCTGGGCGAGGTCCGCCGACTGGCGCAGACCGGCCCGTGGGAGGTGGTGATCGTGGACTGCGGGCCGACGGCGGAGACGCTGCGGCTGCTCGGGCTGCCCGAGGCGATCGGCGGGTACCTGGAGCGGCTGTACCCGGCGCACCGGCGGGCGGTGCGCGGCCTGCTGGCCGGGATCGCCGGGGCCAGCCCGCCGAGGCCGGGCACCCCGCGCAATGTCCTGCGGAACTGGGACGAGGCCGCCGACGCGCTGGGTCGACTCGCCGAACAGGTGGCCGCGCTGCGCGCCATGCTCGCCGACCACCACAGCACCAGCATCCGGCTGGTGCTCACCCCGGAGCGCCTGGTGGCCGCCGAGAGCCGGCGCACCATGACCGCGCTGGCGCTGCACGGGCTGCGGGTGGACGGGATCATCGCCAACCGGGTGGTGCCGCCGATCGCGCCCTCGGTCCGCGGTCCGGCCGCCCGCTGGGTGCGCGCCCGCCGGGCCGAGCAGCAGGAGGTACTCGGTGAGCTGAGCGCCCTGTGGGGCAACGGGCACAACGCGGCGGAATGCCGGCGGCCGGTGCGCGCGGTGCCGTACACCGCCGCCGAGCCGATCGGGGTGACCGCGCTGCTCGAGCTGGCCGACGCGCTCTACGGCGACGAGGAACCGCTGGCCGGGGCGGACGCGCCGCCGCTGCTGTCGGTCCGGCGCACCGAAGGCGACGGCACCGACCCGGATTCGGAGTTCGAACTCGCGCTGCGGTTGCCCGGGCTGGACCGCAAGACTCCGCTGGAGCTCACCCGGATCGACGACGACCTGGCGGTCACCGTGGGCGGGGTCCGCCGGTTGGTGGCACTGCCGTCGGTGCTGTCGCGCTGCGAGGTGCTGGGCGCCCGGGTGGGCACCGACGAGCTGATCGTGGTGTTTCGGCCAGACCCGGCGGTCTGGATGACCCGGTGAGCGAACGTGGCTGCCCGGGCCACGCGAACCTGGCCGAGGAGTTGCGAAGCTACGCCGAGGGTGCACTTGACCTGCTGGAACCCTGGGTGGACCGGATCCGGGAGCAGCCCGGAGACGAGCCGGTCGCCGGTCCGCCGTCGTGCGCGGCATGCCCGGTCTGCGCGGTGATCACCGTGTTGCGGGGCGGCCACTCGGAGCTCGCCGCACGGCTGGCCGAGCACACCGCCGGCCTGCTCGCCGTGCTGCGAGCCGCCCTCGAGGAGGGCATCGGCGCCCCCTCGCCCGGTCAGGCATCCGCCCGGCCCGCCTCGACCCAGCCCCCGACGACCCACTCGACCCAGCCCCCGACGGCCGAGTCGCCGACGCCCCAGCCGACCCAGCCGCCGGCCGCCGGTCAGGCGCACACCGGCCGCACCGCTCACCCATGGACCGCCCAGCCACACCCGCCCCAGCCCTGGGCGATCTCGCCGGTGCCGTCGGCCCCGGTGCACGGCCCCGCTCGACACCGACCGACCGTCCGAGGCTCGGGCCGCGGCGGGCGGGTGGTGCAGCACATCGAGATCACCAGGGACAGCCGGGGCCGGCCGTCGCCCGAACCGTCGCCCGAGACGTGCTGACCATCGGCGTCGACGTCGGAGGGACCAGCGTGCGGGCCGGTGTGGTGGATGCCGACGGGGCGGTGCTGGATACCGCCAGGGCGGCCACTCCCGGACAGGACGAGGCGCTGGAGTCGGCCATCGCCGGGGTGGTGGAGAAGCTGGCCGCGCGGCACCCGGTAAAGGCGGTTGGCCTGGCACTCGCCGGATTCATCACGCCGGACCGCCGGGTGGTCAGGTTCGCTCCGCACCTGCCGTGGCGGGGCGCGCCGGTCGCCGACCGGTTGACTGCCCGGTGCGCGCTGCCGGTGGTCATCGAGCACGACGCCAACGCCGCCGCACTGGCCGAGCGGCGCTACGGCGCGGGGTCCGGCAGCGGGGCCAGCGCCTCGGTGTTCGTGGCCCTGGGCACCGGGATCGGCGCCGCGCTGCTGATCGACGGGAAGCTCTACCGGGGTGCGCACGGGGTGGCCCCGGAGCTGGGGCACCTGCGCGTGGTGCCGGACGGCCGGGCCTGCCCCTGTGGCAAGCGAGGCTGCTGGGAGCGGTACTGCAGCGGAACCGCGCTGGTCACCACGCTGGTGGAACTGCTCGCCGACGACCCGTCCGCCTCGCCCACGCTGGCCAGGATGGCCGCGGTGGAGGCCAGGGGGATCACCGGCCGGCATGTCGCCAGCGCCGCCAGGGACGGTGATCCGCTGGGCTGCCGGGCGATGGCCGAGCTGGCCCGCTGGCTCGGCGAGGGCCTGGCGCTCATAGCCGACGTGTACGACCCGGAGCTGGTGATCATCGGCGGCGGGGTGTCCGGCTCCGCTCCGCTGTTCATGGACGAGGCGCGGGACCACTACGCCCGGGTGGTCACCGGAGGCCACCACCGCCCGTTGGCCCGGATCCGCACCGCGCAGTTGGGCGACGAGGGCGGGGTGATCGGGGCCGCCGCACTGGCCCGTGACCGCTGCCGAGCGCGGTGACCGGTGAGCAATTCTTCGAACGTGATCGACCCCGGGTGCGATGAGGGCCACGCGTGAAGCGGCCCACACCGGCGTACCGACCAGGCCAAGGCGCGCTTCAATCGCGGTAGTTGGGTCGCGCACCTTTACCGGGAGAAGCTCATGTCGCGGATGTCGCCACCGCTGTGCGAGCGCTGCTGGCAGGCAGTGCGACCCGCCGAGGAGTTCATTCGGCTCGGCCACATAGTCGACGTCCGGGCTGACGGTGAGCCGGTCTACCTGTGGTCCTACCTGCACGCCTACGACCCCGTCACCGGTGGGTGCGACGTGCCGGCGGCCGAGGCGGCCTGAGCTCGAGCAACTGCTTGGCGCCACGTGCCAGGTGCCACGTGCTGGTGGCGAGCGTTTGCGCGACTGGCAGACGCCTGGCCCTCGGCCGGGGGAGAATCCTCGGGTGCGTGCGCCGGAGCTGCGTCTGCGGGTGACCTCCCCAGGGTTGCTCGCGCTGCCGTGGGACCGGCCGCTGCGCGACTGGGACGCCACCGAGGTGCCGCTGCGGGACATTCCGGTCGGGCCCAGCCGCCACCTGGTCCGGTTCGTGGAGGCCGATGGCCAGCTGTGGGCGCTGAAGCAACTGCCGGAGCGGATCGCGGCCAAGGAGTACGCGGTGCTGCGCCAGCTGGAGACGATGGGCCTGCCCGCCGTCCGGGCGGCCGGACTGGTGATCCAGCCCGAGGCCGAACCCGACGAATTCGGCCGGGAAGAGGACACCGCGATCCTGGTCACCCACTACCTGTCCCAGTCCTGGCAGTTCCGGCGGCTGTTCATGCGGCTGCCGCCGAACCGGCCGAAGCACCGGGCGCGGCTGCTGGACGCGATGGCCAGCCTGCTGGTCGAGCTGCACCGGCACGGCGTGTTCTGGGGCGACTGCTCGCTGGCGAATACCCTGTTCTCCCGCGACGGCCAGGTGTTGCAGGCGTGGTTGGTGGACGCCGAGACCAGCGAGGTGCACCCCCGGCTGAGCGACGGCCAGCGCCAGTACGACCTGGACATCCTGGTGGAGAACGTGGCCGGCGGCATGCTGGACATGGTCGCCCGGATGGCCGAGCAGGCCGCGCTGGCCGGCGAGGAGCCGGAGGACCCCGACCCGGACCTGGACCTGGACGAAACGCTGGTCGAGGAGGCGCGCGGGGTGGCGACCCGGTACACCGAGCTGTGGGACGCGCTGCACGCCCAGCCGACGTTCAACTTCGCCGACCGCTACCGGATCGAGGGGCAGCTGCGACAGCTGGAAGACCTCGGCTTCGTGGTGGACGAGATCGAGCTGCGCCCGGTGGAGGAGGAGGCCGATCAGCTGCGGCTGCGGGTCGCGGTCGGCGACCGCAGGTTCCACGCCGAGCACCTGCACAAGGTCGCCGGGTTCGACGTGGGCGAGGGGCAGGCCAGCATCCTGCTCGGTGACCTGCGGGCCTACCACGCCATGCTGCCTCGGGAGAGCGGGCGGGAGGTGTCGGAGTCGGAGGCGGCGATCAGCTGGCTGAACCGGGTCGTGCTCCCCGGTATGCGGCGCGCGCACGAGGCGGTGGGTGGGGTCGGCAGCCAGATCCAGGCCTATTGCGACCTGCTGGAGGTGCGCTGGATCCTCAGCGAGCGGGCCGGGCAGGACGTGGGTGACGCGGTGGCGCTGGACGCGCTGGCCAAAGGTGGCCCCACCGATTCGGCCGCCCGGCTGGCCCTCGTCGACGCGGCCACCGGGCAGCTGCCCAAGCTGAGCCGGGAACTCCTCGCCCAACTGGACGAAACCAACCGCCCGTCCACCTGACCGACGACACGCGGGTCACCTCACAGAGTGCCCGGTGACGCCGCGGAGTGCCGAGCCGCGCCGCGGAGTGCCGAGCTGTCTGGCGTTGCCGAACTGCACCGGAGGCCGGCCTTTCGCGCGCGCAGACTGCGCGCTGTGCAGTTCGGCAACACGCGATCGCTCGATGGCAAGCCGAACAGGGGAAGCCACAGCCGAACGGCAGCCCCGGTGTGAGCCGTTCCCGGCGCTCGCACAGCGCGCGTGGCTCGACACAGCGCGTTGGGCGGCTGTGTGAGCATGCCGCGGGCTGTGTGAGCGAGCGGCGGGCTCTGTGAGGGCCGCCAGCACGGACAGCTAGAGGACGGCTCCGTTGTCGTCCTCGTCGTCGTCGTTCGCCACCGCCGGCCAGGACCGCAGCACCAACCAGCCCAGGCCCAGCGCCAGCGAGACCAGCCCCAGCGGCAGGGAGAGCTCGGAGTTGCGGCCCAGCAGGCTCGGCAGTGCGAGCAGCACGACGCCGAACCCCAGCAGGGCGATGCCGATCGCGGCGGTCACCCCGATACGCGGCATCGGCGGCGGGTCCGGCGGAACGAAGTGCTCGTCAGGCGGCGGGGCCGGTGCCGGCGGGCGGCTGACCGGCGGCGGGTTGGCCGGCGCGGGTATGGACGGCGCGGCCGCGCGGGGCGGCGGCGGTACGGCGGGGGGTGGGTTCGGTGGCCCGGCCGGCCCGGTGGCCGATGGCGTACTCGGCGGGGCGCTGGGCACCGCTCGGTCCACCTCGTTGCCGTCGGGAGGGTAGGGAACCGCCTCCGGCCAGCAGGGCACTGTTCCTTCGGCTACCCATCCGGCGATGATCTCCTCGAAGGTGACCACGTGCCGGGTGGAGTCGGCGGCGCCGCCGCCGTCCTCAGGTTCCGCCTGGTTCACAGTGCCATCGTGACACGAACGACCCCCGGAAGGGGAGAGGTCCGCGTTGTCGGTAACCCGTACGGCTCCGTAGGCTGGGTCCGCGGTCCGGCGGGGAGAGGCGGCGTCCACGTGCTGTACTGGTTGCTCAAGTTCGTGCTGCTCGGACCATTGTTGCGGCTCTGGTGCCGGCCCACGATCGAGGGTAGGGAGAACATCCCGGAGCACGGAGGGGCGCTGCTGGCCAGCAATCACCTGGCTGTCGCGGACTCGTTTTTCCTGCCGCTGCTGGTACGGCGGCGGATCACGTTCATGGCCAAGCGCGAGTACTTCACCCAGCCCGGCCTGGTCGGTTGGCTGAAGCGGGAGTTCTTCTACGGGATCGGCCAGGTACCCGTTGACCGGGGCAGCGGCTCGGCCGCCCGGGCCGCGCTGGACACCGGAATTCGGCTGCTGCGTGAGAATCACCTGGTCGGTATCTACCCGGAGGGCACCCGATCACCCGACGGCAGGCTGTTCAAGGGCAAGACCGGGGTGGCCCGGATGGCGCTCGAGGCCGAGGTCCCGGTGATCCCGATCGTCATGATCGGGACGGACAAGGTGAACCCGATCGGCTCCCGGATCTGGCGGCCGCACAAGGTGCGGATCAAGATCGGTGAACCGCTCACCTTCGACCGCTACTTCGGCATGGCCAACGACCGGTTCATCCAGCGGTCGATGACAGATGAGATCATGTACGCCCTAATGGAGCTGTCCGGCGCGGTGTACGTGGACATGTACGCCGCCAAGGCCAAGGAAGACGCAGCCGCCCAGGCCGCGCGTTCCCGGCCGCTGGCCAGCGTGCCAGGGACCAAGGCCAGCTGACGGGGCATCTGATCTACCGTGCGCTTCTTTTACGACTGTGAGTTCATCGAAGACGGCAAGACCATCGAGCTGGTTTCCATCGGCGTGGTGGACACCGACGGCCGGGAGTTCTACGCGGTCTCCACCGAGTTCGACGACCGCCGTGCCGGACCTTGGGTGCGGGCCAACGTGCTGCCCAAGCTGCCGTCCCCCGGCGACCGGGCCTGGCGGTCCCGGGCGCGGATCAAGGAGGATCTGCTGGACTTCCTGACCGTGCCGGGCGAGGAGATCGAGCTGTGGGCCTGGATCGCCGCCTACGACCACGTGGTGCTCTGCCAGCTGTGGGGGGCGATGCCGGCCTTGCCGCGCCCGCTGCCCCGGTTCACCCGGGAGCTGCGCCAGCGCTGGGAGGACGCCGGGCGACCGCCGCTGCCGGCCCCGCCGCAGGACGCGCACGACGCATTGGCCGACGCTCGGCACAACCTGGCCCGCTGGCACACGATCGAGGCACACCTTTCCGGCAAGGGTGGCTTGGTGCACCGATCCAGCACATGAGAGTCTTCCGGCCGTGCGCATTGGAGTGCTGACCGGCGGCGGCGACTGCCCCGGCCTGAACGCGGTGATTCGGGCGATCGTCCGCAAGGGCGTGCCGGAGTACAAGTACGAATTCGTGGGCTTCCGAGACGGCTGGCGCGGGCCGCTGGAAGGCCTGACCAAGACCCTGGACATCCCGGCGGTGCGTGGCATCCTGCCCCGGGGCGGCACCATCCTCGGCTCCTCCCGGACCAACCCCTTCAAGATCGACAACGGGGTTGAGCGGATCCAGCGGACGCTGATGAACCTCGGCGTGGACGCGCTCATCGCGATCGGCGGCGAGGACACCCTGGGCGTGGCCAGCAAGCTGTACGAGCAGGGCGTACACGTGGTCGGCGTGCCCAAGACCATCGATAACGATCTGTCCGGCACCGACTACACCTTCGGCTTCGACACCGCCGTCGGCATCGCCACCGAGGCGATCGACCGGCTGCACACGACCGCCGAGTCGCACCACCGCGCCTTGATCGTGGAGGTGATGGGCCGGCACGCCGGGTGGATCGCGCTGCACTCCGGGATGGCCGGTGGGGCCAACGTGATCCTGATCCCCGAGGTGCCGTTCGACATCGCCAAGGTGTGTGACTGGGTGGAGAGCCGGTTCCGCACCCAGTACTCGCCGATCATCGTGGTGGCCGAGGGCGCAACCCCGCTGGACGGCACCATGGCGCTGGCCGCCGGCGAGATGGACGCGTTCGGCCACCCCCGGCTGGGTGGCATCGGCGAGGCGCTGGCCCGGGAGATCGAGCAGCGCACCGGCAAGGAGGCGCGCACCACCGTGCTCGGGCACGTGCAGCGGGGTGGTACGCCGAGCAGCCGGGACCGCTGGATGGCCACCCGGTTCGGGCTGCACGCGATCGACGCGGTGCACGACGCCGAGTGGGGGGCCATGGTGGCGCTGCGCGGCACCGACATCGTCCGGGTGCCGCTGGCCGAGGCCACCCAGACGCTGAAGACGGTGGACCCGGCGCTGTACGCCGAGGCCGAGGTGTTCTTCGGCTGAGGAGCACCCGCGATATGCGCCGCCGCCCCGTCCAGCGAACGCGTTAGGCTGGCTGACCGTGAACTGGACAGTTGACGTGCCGGTTGAGGACCTTCCCGAACTTCCGCCGTTGCCCCCCTCGCTGCGCGCGAGGCTGGACGATGCTCTGGGCCGCCCGGCGGCGCAGCAACCTGAGTGGCCGGACGGGGAAGCCGTCCGGCAGGTGCGCACCGTGCTGGAGAGCGTGCCGCCGGTCACCGTGCCGGAAGAGGTCGACAAGCTGCGCGCGCAGCTGGCCCAGGTGGCCAGGGGAGAGGCGTTCCTGCTGCAGGGCGGGGACTGCGCGGAGACCTTCGCGGACAACACCGAGCCGCACATCCGGGGCAACATCCGGACGTTGCTGCAGATGGCGGTGGTGCTCACCTACGCGGCGAGCATGCCGGTGGTCAAAGTGGGCCGGATCGCCGGGCAGTACGCCAAGCCGCGCTCCGCGCCGGTGGACGCGCTGGGCCTGCCCTCCTACCGGGGCGACATCGTCAACTCGATCAGGCCGACGCCCGAGGCCAGGGTGCCCGACCCGAGCCGGATGATCAGGGCCTACGCCAACGCCAGCGCGGCGATGAACCTGGTCCGCGCGCTGACCGCGGCGGGCATGGCCGGGCTGAACTCGGTACACGACTGGAACAAGGACTTCATCCGCAACTCCGGCGCCGCCGAGCGGTACGACGCGCTGGCCACCGAGATCGACAGGGGCCTGCGGTTCATGCAGGCCTGCGGGGTGGACGATCCGAGCCTGCACAGCGTGGACTATTACGCCAGCCACGAGGCGCTGCTGCTGGACTATGAGCGGGCCATGCTCCGGTTGGACGTGCGGGAGCCGAACGCGCCGAAGCTCTACGACCTGTCCGCGCACTTCCTGTGGATCGGCGAGCGGACCCGTCAGCTGGACGGGGCGCACATCGCCTTCGCCGAGATCCTGGCCAACCCGATCGGCCTCAAGATCGGCCCGAGCACCACCCCGGAGCAGGCCGTGGAGTACGTGCAGCGGCTCGACCCGGAAGGGGTGCCCGGGCGGTTGACGCTGGTCAGCCGGATGGGCAGCACCAAGGTGCGGGACGCGCTGCCGCCGATCGTGGAAAAGGTCACCGCATCCGGCCACAAGGTCATCTGGCAGTGCGACCCGATGCACGGCAACACCGTGGAGTCCACCACCGGGTATAAGACGCGGCACTTCGACCGGATCGTGGACGAGGTGCAGGGCTTCTTCGAGGTGCACCACGGGCTGGGTACCCACCCGGGCGGGCTGCACGTGGAGATCACCGGGGAGAACGTCACCGAATGCCTCGGCGGCGCCCAGGAGATCTCCGACGCCGACCTGCACGGCCGCTACGAGACCGCGTGCGATCCCCGGCTGAACACCCAGCAGTCGCTGGAGCTGGCCTTCCTGGTCGCGGAGATGCTGCGCGGCTGACCGAACTCCAATCCGCGCCCGCGCGCTACCCGCCGGAGCCGCGTGGTGGAGGGCCGGGCCCGTCGCCGCGCAGGGCCCGCTCAAGTTGTTGCTGCAGCAGCTCGGCCAGGGATTCGCCGGGGTCGCGCTGCCGCCGAGGGGTAGGCGGCCCGCTGCTCAGGACCAGGGTGACCGGGCTGGACACCGGCAGCGAGGTGCCCGCGGCGGGTGAGGTGCCGATCACCGTGCCGCGCGGCGCGGTGGGGTGCGAGGCGTAGTCGGCGTCGTCCTCCCGGGGCGCCAGGCCGGCGTCCCGCAGCATCCGCTCCGCGTCCGGTACGGCGGTGCCTGGCGGCACGGCGGGCACCCGGGGCCGGCCGGTGGACACCGCGAGGGTGACCGTGCTGCCCTTGCGCACCCGGCTGGAGGGACCGGGCACCGCCTCGTACACGGTGCCCGCCGGCGCGGTGTCGTTCGGCGCGGTGCGCACCGAAGGCACCAGCCCGGCCTCATTGACCAGTCGCTCCGCGCTGGCCTGGTCCAGCCCGATCACCGCCGGCGTGCTGCTCCACTGGCCCACCCCGGCGCCCCAGGCCAACGCGCCGATCAACACCGCGAGCAGCAGCACCGCCGCGATCCAGATGGCCAGGATGCGCCTCCCTCTGCGGCGCTGAGCGACGTAGTCGGGCAGGTCGGCATCCGAGGTCCAGGCCGACGTCGAGGACGCCTCAGCGCCCGCCCAGGCCTCGGCCGGGCCGTGCTGGAACCGGGAGGCCGAGGTGGCCGAGGTCATCGCCCTGGTCGGCCGATGGCCGGGCGGCGAGTGGCTGGGCGGCGAGTGGTTGGGCACCGTGGAAGCGCCCTCGGCTGCGTGCGCGGGTCCGGCGGGCAGCCCGCCGGGCGGGGCGAAGCTCTGCGAGGCCGCGCCCACCGGGGCCGCGTGCCGGCCTCCGCTGGGGGCGGTGCGCGGCGCCGGCGGGCCGCCGGGCACCGGGACCGGCACTCTCGGGATGCCGAGCGAGGCGCGCACCCCTCGCACCGCATGCAGCAGCACCTCGGCGCTCGGCGGGCGCGCCTCCGGGTCCCGGCGGGTCGCGCTGATCACCAACGCGTCCAGATCCGGCGGCACCCCCGGCACCCGGGTGGACGGCGCCGGCACATCCTGGTTGACGTGCTGGTAGGCCACCGAGAGGGCGTGCTCGCCGTCGTACGGGGGGACCCCGGTGAGCAGCTCGTAGAGCACCACCCCGGCGGAGTACACGTCGCTGCGGGCGTCCACGGCGCGGCCGGTGACCTGCTCGGGGGACAGGTAGGCCACCGTCCCCATGATCATGCCGGCGGTGCTGGCGCCGGCCTGGGCGGCGGCGGTGACCAGGCCGAAGTCGGCGACCTTGACCGCGCCGGCGGTGCTGATCAGCACGTTCTCCGGTTTGACGTCGCGGTGGGTCATGCCCTGCGCGTGCGCGGCGGCCAGCGCGCTGAGCACCGGCTCGAGCACGGCGAGGGCCTCGGGCACGGCCAGCGCGCCGCGTTCGCCCAGCACGTCCCGCAGGGTGCCGCCCCGGATCAGCTCCATGACCAGGAAGACCACCGGGTCCGGCGGCTCGCCGTGCTCGCCCTGGTCGTACACATCCACCACGCCTGGGTGATCTATCCGGGCGATCGCCCTGGCCTCCCGCTCGAACCGACCCCGGAAACTCGGGTCGGCGGCCAGCCGGGAGTCCATCACCTTGATCGCGACTTCCCGTTCCAACCGCAGGTCGGTACCCCGGTAGACCCGGGACATCCCGCCGATCGCGAGCAGTTCACCCACTCGGTATCGCTCTTCGAGCAGGACCCCGGTCAGCTCGGGCTCGGTTGGTACCACGACGGCAAGGGTACGAAAGCCGGCCGGTGGGCGATCGGGGGGTAGTTCCAGCGCCCCCCAACCCTGCCGGAATGGGGGTGGGCTGTGGCATGGTGTCCCGCGTGAGTGAGCGACCTGTCGCGCCCGCCATCGCGGCCGATGATCTGAAGGCACTGTCCATCCCTGAGGTTGCCCAGCGGCTCGGCATCCCGGTAAGTCGGGTACACCAGCTGGTACGCGATGGTCATTTGTTGGCCATCCGTAGCGACGGGGCACTTGGTATCCCCGAGGACTTCCTCGTCGACGAAACCACGGTCAAGGGCCTCTCCGGGACCGTCACCGTGCTGCGTGACGGCGGGTATGCCGACGAGGAGATCGTCCGCTGGCTGTTCGAGGACGACCCGTCGCTGCCCGGCACGCCGATCAGCGCGCTGCGCTCCAACCGGGGCCGCGAGGTGAAACGGCGCGCCCAGGCCATGGCCTTCTAGCGGGCCTTCTAGCGGGGCCTTCTAGCGTCTTCTAGCCGCCTGCTAGGCGCCGTTCCGCTCGCCTGCCCGTTCCCGCTCAGCACGGTCCGAGCCGTGCCGTCCGGTCAGGCTTGCGGTTCGGCGCCAGCCAACTCGCGAGGGGCCGGGGTGGTTGCCCGCTCGGGACGCTTGGTGCGCAGCCGAAGCGGGTCCTCCCGGCGCAGCGAGATCGCCGCGACCAGTGCTCCGGCCATCATGACCAGCAGGTAGCCGAACGCGTACAGGGCCACTTCGCCGGACGGGAAGGCGGCGACCACCAGGAAGCACGACACGAAGATGACGATTTGCATCTGCCGGGCGGACCAGGCGATTCCGGCCAGCAGGGCCATCCCCCAGACGTAGTACCAGGGCAGCGTGGCGGGGGAGAGCAGCGCCACCAGCAGCAGCACGATGCCCGCTCGGCGCACCGCGTCGCCGCCACCGTCCCTGGCCGCCCGCCACTGACGCACGCCGATGACCAGCAGGGCGACCCCGCCGATCACCCGGGTGACCGTGATGAACGGGGTCTTGGGCAGCCCGCCGATCGGCCAGCTGAAGATGTTGAAGATCAGCTCGCCGGACCCGGTGGACAGCGACAGCCAGTTGACGATCATCGAGGGCGCGCTGAGCGCGGGCAGCCAACCCAGCCCCACCTTGGCGGCCACCGTGCAGGCGGTGAACACCACCAGGAACACCCCGAAGCCGGCCGCTCCGGCCTTGATGATCCTGGCCCGTTGCGGGCCGGTGAGCCGGGCGGCCCAGACCAGCACCAGGAATGGCAGCGCCACCCCGGCGGTGGCCTTGACCGCCATGGCCATGGTGACCAGCGCGATCCCGGCCGCGTGTTGGCGGTTGAGCACCAGCAGGCTGCCCATCGCGAGCAGGCCGATCAGCAGCAGGTCGTTGTGCGGGCCGCCGACCAGGTGGACCACCATGACCGGGTTGGCCACCGCGATCCACAGCGCCACCGGGAGCCGCCCGCCCAGGTGGCGGACCAGCCCGGGCAGCGCGGCCACGAACAGCAGCAGGCCGACCACCATCACCGCGCGCATGAGCAGCACGCCGGCGATCATGTTGGTGCCGGTGACCGAGACGACGCCCTTGGCGATCAGGATGAACAGCGGGCCGTAGGGGGTCGGGGTGTCCTGCCAGAACCAGTGCACGTTGTCCAGCACCGGGCCCGGCGGAAGCGCGTCGGGGCCACCGGCGTACGGGTCGAACCCGAGCAGCGGCATGGTGCCCTGCGCCAGGTAGCTGAACGGGTCGCGGGTGAACAGCGGCGGGCTGACCAGCATCGGCAGCATCCACAGCGCGGCGTTGGTCAGCACCGCGCGTCCGCCGGCGCGCCGCGCCAGCACCTCCCGGCCGACCAGCACCCAGGCCCAGATCACCAGCGCAAGGCCGAGGTAGACCACCATGACCGCGAGGTCGTAGCCGTGGCCGAACCGCCACGCGGCCAGCGGGGTGCCCTCCAGGATCGGGTCGTGCACCAGCACGCCGCCGGCGCCCAGCCCACCGAACGCCAGCAGCAGGCTGCCCAAGAAGCCGAGCAGCAGCGGCTTGGGCCTGGGGTTGCCCAGCAGGCGCCACCAGCCCCGAGTGGCCGGGGACGGCGGCGCGCTGAGCGCGGACTCGAGCATGTCTGTCGTCGAGTCCACCGCCTCACCGGGCGTGGCGGGGGCAGCACGGAGCGCCGCCTCAGGAGCCTCGGCGGGGGTGGTCGACAGCTGTGGCTGGGACGTCATCTTGGAACCTATGCTCGCATGGCCTTGGTCGGCCCTCGGTGTCAGGGGCGCCGATCAGATTCCGGCGGCGCTGGCGGTGATGCGCAGCGCGGCCAGCCGCCCGGAGATCAGCACCGGTGGCACGCCCACGCCCGGCGTGGTCCCGCACCCGGCGAGCACCACGTTGGACCATCCACGCACCAGGTTCGCCGGTCGGAACGGCCCGGTCTGGGCGAACGTGTGCGCCGCCGAGAACGGGGTGCCCGCCGCCAGCCCGTCCCGCGCCCAGTCCGCCGGGGTGACCAGTCGGGACACCTGCATCGGCGAGCTCAACTCGGTAATGCCCCGCTGGGCGAGCACCCCGCGCAGCTCGTCGGCGTAGGCCGGTCCGACCCGGTCCCAGTCCAGTTGGGCGCGCGCGGTGTTCGGGCAGGGCGCGAGCAGGTAGTAGAGCTGGTGGCCGGGCGGGGCCAGTGTCGGATCGGTGGCGGTCGGCCTGGTGAGCAGCAGCGAAGGATCACTCATCAGCTCGCCGCGGCGCAGGATCTGCCGGAATGTGTGTGACCAGGCCGCGCCGAAGGACAGCGTGTGGTGGCCCAGCCCGTTCTCCGCCGGGTTCTGTGTCGGTGCCGGGCCGCCCGCGTGCAGCACCACCGCGGAGGGGGCCCAGCGGATCGGGACCGGCCGCCGGGGAGCGCGGCCGAGCAGTTGGTAGGCCGCCGGGAGGTCGGCGGTCAGCACCACCGCGTCGGCGGCCAGCAGCGCGGGCTCACCGGCCGGATCCAGGTAGCGCACCGCGACCGCCCGGCCGCCCCGCCGGGCCAGCCCGGTGACCCGGCTGCGGTAGTGGATGGTCCCGCCGGCGGCCGTCGCGGCATCGGCCAGCGCGGTGGGCAGCGCGCGCATCCCACCTCGCGGGAAGTACACCCCGGCCACGGTGTCCATGTAGGCGATCACGCCGTAGGCGGCCAGCGCCCGGTCCGGGGCGACCCCGGCGTAGAGCGACTGGAACGAGAACAGCCGGCGCAGCCGCTCATCCTTGACGAATCGGCCGACCCGAGGGCCCAGTCGGCCGAACCCACCCAGCGCGGCCAGCCGGGCCAGGTCCGGGGTCAGCAGGCTCAGTGGGGAGTCCAGGTTCGCGCCGATGAACGTGTTGATCTCCGCCTGGTACAGCGCGGTCAGCCAACGGCGCAGTCGGCGGTAGCCGGCCGCGTCGGCCGGGCCGACCCGCTCGGCGATCTCCGCCTCCATCCGATCCGGGTCGGTGTGCACACCGATGGTGGAGCCGTCGGCGAACCGGGCCTGGTACGCCGGATCCAGTTGGATCAGCTCCAGCCGGTCGCCGAGCTTCTCGCCGACCGCGGCCAGGGTCGACTCCACCAGATCCGGCATGGTCAACACGGTCGGTCCGGTGTCGACCTGGTAGCGGCCGGCCGGCCCGACCAGGTCCACCTGGCCGGCCCGCCCGCCCGGGTGCTCGGCCCGTTCCAGCACGGTCACCTTGCGCCCGGCGCCGATCAGGTGCAGCGCGGCGGCCAGCCCGGCCAACCCGGCACCGACCACCACGACGTGGTCGGTGCGCCCGGACACAGTGCGCATGCCTGCCCCCTCCGTCCCGCGTCCTCGGTCTTGCGTCCTCGGTCCGTAACCGGGTCAGGCCCGGCGGCGGGTGGCCGTGTGGGCCAGTTCGGGCAGCCGGGTGGCGGCCGGCTCGGCCACCTCGGCCAGCGCCAGCGCGGCCAGGGCGGACTCGGTGAGCTGCTCGATCCGCCGTTCCAGCTGGTCGGCGGTGCCCAGCTGGCGCAGCACCTGGCGAACCCGGTCCACCCCGGCGGCATCCAGCTCCGGATCGCCCAGCGCCTCGGTCAGCGCGGAGAGTGCGGCCTGGTCGCCCCGCTCCCCGGCGGTCCGCATGGCCAGCGCCATGAGCAGGGTGCGCTTGCCTTCCCGCAGGTCGTCGCCGGCCGGTTTGCCGGTCACCTCGGGGTCGCCGAACACCCCGAGCAGGTCGTCCCGGAGCTGGAACGCGATGCCGATGTCCGCGCCGAACTGGCGATACGCCTGGACCAGCCGCTCCGACCCGCCGGCCAGCGCGGCGCCCAGCAGCAGCGGCCGCTCGACCGTGTAGGCGGCCGTCTTGAACCGGTTCACCCGCATCGCCGTCTCCGCCGTGTCATCCCCGGTGACCTGGCCGAACAGGTCCAGGAACTGGCCGCCGACCAGCTCGGTGCGCATCGCCGCCCAGACCGGACGGGCCCGGCGCATGGCCGGCTCGGGCAGCTCGGCGGCGTGCAGCAGGTCGTCGGCCCAGGCCAGCGCGAGGTCACCGAGAAGCACGGCGGCGGCCAGGCCGTAGCGGTCCCGGCTGCCCAGCCAGCCCTCGGCGCGGTGCTGCGCGGCGAACGAGACATGCACGGTGGGCCGGCCCCGCCGGGTGTCCGAGGCGTCGATCAGGTCGTCGTGCACCAGCGCGCTGGCCTGCACCAACTCCAGTGCGCTCACCGCCAGCAGGACCTGCCCGGCCAGCTCGTCGTCCGGGTGCCCGCCCGCGCCCCGCCAGCCCCACCAGGCGAAGGTGGGCCGCACCCGCTTCCCGCCGAGCAGCACGAACTCGCGCAGCGCGTCGGCGGCCTCGGCGAACCGAGGGTGCACCGCCTCCGCGTCGGCCCTGCGCTCGGCCAGATACTCGGTCAGCGCGGCCTGCACGTGTTCCACCAGGTGCTCATCCAGCGGGTGCGGGCGCGAATCGGTGAGCGGACGGCCCGTCACGGTGTCCTCACGGTGTCCTCCTGGGAACGGGTCCTCCTGGGAACGGGGTCGTGTGGGTCACGGACCCCGCCCGGCGCTGCGGGCTGGTGGGTTGCGATGTGCCTTGGCCAGCAGCACCACGGCGACCGCGGTGGCGGCCACCACCGCGGCGACCAGCAGCGTCCACCGGCCCACCGACGGGCTGGACGGGTCCGGTGAGCTCACCACCGCGTTGAACTGGCTGACCTGGCCCGGAGTGAACACCCAGCTCACCGTGCCGGCCTCGGCCGAACCGTCGGTGCTCACCAGTTCGCCGGGAAAGGCGACCTTGAGCTGTACGTCGGCCCGGTCCACCGGCACCGGGCTGAGATCCACCTGGCCGGCCAGCACCACCAGGCCACCGGTGCGGCGCAGCTCGAAGCGAAACCGGCCATTGGCCTTCGGCGCCACCGTGACCAGCGAGTTGACCTGGTCGAACCGCAGCCCGCTGAACTGCAAGCGGGAGCCCTGGTAGCCGGCATTCTGGTAGGGCGCCACAGCGACCTGGCCGAGCAGCGGACCGGGCACCTCGACCACCGGCGGCGGACCGTCGGCGGTGGCGATCACGATCTCGCCGGCCACCGTGTCGTCACCCTGGATGGCCAGCGCGGTTCGGACCTGGGTGCAACCGCCGAGCAGCGCCGTCACGCCCAGCAGAAACAGCGCGAGCGCGGCTCCGACGTAGCGGCGGCGCGGCGGCCGGGCGGGCGGAGGTCGCACCCCGACATCGTGCCAGTTGCCGTTCGTCAGCCGCGGTTGGCCGGATCGGGCCCGCCCAGTTCGCCGTACGGCGGGCCCGCCGCTCCCGCCATCCAGCCAGGTGGCGGCGCTGGCAGCGGCAGCGACCGGCCGAGCACGGCGAACGGGCGGGAGTCCCCGACGAAGCGGTGCTCGCGCAGCACGTCGACGAATCCCAGCCGCCGGTACAGCCGCCAGGCGCGGGCCGGGTGCGTCGGGTCCAGCTCCGGGGTGGACAACAGCACCGAGCGCCGGTCGCAACCGTCCAGCAGGCCGCGCAGCAGCTGTTCGCCCAGGCCGGCGCCCTGCGCGCGGGGCAATACGTGCAGCTCGGTGAGCTCGAAATAGTCGGCCAGCCAGTGCAGCCCGCGCGGATCGGTGCTGAGCAGGCCCCGACGCACCTCCTCGTGCCACCACTGCCCGCGCGCGCCGATGTAGCCGTACCCGAGCCCGACCAGGCTGTTCCGCTCGTCCAGCGCGCCCACACCGCGCCAGCCGGGGCGCCGGGTGTGCTCGCGCCACAGCGGAGCGCGCTGCCGGATCGCCGAACGCGGGTAGCCCATCGCGGTGACATAGACGCCCAATGCGTCCGACAGCCGGTCGATCAGCCCCGTTGCGGTGAACCCGACCACCCGCAGTCGAGGCGGCGCGGCGGTCACCGCCCAGCCGCCTGAGCGCACGGAGTCGGCTGCGTGGCGGCGGGCGCGACGGGCATAGACACATGACATCACAAATGTGGCCTAGATGACCTGACGATGACGACTTGACGCACGAGCCGGGACGCGCTGTACTGGACTGCATCGAACATGTGTTCGAGAACGGTTCGAACGAGGTCCGGGGATCGCTGGGGGTGAGGCAGCTGTGGGTGTGCTGAGCCGGTTCGGTTCGCGCCAGCCAACGCCGGTGCAGGTGCGCTGGCAGGACGGTGAGCCCGTCGAGTTCCAGCGGCGCCCGGTGCGGCGCGGCCCTCGGTTCCTGGTGACGGACGTGCGGGAACGGTGGATCGAGGAGTCGCCGTGGCCGTTTCCCTCACCAATGCCGGTGGGCGGGGATCGGCTGCGCTGCTGGCGGGTGCTGGCCCGGTCGTCGGCGGATCTGGAGCGGCCGGCGCAGGAGTTCGTGCTGCGGATGCGCGCCGGTCCGGGCGTGTGGGATCTCATCCGTGTGGAGTAGCTGGTCTAGCTGGGAGGTGCGGGATGACAGCGACGTTGCCGTTCGGGAGTTCGATGGTGGCCAGTCCGCCACCCTCGCCGGCCGCGATCGGTCTGCTGCGACAGGCCGAGGAGGGTCTGGCCGAGGCGGAGCGGCTGGCGGATCCGTCGCGGCGGTTCGCCACGGCACACCTGGCCGCGTTACGGGCCGGCGCGGCGGTACTGGCGGTGCGGGCCCAGCCGGCGAAGCCCAAGCGAGGCGGGCGCAGCGTCTGGCAACTGCTCACCGCGGTGGCGCCCGAGTTGGCCGAATGGGCGGCGTTCTTCGCGGCGGGTTCGGCCACCCGGGCCGCCGCCGAGGCGGGGATCACCCGGCTGGTGACCGACCGGGCGGCCGATGACCTGGTCCGCCAGGTGGGTCAGTTCCTCGACGTCAGCCGCTCGCTGGTGGGACACCGCTGACCACGGCCTGTTGGCGGGTTTTGGGCCAGGGGTCGTACCGGTCGGCGGTGCGCAGGATGCGCCCGAGCAGCCCGTCGAACACCGAGGACACTTCGCGTGCGCCGGGGGTGTCCCAGTGCTGGATGGGCACGCACGCGCCCTGAGCTTGCTGGATGGCCGAGCGGTCCGGCACCAGGCCGGTGAGGACCAGTGGGCCGAAGAGCTCGCGCAGCTCGGCCACCCGGAACTCGTGCTCGGCGGACCGGGAGCGCACCCGGTTGATCAGTACGCCGAGTGGTTGCAGGCGGGGGTTGTGTTCCACCCGTTCGTTCTGCACCGCCTCGAACGCGCGCTGCACGCCGGCCACCGCGAAGATCGTCGGATCGGTGACCAGTACCGCGCGGTCGGCGGCCACCAGGGCGGAGCGGGTCAGCTGGCCCAGCGAGGGCGGGCAGTCGATGAGTACCAGCCCGTAGTCGGGGTCCTCGTCGGCGCCGGGCGCGTCCGGGTCCTCCCGGGGTAACAAGCGGTCCAGCGCGCGGTCGAGCCGCCCGAGCTGCTTGAGGCTCGGATCGGGGTTGTTGTGCCGCTCGTTGGCCTCGGAGCCGACCAGGACGTCCAAGCCCTCGCCCCAGGCGCTGGCACCGATAGCGCGGCGCACCACCGACCGGCGGGGTTCATCGAGAACCTCGGCGATAGTTGCCGTGGTCGGGTCGGGCTCCAGCGCCGTGCTGGCGTTGGCCTGCGGGTCGAGGTCGACGACCAGGGTGCGCAGGCCGCGTTGCAACGCGGCGCCGGCCAACCCCAGCACCACGGTCGTCTTGCCCACGCCGCCTTTGAGGCTAAGCACGGCGATCACCTGCACATTGTCAACCTACCGTGCCCCCAACCCGGGAAGTTCGCTGCATGCGTGCCCGGAGCCGGCGCGGAGCGGCCGGTCGGTCGGCGGGGGATCCGGCGCGGAGTGGCCGGTCACGCCGCGTGACGCGCGCATAGCGCTGGCCGAGGTGCCCTGGCGGCCACCACGTGGCTGGCCTGGATGATCGGCGGTGCACGCCTTAAGCTGCCGCCGTGCAGCCGCTGCGCCGGATAATGGTCGGATGAGGGTGGCGGACGCCGGGTGCTCCGGCCAACCATCGGAGGCGGGCCTCTCCGGCTCGGGCGCCGCGGTCCGCCGAGCGTTGCGGGCCGAGGTCGCCCTGGCCAGAGAACGGCGCGGTGACCTGCCGGTTCGGGTGCTCGACGTGGGTGGCGGCAGCGGTACCTGGGCGGTACCGATGGCCGCCGCCGGTTGCCAGGTCACCGTGATCGACACCAGCCCCAATGCGCTGGCCGCCCTGCGCGGTCGGGCCAGGGATGCCGGCGTCGCGGATCGAGTCACCGCCACCCAGGCCGACGTCCTGTCACTCGCCGACGCGGTCCCGCCAGCCGGCGCCGACCTGGTGCTCGGGCACGGCCTGCTCGAGGTGGTCGATGACGTGGCGGCCGCCGTCGGACAGCTCGCCGACGCGGTGGTGCCCGGAGGCGCGGTGTCCGTGCTGGTGGCCGGGCGGTACGGGGCGGCGCTCACGCTGGCACACGCCGGCCGGCTGCAGCAGGCCAGCGCGGTCCTCACCGATCCCGGGGGCCGCTCCGGCCCCACCGACCCACTGCAGCGCCGGCTGGACCTGGCCGGGTTGCGGGGGTTGCTCGAGTCGGCGGCCCGGCTGTCCATCGAACTGGTCCAGGGCGACGGAGTGTTCGAAGGTTGGCTGCCGCCCTCGGTGCTCGAGGCGGACGCCAACGGCCAGGGCGCCGTCGCCGAGCTAGCCGGCCTGGTCGCCGCCACCCCCGAGCTGCTCGTGCTGGCCGCCCGCCTGCACGTACTGGCCCGCCGACCCGAAACCCCCGCCCCCAGCTGACGCTGCCCTCACCCGATCCTCGGCCCAAGCTGACCGCGGTGCCTAGCTGACCCCGGCCCCGGCTCAGTGATCAACACAACGTGGTTTCGGTTTGATCATGGGTTGATCCCAGACCACGTTGAGTTGACCATGATTCGAGTGGCGCTGCACGGGGCGCAAAGCGTCGGCCAGCCCGCGACCGGCGCCTCACTCTGGGCGATTGGGCACCCGACCGTGCGAGCGAGCCATGAGCGGCCCGCCCAGTTGGCGCTCGGCGTCCGGGCGGGGCCTCAAACTGGGCGGCAATGTCACCCGATCGCGCGAACCCGCCACGGCGGCGGGCCGGCGGGGGCGGCCGGCCGGGAGCGCCGGCTCGGGGTGGGCGGGGCCGTGGCCGCCCGACGAGCCTTCGAAGATCCACCAAGGAACCGGGTCTAAACCCGAATGGCCGTCACCCGATCCGGCGACATTTCGGGGTCCAGCCCGGCCGCTGGGTCGCCGCTCACCGGGCTGACCACTGCCGACGCCGCGCGGCGCGGATGGGCCGACCGCCGCCGCCGGCACCCCCGAAAGGACGCTGAACAGGGTCAGAAGCACGCTCAACGACGCCGCGGTACCGCTGACCCAGCAATGGTGACCCGGCGCGGGGTTGCTCGTTGAGGTCGTTGAGAGCAGCCCGGGATGAGCTGACCTGACCGCCATGGCGTATCTTCTGAACCTCTTTGGCGGTCCGGGTAGTCGCAACTTGCCGAGGCTCGTATCCTCGTCAGTAACGCCCACTCCTGGGCGCTCGTTGGGTGCTGGTGGCACGGTATGGACCCAACGCCAGACCCTGTGCCGGAGGCGAAGACATGCCCCTCTCCGAGCACGAGCAGCGGCTGCTCGATCAGATCGAGCGCGCGCTCATCGCGGAGGACCCTAAGTTCGCGTCGACCGTACGCGCGGGCCGGCTTCGACGGCCGACCCGGCGGCGTCGACTGCAGGGCTTGACGTTGTTTCTCCTTGGTCTGGTATTGCTCGTCGTCGGTGTAGCGGTCCGCTCCATCTGGCTGTCGAACGTTCCAGTCGTCAGTGTCGTCGGGTTCCTGGTCATGTTGGCCGGGGCGGTCCTGGCTGTCACCTCGATCGGCGCCGGCAAGAAGGCACCGGGCAAGGGTGCCGAGCCCGATCGCAACCGCTTCGGCGGCAAGATGGAGGAGCGGTTCCGCCGGCGTTTCGAGCAGGAGTAGTTCCCTCTCGATCGAGTGGTGTTGGCATCAGGCGGCTTCCCATGGGTAGCCGCCTGAACTGACCTCCTCGCGCTAGGACCGCGCCCTGGCTCAGACGGGCGTCCGGCCGCGAAGCCGACGGGTCAGTGTCCGCCACCACTGGCCGGAGGGCAGCGCCGAGCGGGGCCAGAACCTGGCGCGCAGAGGTAGTGGCGCGCTGCGTCGAAGCCCTTCGCGCACCGTGAAGACCGCCGAGACCAGCGGCCCACCGGGCCCGGGGTCGTGTTGCTCGGCGTACCAGCCGCGCTCGAGCGCGCCGATGACGGTTTTCATGCCGCCGGTCGCGTCGGCGTCCAGCGGGTGCGCCCGGACCAGTTGGCGTGCGGTGCCGCGCAATGTGCCCCGGCTGGCCGGTTCGCTGCCCCGGTCGCGGAACTCCGCCAGCACCTCACGCCAGGCTGCCGCCGCGCCCTCCGGGCCGCCGCGGGCAGCCTGGGCCATCCGGCGCTGGCGGGCGATGCCGCGCAGGGCGACCGGGGCGCACGCCAGCGCGGCGATCACCAGGACCGCCAGGCCGACCAGCAGCACCGCCCACAGCGCCACCAACAGCCCGCCGAGGTCGATCTGGGGTCCCGCTCCGTCGCCCCCGGGGGCGTCGGGCCCTTTGTCGCCCACGCCGCCGGATCCCTCGGAACCGTCCGAGCCGCCGGGCTGGTCGTCGCCTCCGGTTCCGGAACCGGACGATCCGCCGGGACGCGCGCCGTCGCCCTGCCGGCCCGCGGCGCCCTGCTCGCTCTCGCCCGGCCCGGTCGGGGACTCCCCACTGCCGGTGGGCCCCGCCTGATTGGCTCCAGGCGCTGGGGCTTGCCCGGGTGGCGGTTCCTGCCCGGGTGGCGGCGCCGGCGGGGGCGGTGCCGCGCCCGGGGTGGGACCGGCCGGCGGCTGGCCGGCGGGAGGCGGCGGCGGGTTCCCGGCCTGCCCCTGGTCGCCAGGTGTCTGGCCGTCCGGGCCCGGTTGCGGCTGGCCGGCCTGCACCGACGGCGGCACGTTGATGCCCACATTGGGCGCGTTTCCCACGTAGTCGGGCTGCTCGGAACGGCCGTCGTCCAGTGGGGTGGGGTCGAACGGCAGCCAGCCCACCCCGGGGAAGTAGGCCTCCACCCAGGCGTGCGCGTCGCTGGTCCCGATCGAGCGGTAGTCG